>CAZUJM010000279.1:0-4442 GCA_964620405.1 uncultured Pirellulaceae bacterium | reverse complement strand
TCACCATGCGGGCGGAGACGCCCGCGCTCCCGGTCGCATCGACGTACCTTCTCGCTTCGCCCGATGGTCAAAACGCTGCTCACCATGCGGGCGGAGACGCCCGCGCTCCCGGTCGCATCGACGTACCTTCTCGCGTCGCCCGATGGCCCAAAACTTGCTCATCGTGCGGGCGGGGACGCCCGCGCTCCCGGTCGCATCGACGTGCCTTCACGCGTCGCCTGATGGTCACGTCGCTTTCACCATGCGGGCGAGGACGCCTGCGCTCCTGCGCTGTCTAGAACAGCGTGTAGATGAACGGCGCCGCGCCGGTCGATCCCAGCACCATCAGTACGCCCATCAGCAACATCACCAGCAGGATGGGAATCAGCCACCACTTCTTGTTCTCGGTGATGAAAAGCCAGAACTCACCGAGCAGCGACTCCTCCACCTCGTCGCCCGCTTTTTCGAACTCGGAGCGATCTTCGTGCGGCGGCTTGGCAGCTGAATCGGTCATGCAACTACTTTCCTTTCCAACAACTGACTCCCCAGGCCACCACCGGTCAGAACTGCCGATAGTAGCTGGCGGCATTCTTGGCGGGCGACTTTGGCTCCCAGTAGGTGGGGCGCCCGCGATCCATCCGCAAACGCAGGGCATCGCGGCCCAGCAGGCGAAAGACGAGTCCCATCGGCACGAACACCAGACCGTAGATCGCCAGGATCGCGATTTCGCCCACCACCAGCCCGATCGGCCACGCGACCAGCGACAGCAGCAGGAAAAGCGGCTTCACGGTCGCGGGGGCGAGCGTCCCGGCGATGGCGACCGCTAGGCCTACCAGCGTCAATCCGCCCACCACCGTCTCGCCGCCGCCCCACAGCCAGCCAAGCGCCGGCAACGCGATGGCCGACAGCCCGGCAAACTGCCGCAACTGGCGAGCTCCCGGGTTCCAGTTGATCTCCACCATCGCCATCGCCAGCGTCCCCGACCTGATCGAAGCCCACGAGTTCACAAAACGAGTTCACAAAACGAGTTCACAAAACGAGTTCACAAAACGAGTTCACGAAAACAGGCCACGACCTAATCCAGCTGGAAGCGGGCCAGGTGCTCCCGCCGCTCCGCTTCACTGACCTGCCGCGCCTGCCGCTCCTTCAGGACGATCTGGCGACCGACGGCCAGTCCATCCATGTCCGTCATGAGGAAACACCGGTAGGCGTCGTCCGGCGAGCAGACAATCGGCTCGCTCCGCACATTGTAGCTGGTGTTGATCATCACCGGACAACCGGTCTTTTCGAAGAACCGCGACAGCAGCCGATGCAGCAGCGGGTGCCGCTCGGCATCCACCGTCTGCACGCGGGCGGAATAGTCGATGTGCGTTACGGCGGGAAGAGTGGACCGGGGATGGTGCAGCTTCTCGATCCCCGTCGCCCGCTCATACTCCGGCCCCATCTCCACGCGCAGGGACTCGCGAACCGGCGCCACCAGCAGCATGTACCCGCTGTCCTCGTTCGGTCGCATGTCGAAATACTCGTGCACATGCTCCCGCAGCACGATCGGCGCGAACGGCCGGAACGACTCCCGGAACTTCACCTTGAGGTTCATCACGGACTGCATGGAGCGATTGCGGGCGTCGCCCAGGATGCTGCGGGCTCCCAGCGCCCGCGGCCCGAACTCCATGCGGCCTTGCACCCAGCCAACCACTTTGCCCGCGGCGATCAGGTCGGCAACGCGGTCACAGAGTTCCTCGTCGGAGGCGCAGGTGTCGTACACGGCGCCGCGGGCATCGAGGGCCTGGCGCGCTTCGTCGTCCGTGAACCCCGGCCCCAGGAACGACCCTTGCTGCGCGTCGCGTCCTTCCGGCTCACGCGGCCGCCCCAGCAGCTGATGCCAGATGAACAGGGCGTTGCCCAACGCGCCACCCGCATCGCCGGCCGCCGGCTGGATCCAGATGCGGTCGAACGGTCCTTCCCGGAGGATCCGGCCGTTGCCGACGCAGTTCAGCGCGACGCCTCCCGCCATCACCAGGTCCCTCTTACCCGTCACGGCGTGCGCGTGCCGCGCCGCCTTCAGCATGACCTCCTCCGTGACGGCCTGGAGCGACGCGGCCAGGTCCATCTCGCGCTGCGTGATCTCCGATTCCGGATCACGCGGCGGCCCCCCCATCAGCCGATGGAACTTGGCCGACGTCATGGTCAGGCCCTGGCAGTAGTTGAAGTAGCTCATATCCATCTGGTAGGAGCCATCTTCCTTGATATCCAGCCAGTGCTCGCGGATCCGGTCCGCGTAGACCGGCGATCCATAAGGCGCTAGTCCCATGACCTTGTATTCGCCGCTGTTGACGCGAAAACCGGTGTAGTAGGTGAATGCCGAATACAGCAGCCCCAGCGAGTGCGGAAAACGCAGCTCCTGCAGCAACCGGATCCGAGCTCCCTCGCCGACACCCACGCAGCTGGTCGACCACTCCCCGACACCATCCAGCGTCAGGATCGCCGCTTCGTCGAACGGCGACGGGAAAAAAGCACTCGCCGCATGCGACTCATGATGGTCGGTGAAGACGAATCGACCACGATATCGGCCCGCCAGCCCCTTCCGCAACTCACGCGGCAGATGCAGCTTCTGCTTCAACCACAACGGAAGCGCCTGCCGGAACGACCGGTAGCCACGCGGCGCAAACGCCAGGTACGTCTCGATCAACCGCTCGAATTTCGTGATCGGCTTGTCGTAAAACCCAACGTAGTCGATCTGCTCCGGCGACAACCGAGCCTCGCGAAGGCAGTAGTCGATCGCTCGCTGCGGAAACGCGTGGTCGTGCTTCCGGCGGGTGAAGCGTTCCTCCTGGGCCGCGGCGACGATCTGGCCGTCCACCACCAGGGCGGCGGCCGAGTCGTGATAGAACGCGGAGATCCCAAGGATGGAGGTCATGGCGGCGGCCGTTCTTCCGGAGGCGTTGGCGGGGCGATCGCACGGCCCGATGCGGCGTCTCCCAGGCAGCGTTCGCGCGGGACCACGGGCGAGCCCGCGAAATGATCGGCAACGAGGAGCCCCCGGATTATTAGAAATCGAACGGCCCCCCGCCAGCAGGCCAGAGCGCGACGTCCCGACGGAAGGCCAGCCCCCATCCCGCCCGTTCGCCCCCGTCACGATCGACCGAACCGGGAACTTGCCTTGCTGGCAACTCAGCAGCTTGTCATGATCGAGCTGGCGGGAACGCGGCCAGGCGAGCACAAACGGCCTCGCCGCCGCTCGTGAACACGCATCTTCCCGCGTGGCCGATACCTGTTCGGCTAGGCCAGCCGCGTGAACGACTGGTTCGCATCCCTTGCCTGCGTCCGCTCCCTTGGTTCGAAGATGGATTCCCCGATGTCGACCGTGCATGTGCCCGTCCTGCCCCGCGAAGTGCTCGAACTGCTTGATCCCCAGCCAGGCCAAGTGCTGGTCGACGGCACGGCGGGCGGCGGTGGTCACCTGCGAATGCTGGCCGAACGCGTCGGACCCACCGGCTGGGTGCTGGGGATCGACCGCGACCCGGCGGCCATCGAACGGCTGGAAAAGTCGCTCACCGGCCTGCCCGTGCAGCTCTTCTGCGGCAGCTACCTGGAACTCCCCGAGGTGCTCAAGGAGTTGGAACAGCCGAGCGTCGACGGCATCCTGCTGGACCTGGGTCTGTCCAGCGACCAGCTAGCGGACCGGGAACGGGGCTTCAGTTTCAACCTTGACGGCCCCCTGGACTTGCGTTTCAATCCGCAGTCCGGCGAGCCGGCTTGGCGGCTGCTGCAACGAATTCGCGTCGAGACGCTGGCCGACCTGATCTATCGCTACGGCGAGGAACGGTACAGCCGGCGGATCGCGGCGGCGATCGTCGAAACGCGGCGGGACGATCCCATCCAGACTTCGCGGCAACTGGCCGATCTGGTGCGTCGCGTCGTGCCGTCGCATCCCAAGGACCGAATCGATCCCGCGACGCGGACCTTCCAGGCGCTCCGCATCGCCGTGAACCATGAACTGGAGCATCTGGAACGTGCGCTGGAGCGACTGCCGGAATGCCTGCGGATCGGCGGCAAGATGGCCGTCATCAGCTTCCATTCGCTGGAAGACCGACTCGTGAAAGAAGCCTTCCTGGACCACCATCGCTGGCAGAAGCTGAACCGCAAGCCGGTCGGCGCGGACGAGACCGAGATCCAACAGAACCCCCGGAGCCGCAGCGCGAAACTGCGTGTGGCGGAACGATCCGCCTGACCGCCTGACGCCGCCCGAAAGTAGCCTCACGGAGGAGGCTCCCCATGCCGCACGTTCGTCCCTGGCGAATCGCCACCGTCCTGCTGGTGGCCCTGGCCAGCCTGCTGCTGAGTCGCTCGAGTGTGCTCGACGCGCTGACGGACGGCTTGGAGGAAGAGAGCCGCCCGGCTCCCCCCCGCGCGCAGCGCCTCACCCCGCCGTGGCCAGGAGCCGCGCGACTCCGCGGCGGAGG
>CAZUJM010000278.1:0-7689 GCA_964620405.1 uncultured Pirellulaceae bacterium | reverse complement strand
AAGATCGGCGACGACGTCAAGATCGCTTCCGTTCCGATGCTTATCAGGGCCGACCTGATGAAAAAGGGCATCTGGCAAGACAAGAAGCGACTTTTCGCGTGGCTGATGAATGAAGGCCGGCCCTTCCTCACGCGGGATATTTCGCTTTGACGACCTTCGCTGATCCGACATTTGCGGCCAACTACCAGGGTCTTTGCAATAAGATTGCAGACACCCTCAATCGCGCCGATCTGACGTCGGTCATCCCTGATTTCACTGTCTTGGCGACGACGCGGATCTCGCGCGACATGGCGCGGATCAAGCATCCCGGCTCCATCACGAGAGCGATCGCCAGCGTCGTCAATGATTACGCGCCGCTCCCGACTGATTTTCTGTCCATGTATCAGCTCATGGATCAGAACACGCAGATCGCTCTGACCTATATCCCGCCGGATCAGTCAATGACGGTTCAGGCGCAGGGCTGGTCGCCTCAGACGTCTCCTGTCCCGGTTCTGGCGCCGTATTATTCGCCGACGCAGAACATCATCTACTACACGATCATGGGCAAGACGCTGCGCATGATACCGCCACCGGCGAGCGCGACGCCTGCGACGCTGGAGATGTGGTATTATTCGATCCTCCCCGCGATTTCGACCGGCAACACGACCAACTGGGCGCTGACTGCGTATCCAGATCTCTATCTCTATGGGTCGCTCGTTCATACCGCGCCGTATCTCAAAAACGACGAGCGCATCCAGGTCTGGGAGAGCATCTATCAGTCGATCCTCAACGACATTGAGGTCGAGGCCGATCGATCAATCCGCCCACAATCCAAACTTGTCTCGGCTCGCAAGAGCTTCTGAGGAGAATACTCAATGCCCGCAACTCAGCTTTCATCTCTTGTGCCTGACACGGCTGCGGCTGTGACGACGTCAGACACTGATCCCAATGTGTTCACGCGCCTCTACATCGGTGGCGCCGGCAACGTGGCTGTCGTGACCGAGAACGGCGACACGGTGACGTTCACGGCTGTCCCGGTCGGCACGATGCTCGACATTCGGGTGAAACAGGTCAAGGCGACCGGAACGACGGCGACGAACATCGTCGGCATGCTCTAAGGGGAACGCGATGTCTGTCGTTTATTCCACGACCCTAAAAAATAACCGTATGCAGCTGGTGGCTGATTTGATCGCCGGCAAGACGGCGGCCTCGTCTGTTGGCTCTGCTACTGCTGGCGTTCTCGTTATCGGCACCTCGTCGCTGTCTGGCGCGACTGGCGAACTGGTCAGCTTCACGCTCGGCACGACGCCTGGCACGGTTTCCAGCGGCGTCCTGACGATCTCCGGCACCCCGTTGACGGCGACGGCTGGCGGAACCGGCACGGCTGCGAAGGCTGAGCTGCGCGACAATGGCGGTAACGTGATTGTGTCTGGCCTGACGGTCGGCACCTCTGCCTCTGACATCATCATCAACGCGACGGCGATCTCGTCGGGGCAGTCGGTGACACTATCCTCCGGTACGATTACGCACGGATAAGGTAAGCTATTATGGCTTCTAAGATGTATAACCGCGCCAGAATGACCGTCACCTCCACGGGAACGGGCAGTCTGTCATTAGGCGTCGCCGTAGCCGGTTATCAAACCTTTTCGTCCTCTGGCGCGCAGAACAATGACGTCGTCAGCTATACGATTGAGGATGGCGTCAACTGGGAGGTCGGCACCGGCACGTTCAACTCTGTCGCCGGCACTCTCTCGCGCACGGTTACGCAGTCTTACAACGGCACCAGCTACGGCACGACTGCGATCAGCGTCACGACGAACGCGCAGGTCTACATCACGGCTCTGGCGGCGGATATTGTCGTCAATGGTGGCCCGCTTGGGACGCCGTCGTCTGGCACGATGACGAACGTGACCGGGCTGCCGCTTGCTACCGGCGTCACGGGAACGCTGCCGGTCAGCAATGGCGGCACAGGCGCTACGACGCTAACGGGGCTTGTAAAGGGCAACGGGACTAGCGCATTTACTGCAGCTACGTCTGGAACGGATTATGTGGCTCCTGGCGGCGCTCTTGGAACGCCTGCATCTGGCACGCTGACAAATTGCACGGGGCTGCCTGCTGCTGGCGTCACGGGCCTCGGCTCGCTTGCCACGCTCTCCAGCATCAACAACAGTAACTGGAGTGGCACACAGCTTTCAGTCGCCAATGGCGGCACCGGCCTCACCTCGCTCACCGCTGGCTACATCCCGTATGGCAATGGGACGGGAGCGTTTAGTTCTTCATCTGGACTACAGTTCAGTGGTGTAAACCTTGTTCAAGACAACACCGGAACAGCCAGAACTACACATCATTTTGGCAGCACCGGCGGCAACCTCTATGTCGGACTTGAAAGCTCTACTGGCGGCGCCGTCTTTGGTGGATCGACAGCATACGCTGGTATTCTAGGCACAGATAACGCAACGCCGCTTCAATTCTTCACGAATAGCGCTCTTAGGGCGACGCTGGATGCGTCGGGCCGGTTGGGTGTAGGTATTCCGTCGCCGTCATATATGCTGGATGTTTATGCGCCTAACGATAGTACTGCGCGTATTAGGCTCGCGACTACAAATGGTTACAATGTATTTCAGAGTTCAAATACTGGTGGTGGAACTTGGGTAGGGACAGAAAGTTCTTCTGGTGGTGTATTAATGAGCGGAACGCCCGCTTACGCCTCTGTTATAACTAGCACTGTTTCGGCCCCGCTTTGTTTTGGCACAAATACAATAGAGCGTATGCGTATTGATACCAGCGGGAATTTGCTGGTTGGGACGACTAATACCAGCGAAAGCGCTGGTGCAGGCTTAAAGGTTCTCAACACAGGCGGCACTGTTGCGTCTGTGTCTGGCGCGTCAACAAGCAGTCAGTCAAACTGGGAAATGTATTCGACTGGAGCTAGTGCATTCCGCTTCTACGTCGGCTGGAACGGGACTGTTAACGCTACAACTACCACAATTAGCGCAATCTCAGATCGGCGTCTCAAAGAAAACATTGTTGATCTTGATGTTGGGCTTGACGCTATTCTCACTCTCAAACCTCGCAAGTTCGACTGGAAATCCGGGAAGGGAATGAACATAAAGAACGCGCGAGGGTTCATTGCTCAGGAATTTGAACAAGTATTCCCTGATCTAATTGATGAGTGGAAAGACACGCCGCCAGAAGGCGAAGAACCATATAAGTCAATTCGCCCTGACTTAATACCTGTTATCGTCAAAGCCATCCAAGAACTCGCCGCCAAAGTATCCGCACTAGAGGCTAAACAATGAGCAATACATATTCATGGATCATAAGCGCTCTGGACTGCTATCCAGAACACGAAGGCAAGCAGGATGTTGTTTTTGTCTGCCACTGGCGTCGTCAGGCAACTGACGGCACCTATAACGCTGACATTTATGGCAGTCAGGCCGTGACGCTTGATGCTGAAGCGCCGTTCACCCCGTTTGCCGATCTCACCGAAGCGCAGGTCATAGGCTGGCTTGAGGACGCCTTTGGCGCTGAAACGCTTGCGGCGCAGGAAGCCGCGTTGGATCAGCAGATTGAGAACCAGGTCAATCCGCCAGTGATCTCTCCCGCTCTGCCTTGGGTAGCGTGATGATAAATTACGATTGGCTCCCTGAACGCCTCGACGCTTATCCTGAGAAGGATGGCTTCAATGATGTTGTGTTTGTCATCTACTGGCGCGTCAACGCGAATGACGGCGAGCATGAGGCGACTGTCGCTGGCGCACAGATGGTCGAACTTGATCCTGAAGGCGCTTTCACGCCCTACGACAAACTGACAAAAGATCAGGTCTTGGCCTGGGTGCAGTCGTCAATGGGGCAGGGCAAGATCGCCGAGATTGAGAGTTATCTGGCGCAGCAGATTGCGAACCAGATTGCGCCGCCGGTCGCGTCACCGGCTTTACCTTGGAGTGAATAATGGAAGGTCAGAAATTGTCGATTGAGCTGACGGTCGCTCAATGGAATGTGGTCATGGCGGCTCTCGGCGAAATCCCTCTGAAGAGCGGCATTGAGGTTTTCAGCGCAATCCGCGCGCAGGCTGACGAAGCACTGAAACAGCCGGCTGAACCGAAAGAATAATAGCCCATGCTTGGCTTCTCCCCGCTTGCATCTGCGCCCATCGGGGCCACAGCGGCGGGAGGGGTCACAGCATATTTAGCCTCCACTGAGGCTCAAGACACCGCCGCCGCAACCGTCAATCTGGTAGCGTCGGCAAGCCTCGCTGCTACTGAGGCTCAAGATACAGTATCCGCCAGCGCGTCTATTACGGCGTCGCTGAGCCTGGCGACTACAGAGGCAACGGACACAGCGTCTGCGTCTGTCTCTGCTGTCACGCTGGCTAATCTGCTTGCAACCGAGGCGCAGGACACAGCGTCCGGCTCGGCGCAGATTGACCCGGCGATCATTGATCTGATCGCGACCGAGGCGGCTGACACCGCTGCGATCTCTACGGCGATTGTCGGCTCTGCTGCGCTATCTGCGACTGAGGCTCCTGACGCTGTAGCCTTTGCCGTCAATTCTGTAACGCTCGCCGATCTGGCTGTTACCGAAGCGCCGGACGTCGCCGCGTTCTCGTCGGTTATCCTGAACGACGCCAGGCTGCAGGCTGTCGAAGCTCCCGACACGGCCTCCTTTGGCGCAGGTGTGTTTGGAACGGCCTCCCTGGCGGCCACGGAAGCCGCTGACGGCGCATCCGGCGGCATGGTGGTTCAATGGGCCGTCATCCCAGACGGGCCGTCTGTTTGGACATTACAGGCCGGTGGCGTTGCTGCCTGGCAGAATGTTTCGCCCGGCGTTTCAGCGTGGACGCTCGCAGATCCGAGCATTGCATATTGGGACAAAATCAATCCGGCGCAGCCGCAGGCGAATAGCCGGCCCACAGGCGCGATTGGCGGCGCTCCGATTGGCGGCGTGGCTACGGCTGAAGGCCTCGCGGACAGCCCATCAGAGACACCAGGCAGCGCTGTCTGGACACCAGTTCAACCGTCTTTCACACCGACCCAGCAGGCGGCATAAATCATGGCAAACACGTTTACCCCGACATACAATCTGACCAAGCCTGAGATTGGCTCGGATACAAATGCCTGGGGCGCGCATCTCAATGCCGATCTGGACACGATTGACGCCAATATGGTGTCTCGCGTCCTCACCAGCGCTCAGACATTAGCGGGCGCGATCAATCTCCCGTCGAACGGCCTGAACGTCGGCTCCGGCCAGCTGCGCGTGACGGGGGGCAACGTCACGGCGTCCGGCGCGTTGACTGTGTCCGGCGCGACGACGCTCTCCACGACCCTGACCGTCGGCTCAAACGTCACTTTCCAGGGCGCTTTCTCGCTTACTGGCACCGGCGCGACGAGCCTGGGTGGAACGCTGTCTGTCACCGGCGCGACGACGCTGGCCTACAACGGCCTCAACGTCGGCGCGGGCCAGCTGAATTGCACCGGCGGTAATGTCAGCATGTCTGGCAATCTTGCGGTGACAGGCTCGACTGCTCTCACCGGCAACGCTGCGCTCTCTGGAACGCTGTCGGTCGCCGGCGCGACAACCCTGGCGGCAAACGGTCTGAACGTAGGCTCCGGTCAGCTTCAGGTCACTGGTGGCAACGTAACGGCCAGCGGCTCGATCTCGGCCAGTGGCAATATCTCGGCGACGGGAACGCTGTATGCCGGAGGCGCGACCACGCTTGCTAGCACCCTCGGCGTCACCGGCGCGACAAGCCTCTCAAGCACCCTCGGCGTGACGGGCGCGACGACGCTCTCCAGCACATTGAATGTCGCAGGAGCCACGACGCTTGCCTCCAATGGCCTCAACGTCGGCTCCGGCCAGATCGCTGTTTCTGGCGGAAACGTCAGCATGTCCGGCAGCCTGGCTGTCTCCGGCACGATCACCGGCGCAGGCTCCTTTTCGACACTGGCTGCTTCCGGCGCGACCTCACTCAGCTCCACGCTCGTAGTCAGCGGCGCGGCCACGCTGTCCAGCAATCTTTCAGTCACCGGCACGACGGCGCTTACCGGCAATCTCTCAATCGTCAGCAGCACGAGTGAGCGCACGATCACGGTCGGCAGCTCTGGCGGCTATTTCTTTGGCAATGCCTCACAGGCGGGCTGGAAAAACGCCAGCGGCACGGCTGTCGTCTACTGGGACACCTCCGGCAATTTCACCGCCGCGCAGAACGTCACCGCTTACTCCGACGCCAAGCTCAAAAAGAACATCGTCACGATTGCCGATCCGATGTCTCTTGTGCGCCGCATGCGTGGCGTCTTTTATGAGCGCGTTGAGGATGACATGCCAGGCGTAGGTGTTGTCGCGCAGGAGATGCGTGAGGTTCTGCCGCAGGTCGTCGTAGACCGTGACGGGACGCTTGCTGTCGCATACGGCAATATCGTCGGCCCGATCATTGAGGCGCTCAAATCGCTTGACGCCCGCCTTGAAGTGGTGGAGGCGCGCTAATGCTCCCCAACGGTGGCAACCGGCCTCCATTGAGCATGCAAGACATCAATGGATCGTCAGGCTTTAGCGGTCGCGGTAATAACCTAAATGCGTATCGCGGAACGCTGTTCTACCGCCCAGACAACAGCACCGGGTATTTCTCGTCTGGTGTGATCAATATTTCTGATTTTTATTCGACGCAGGCGACAAGCCCGGTTGTGCCGGGTAGTATTGATTACACGTCCGGTTCGTCAATAACGCTACCACCGATGTTCAATAAACTTTACGTAACTTGTTACGGAGCATCTGGCGGTGGTGGCGGCGGCGGTATTATTAAAGACAGTAGTTATTACGCCGGAGGCACTAACGGCTCTGCAGGCGGAACAACGTCAATGACCGTTAATGGCGTCACTGTATCTGCCAATGGAGGTGGAGGCGGTGGCGGTGGCGGAATTAACTGGGAGAATGCGACAGGTTCCGCAGGTGCAAACGGAACAATTCAATCAGGATTGGACGGCACAGGTATTAGAGCAGGCGGTGGAGGCGGGGCTGTTTCTGCTTACTCAGGTTACTACACTGTGACATTACCAAACCCATTTGGCGGCGCTCCATTGACATTTTATTATTATGCCTGGGCTGGTGGGCCTGGGGGCAGCGGCGGAAAATCAAGAGCGCTTGTTTTAGACATTGACGCCATTGGCTACAACGCAATTAAAGCCTTTTATGGCGCGACTGTCGGCATGACGCTTGGAGCGGGGGGCGGCGGCGGAACAGGAGCATCATTTTATTCAGGCAGTACGCTTAGGAAATCCGACAATGGCGGCGTAGGAACGACTGGATATATCAATATATCATGGACATGAGGAATAAATGATCGAAGAACTCGTCGCTCGTGTCTTTGCTACGCGCAACGCCACACACCTCGCTCACTGGGCCACAAGCTCATACGCTGAGCATGTCGCTCTCGGTGAATTTTACGACGGCATTATTGACGCCATTGATGCGCTTGTCGAAGCCCGCCAAGGCGCATTTGGCCTGATTGGCAATGTAGATGTTGAGCCGGTCAGCAGCAAGAATATTGACGCACATTTGGCGCAGGAAGCTCAGTGGATTGAGCAGAACGCCGACAAGATCACCGGCGGCGTTCGCGCGCTACAGAACCTCTTGGATACGGTCACAGACTTGTATCTGACCACGCACTACAAGCTGACGAAGCTCTCTTAAAGGATACAGCTTTGGCCTTTGTCCC
>CAZUJM010000277.1:0-7708 GCA_964620405.1 uncultured Pirellulaceae bacterium | reverse complement strand
CGACGAGTCTTCCGGCGGCGAGTTCCTCGGGCGAGTAGCGAGCATCCTGTTCCTTGTAGCCGTTCAATCGCGGATGGAACGAGCGAAGTTTCTCGCGGTGGAAGACCTCGTCGATGTGCCGACGCGTCCAGGCGGCCAGCGGGCGCCGGGGACAGACACGACGCGGGCTGAAGAAGTCCTCACGCTGCGAGACGAACACAGGCAGTTCGTGGAACAAGCACTTCCGCACGACGCGCCAAGCACCGTCCGTGATGGTAGTGCCCTTGAAGAGATGATGCGTCTCGCCCACGGTGCAGACGTCCGGATGCGACGCCAGCAGGTTGGTGAGGATGGTCGTGCCGCCCCGCGAGAAGCCGTTGATGAAGATGGGTTTTTCGATTTTCATCCGATGCTCTCCTCCCCGGACCAGATGCGCGGCCGCAGGGGAATCGTCGCCTGGAAGTCCATGCCACCCGAGACGCGTCGCAGGCGCGAGGAGTCGCCCTGCGGCTCCGGATCAAACGAATACTGGAACGAGCGAATGTCGTCGGCGAAATGCCGGGCAACGCGATCGGCCAGTTCATCGGAGTAGGCTGCGCGATAGTCGGCGGTCCGCTGGCTCTTCCGCTTATGGGGCAGCGTGATCTGCGGCAGCGGAATCTGCTCGAGGATCGCCGAGAAGTCTTCCTCCAGTCGCTCGTAGCGGCCCACGAAGTCGACCAGAAGCTCCCCCTGCACTCCCACCAGCGATTCCAGTTGCGGACGCTGGAGCGCTCGCAGCATGGCAGGACGCTCCGCACGCTCCGGCGGCGTCTCCAGCAGGTAGCCCACGAACTGATCGAAGGTCTCAATCCTCTGCTTGCTCAACTCCGCGGGATACTCGCGTTGGAAGTGCGAGTAAGAACTGACGACGCGATCCCAGGGATTCCGCACGAACGCGAACTTGAAAAGGCTTGCGAAAACGTCCGGTGGCAGCATCTCCCGGGCCGCCACCGCGGCTGCATGGCGGGGGATGCGTGCTCCAATCCGATGTCCGGTCGAAGCGCTCAGTTGCTGGGCGAGCCAGGTCCGCAGCGCGTAAGGTTCGCGCCAGCGTTGGCGCGACAGTGCGGCGCGGACACTCGTTCCACCCGTCTTGGCCAGATGCACAAACAGGTAGCCGTGGCGATGGGAAAGCAGCATGGTGTCGTCCAGATTTCCGAGTACCAGCAGTGCGACGCATCCGGTCGTCGCGTCCACACTCCCTGATCGGAAAGATCGATGCCGGTTCTGCATCGCAAATCCAACGCGACTGGAAAAGCTTGCCTCCCCGCGCCATCTCGACACTTGAAACACCAAGGCCTAGACTGAGGGCCCCTGGACGGAGGGACTTGACGCCCATGGCAGCAGTGATGAAGCTGTCGCGCGGCAAAGGCATCCGCCTCCACTCCCTCCCGCCCTGTCCCGGCACCTTCCACGGGCAACGACGTGAACCCGCTCCCCCCCCATGCAACCAACCTGGCGGCCCTGGTTGGACTGTTCTATGACCGCATCGCCGACCTCGGCGACTTCGAACCGGTGGAGGCCGCTTCGGTGCCGGCTCCCTACCAGCAGCTGCTGGTCCACAATCACCACATGACAGTCACGGTGGAGGCGTTCCATCGCTGCCCGGTCGATGTGTCGGTGCTGGCAATCCAGCGGGAATCGGACAGCTACAGCCGAAAAATCGTGCTGCGACGCCAGACCGATGGGGCGGTGGTCCAGTTCGGTATCGTGCGTCTTTTCATCTCGACGCTGGCCCCCGACGTATTCCGCGAGGTCGAACGGGCCTCCCAGCCCCTGGGACGCGTCCTGATCGACCAGGAGGTCCTGCGGCAGGTCGCCTGTCACGAGCTGTTCCGCGTGCGTTGCGGATCGGATCTGGCGGCCCTGTTCCAAACCGCGGCCGGTGCCGAAACCTACGGTCGCACGGCGCTGATCTACTGCAACGGCGCCCCCTCCATCGAACTCCTGGAAATCGTCAGCCCCGCCTAAGCAGCCTGCCCAATCCTCCACAGCGGCCCCCCGCAACACGCGGCGGGGACCGGTGCGAAGCCTCGTTGCCCCTCCGTTTGGCCCAGAAGTGCTCGGCGGAGCGGACGGTCGGACTTGCGTCGGGCGTCAATGCCGCTATACTGGCGGGTTTCCGGGAGGCACTTTGGCGTGCCTCCCTCAGAGGAGTGCGTGAAGGTTTTATTTCCATGATGTTCAAGAAGCGTCCGGTACGTTCCAAGCGCAAGGCGCGGGCCCGCACGAAGGCCAAGAAGAAGGACCCGATTTTCGTCAATGGCGAGCGTCCTCGTCCGATGTACGTGGACTACAAGGACGTGGAGCTGCTGAAGAAGCTTGTGAACCGCCATGGTCGCATTGTTGTGCGCCGCAAGACGGGCTGCTCGGCCGTGAGTCAACGAGCCGTGACGCTGGCCATCAAGCGTGCCCGCTTCATGGCTCTTTTGCCCTACGTCGGCGACTGATCCAGCCTTCGTTGCGCAGCTGTCTCCCCGCTCCACTCGCGAGTCACGATTCGCGAGCTCCTAGTCGCTCGGATTGAATCGAGCCGAGGGGCGGTGCCTCGGACGTCCCCACCCCTCGCCGGCGACGTCCCCGGATGCGTGCTTCCAGCTGACTTCTCCGCGTCGCGGCTCTGGTCTGCGGCTCCATCCCTGGGTCTTCCGGTGCTCAGCCTTTCGGAGCGACCTCATGCCGTCCGGATTCTCGCTTACGCGACGAGTGGAGTTTCGCGACACGGACGCCGCGGGCATCGCCCACTTCTCGGTGTTCTTCGTCTGGATGGAGCAGGCCGAGCATGCGGCTCTCCGCGCTCTGGGCGTCAGTGTCCTGCCGACGCCGGACACGGCCGACGAGATGGTGATCACTTGGCCCCGGGTTTCGGCCCATTGCGACTACCGATCGCCGGCTTTCTTCGAGGACGAGTTGCAGGTCGACGTCCGCATCACCAAACTGGGCGAGAAGAGCGTCACCTACGGATTCGTGTTCCACGCAGGCGAACGGATGGTGGCGGAAGGCAGCCTGACCACCGTCTGCTGCCTGCGGTCTCAGAACGGCGAACTGGCGTCCACCGCGATTCCGCCCGCCCTGCGCCAGACGCTCGAGCGGTTATGCTGAGCGGCGGACATCCTGCGGCGGTGCCTCAACGGGCCGGGCCGCTGCCGGTAGCCGGTTGACGCTCGCCAGGCTGCATCGAATGGTTCCTGCAGCGTTCATGCGGAGAGGGTTTCATGGCCAGCCTCGTCGTGCAGCACGTGACCAAGGAGTACCCGACGCCGACGGAGCCGCTGCGGGTGCTCATCGACTTGGACTTGGAGCTTTCCCGGGGCGAGAACGTGGCCATCGTGGGACCAAGCGGTTCGGGCAAGAGCACGTTCCTGCAGATCCTGGGAACGCTTGATCGTCCCACGTCGGGCAGTGTTCGCCTGGACGGCCGGGATCCTTTCGAATTGAATGAAGTCGACCTGGCCGCGTTTCGCAATGAGCAGATCGGCTTTGTGTTCCAGGACCACTTCCTGCTGCCGCAACTGACGGCGATGGAGAACGTGCTGCTGCCTGCCCTGGCCCGCGGGGCCGTGAAAGCGGACGCGTGCGGACGAGCCGTGGAACTGCTGGAGCGGGTGGGCCTGGCGCAACGCCATCAGCATCGCCCGGCCGAGCTCTCGGGAGGCGAACGCCAGCGTGTGGCGATTGCCCGGGCATTGATCCACGATCCCACACTGGTGCTGGCCGACGAACCGACGGGTAACCTCGATCGTTCGGCCGCGGATTCGATCACGAGCTTGCTGTTGGAACTTCAGCAGCGACTGTCGCCTTCGCCCATGCTGGTCGTCGTCACGCATAGCCCGGCGCTCGCGAATCGCATGCAGCGGTGCCTGGAACTGGACGCGGGTCGGTTTCGCAAGAGCGTTGCGGAGCCGCGCGTCTGACGCCAGCCTGCCTTCAGCCGCGATCATCGGAGGGCGGCAACCATGGCATCCGAAACCTCGTCGTTCAGCGCGGCCCGCTATGTCGCACACAGCAGCCTGCACTACTGGCGGACGCACGCCGCGGTGGCCCTGGGAGTCCTCGTCGGTACGGCCGTGCTGACCGGTGCGCTGCTGGTCGGCGACTCCGTCCGCAACAGCCTGAAACTCTTGACACTGGAACGGCTCGGCCGCATCGACTCTCTTCTGCTCGCAGACCACTTCTTTGAAGCCACGATGCTGCCAGCCCTCGCCGGAGACGACACAGGCGCAACTGGCGACTCAGCCGGCATCTCAGCCACTCCCGGCGTCGCGAACACCGACACTGCGTTCCGGCGTGTGCAGGGCCTGCCGGGGCTCGCGGAAGCGGCGGGGGTGATCCTGTTGCCGCAGGTCACGGTCGAGAACCCGGCTACCGGGGATCGCCGCGCGCAGCGTGCCCGCCAGGTGACCGTGCTCGGATGCGAACCCGCGTTCTGGGACTTCGGCGGCCCCGAGCAGCGGCCGCGGAAGCAGCCTGAGGGCCGACAGATCGTCCTGAATCGGCCGTTGGCGGACGAGTTGCAGGCGCGCGTCGGTGACAAGTTGGTCATCCGGCTGGCCAAGGAGGAACGCATCGCCGGTGACAGCACGATGTCACACAAGGCCGACCGCCTGCAAGTCATCGCGGAGCTGGAAGTGGTCGAGATCATCGCCGCGGAGGGCCTGGGGCGTTTCTCGCTCCAGGCGAACCAGGCCGTGCCCCGCACGGCGTTCTTGCCGCTCGAAACGATCCAGCAATCGCTCGATCTCTCCGGCAAATTCAACGCGATCCTGCTCGCGGGGGAACCGCGTCCAGCATCACGGCGGTACTCGGGCGAGTTCGCCCGCCGATTCAATGCGTTGCCGCTCGAAGGCGACCATCCCGCTCCCGCCGAGACGCTCGACCTGCTTCGCCAGCGTCTGAAGCCTTCGCTGGCCGACGCCGGTCTTCGCTTGAAACACGTCCAGTCGCGCTACCAACCCCCGGGCGAGGACACTCCCCGCATCGCCTTCGACTATTGGAACCTGACCAGCGATGCGATGCTGTTCTCGCCGCAACGGGAGGAGCGTCTGAGGACGGCGTTGTCGGGGCTGCCTGTCGAAACGGCCTTCACCTACCTTGCCAACTCGATCACGCGCGTCGCGCCGACCGAGGGCGGGAACGACGGAGGTGCGTCCGCGGTGGACATCCCCTACTCCACCATCTCCGCCGTCGAGACCTCCGGACCACTCAGCCCGCTGCGATCCGCGGAAGGTGGCACCGGCATCCCCTTGGCGGACGACGAGATTGCGTTGAACGAATGGGCGGCGAAGGACCTGGGAGCGCGCGTGGGGGACACGATCCGCATCAAGTACTTTGCTCCCGAAACGACGCACGGCGATCCCGAGGAACGCACGGCCGACTTCCGCCTCAAGGCCATCGTGCCGCTGGTCGAACCGGCGCAGCCCTTTCGGCGCAAGAACCCTGCCAAGTACATCGAACGACCGGCGCCGGCCAACGATCCGGACCTGACACCCGAGGTGCCTGGCATCACGGACCAGGATTCGATCGACTCCTGGGATCCCCCCTTTCCTTTTGATTACGGCCGCATCCGCAAACCCAAGGACGACGACTACTGGAACCACCACCGCACCACGCCGAAGGCTTTCATCAGCCTGCAGGCCGGACAGCGGTTGTGGAACAGTCGTTTCGGAAACGCCAGTTCGTTCCGCATCGCCAGCGCCGCAGACTCGCCGAATGCTGCGACGCCGAGTGAAGTGGGCGAAGCGATGCTGCGATCACGACTGGAAAAGACGATCGCCGAGCATCCGGAGGACTTCGGGTTCGCGATCCTGCCCGTCAAGCAGCAGGGCCTGCTGGCGGCGCGGGGCACGACACCATTCCAGTTCCTGTTCCTGGGCTTCAGCCTGTTTCTCATCGCCGCCAGCCTGATGCTCGTCTCCCTGCTCTTTCGCCTCAACCTCGAACAGCGAGCCCGGGAACTGGGACTGCTCACCGCCGTCGGCTTCGGGCCCGGGCAACTGCTGCGACTCTTTCTCACCGAAGGCCTCGTGGTGTCGACAGTGGGAGCGATCCTCGGGACGCTGTTCGGAATCGGTTATGCGGCCCTGATGCTGGCCGGGCTGCGCACCTGGTGGCTCGACGCCGTCGTAACTCCCTTCATCCACCTGTACGCTCATCCGTATTCGCTGGCCCTGGGACTGCTGCTCGGACTGGCCACGGGACTGGCAACGATCTACCTGTCGTTGCGTGGCATCCGGCATCTGGCTCCACGCAACCTGCTCGGCGGCAACCTGCAGGAGGCGACCGGTGGTGCGGTCGCGGCGCCACGTCCCTGGGAGACGCGGGCCCGCAAATCGCTGTGGGGTGTCGCGGGCGCGTTGGCCGCCGCCGCGACGCGATTGCAGGGGGAAGCGCAGGCCGGAGCCTTCTTCGGCAGCGGAGTCGCCGTGCTGGCCGCGCTGCTGTGGCAGGTCCGCACCTGGCTTCGCGCCTCGGGACAGCAGCGATCGCGGCCCTCCCAGGGATTCGGGGTGCTCGGCTTCGTCACGCGCAACCTGGCCCGCAACCCGGGCCGCAGCGCGTTGACGCTGGGCCTCACCGCCACTGCCTGCTTTCTCATCGTGGCCATCAGCGCGTTTCGCTTGAGCCCCACGGAGCGTGGCACGGGAGGCTTCGACCTGATCGCGCAGACCGACCAGCCCCTCTTCGACGACCTGACATCCGTTGCCCTGCGCAAGGAACTCCTCGGCCCACGCGCGGAAACTCTGGCCGACGCCACCCTCGGCATGGCACGGCTTCGCGATGGAGATGACGCCAGCTGTCGCAATCTCTACCAGGTGCAGCAGCCTCGTCTGATCGGCCTGCCCGACTCCCTGGGCGATGCCCTGGTCACGCCCGAACGGCCAGGCTTCCAGTTCGCCGGCTCCGTCGCGGCCTCGGCGGAAGAAAGAGCCAACCCCTGGAAGCTGCTCCGCGCCGCGCCGACCGACCAGGGAGCGATCCCCGTCATCCTCGACAAGAACACCGCGATGTACAGCCTGCACCTGTACGGCGGACCCGGCCAGGAATTCGAACTCGACTACGGCGCCGACGGCAAGCTGCGATTCCGCGTTGTGGGCCTGCTGGCCAACAGCATTCTCCAAGGGTCGCTGCTCCTCAGCGAAACGCAGTTGGTGAAGCACTTCCCCGAAGTCAGCGGCTACCGCTTGCTCCTGGTCGATGTGCCGGACGCAAAGATCCAACAGGCGGCGGAACTGCTGGAGGAACGCTACGGCGACCAGGGATTGGAAGCCACGGAATCGCGGCGGCTGCTGGCCGAACTGCTGGCCGTGCAGAACACGTACTTGTCCACGTTCCAAAGCCTGGGGGGCCTCGGCCTGCTTCTGGGGACCTTGGGGCTGGTCGCCGTGCAGTTGCGAAGCGTGCTGGAGCGGCGAGCGGAACTGGCCCTGATGCAGGCCACTGGATTCGCGCGACAACGCATCGCCCGCATCGTGCTGCTCGAACATCTCCTGTTGCTGCTCGGCGGACTGGGGATCGGCCTGCTGGCGGCGGTGCTGACGGTATTGCCGCAGGCGTGGACCACTGAAGTGCAGCCGCCCTGGCGCGTCCTCGCCCTCATCCTGGGGGCGATTTTCGTGGTGGGCATCGCCACCGGGCGGTGGATTCTCGGATCGGTCGTCCAGCGGCCGCTCCTCCCGGCCCTGCGCGG
>CAZUJM010000276.1:2229-7715 GCA_964620405.1 uncultured Pirellulaceae bacterium | reverse complement strand
GTAAAGGTCGGCAGGTGGTCCGGGGGAGTTTTGGAACGCCTTGGATTTTGCCAAAAAGGGGCCCAGGCGAGTTACCTAGGTTACCGCATCGGCAGGGTGCAGGTCGAGATGGCCTAACGGTCGATGGGAGAATGGCGAGCAGGGGCGGGGCTCAGCGGTAGGGCAAGAGGCCGTCCTCCCTGCCCGTCCCCAACGCTCTCGCGGCTTTTTCAACCGCCCGACGCATACGGCGAGGAGCCTATCGCGAGCCGCGAGCTGCCCGCAAAATTCCGACCCGGCCCGTGCGGGGCGGACCGTATGCAATGGCCTGGAACCGCTCGCGCATCGCTCCCGACCCGGGAGCCGATGCGTTAGCCCGCCAGCCCGCAGTTGACGCGGCCTGCTGGCGAGTCGGCCCGCTGGCATGGCGGCCTGCCCGTGGCTAGGCCTGCCCCCAGTCGTCCTCGTCGCCTGCATCGACCGCCCCAGACTCCAAGGCCAGGGCGGCCACGGCCAGATCCACGGCCAGCGTCGACCGCCCGGACGAGTTCTGGACGGCCGAAGTCGCGGGACTTGCGGCGGGCGAGGCAGCGGTGACGTAGGCACCGCCCTGGAAGGCCACGACCAGGTCGACCGTGGTGAAGTCGCCGTCGCAGGTCCAGTCTCCCTCGGCCCACGAACTGTTGCCCGCCACGTGGTCCTCGTACTCGCCGTACTGGAAGACGACCACAAAGTCGCGCGAGTCGAAGACTCCATCGAGATTCGCGTCGCCGGGTCCGGAGCCGAAGAACGTGTGGACGTAGAAATGGGCATCGGCGGCCTGCACGACTCCGTTCCGGTCCAAGTCCCAGGCGGAATCCCCCGATCGCACGCCCGCGCAGACGAGGTCGACATCGGCCACGTCGATGCGGGAGTCGCCGTTGAGGTCGCCCGAGAGTGCCTGGAAGCTGCCGGGAGATGGAGAAGCGCCTCGCCAACTGCTCGCCTCCCAGCCCGGCAGGCCGCTCGACTGCCGCGTCAGTGCCGCGCCGCCGCCATTGGCCTCCAAGGGCCAAGGAGCCCGGTCTTCGTACAGGACTTCATCTTCCAGCAGCAGCATGGCCAGCGACGGGTCCGCAGGCACCGGCGTCGCCGCCCGCTGCAACTGCACCAGATCCTCACTGTCGCTCAACTGTCCCTGGTATCCACCCAGCAGCAACACCTGGTCGCTGATGCCATAGTGGTTGCGGAACGCCCGGGTGCGACTGCCGTTGCCCTCGCCCAACGGGTTGAACGAAGTCAGCACCAGACTGCCTCCGGCAGGAAGGCTCTGGCCGGTCGGGAAGTCGAAATCGACGCCGCCCGTTACCTGCCAGCCGGTCAACACCACGGCCGCCGATGTCGGGTTGTGGATCTCCAGGTATTCCAGATCCTCGAGCTCCAGCAGCGGATCGATGGCCAACGTCGCCGCCGCGGGCTCCGAAGGGCGATACATCACCTCGGAGATCACCAGCGGTCCGACACGGAACGACCCGTTGATCGCTCCCAGGCTCGGACGCGCCAGCGGCTCCACACGACTCGGCTGCAGACGTTCCACTCGGCCGAACGACTCGCCGATCGCCATGCCGCCGAAGTGCACATCGTCGGCGAACTGCAGCAGCTTCTGGGTCTTGGGATCGCCCTTCACCAGCCACACATCGTCTCCGCGTTCATCGAGCGAGAACTTGAACTGCGACTCGTTGACCACCAGTAGGCCGCCCGCGGCCAGGAGGGTGCCAGCCGGGAACGCGTACTTCCGCAGGTCATCCGCCGAGTCGCTGAGGTACCATCCCGTCAGGTCGATCGTGGCGAGGGTCGCATTGCGAAGTTCGATCGCATCGCCCGATACCTGACCGGGGTTGTTGCTGCTGACTTCGTTGATGAGCACTCCGAGTGGCGTCGAGGAGCCACGGCCGGGAGATCCGCCGAAGTCGACGCTGGCCTGCCAGGAGGCGTGCATCGAGAAGTCGCCGTAGGGCGTGGCGGTCGCATCGACCGCCTCCAGCGTCGCTCCCGCCCCGTCCGCCCGTTCGGGCCAGAGGCCTCCATCGCCGTAGCGGACCTGCACGATCGTATTACCGAACGCATCGTCCAGCGTCAGGGTCTCGCCGCCGTTGTCCAGGCCGCCGGAGAGGGGGCCCAGCACCCGCGCGGCAGCCAGCCCGGGATACGCCGCCAGCGTCGCCATGGGATTCGTGGCGACCACTAGGTACTCACCGGGGCCCAGAGTCGTGCCCGCCGGCAACACGAACTGGTTGTTCGCGCCGCCCGAAAGCCGTACCCCGGCCAGGTCGAGCGTCTTGGCGGCAGGGCCGCTGCTGATGTTGACCAGCTCCACGAACTCGGTCAGTTCCCCGACCGTGTCGGGGTGGTAGTTGATCTCGCTGATCCTCAGGAAGTTCTGTGCCGGCGAGGGCGCGGCGGGCGTGGTCAGCAGGGCCATCCGGGTCCCGTCCGCGGCCAGCAGTTCGACCGCGTTACCTCGAGACGACAGGTGGCCCTGGTAGTTCCCCTGCACGAACCGCCCTTCCCCGCCCTTGGGTCCGGTCGTCCGTTTCAGGAACGCCTGCACGCTGGGGGAAACGAACAGCGAACCCTGCGGGGGGATCACCGTTCCGGGACGGAAGTCGTGCTGCACTGAACCCCGCAGCCGCCATCCCGAGATGTCGACCGCCTCCATCGTCGGATTCTGCAGTTCGATATATTCCTCGTCCTGGTTCCCGCTGGCCGGCGAAACGTCGTAACCGCCGAACGCAACGGGCGGATTGCCGACCTGCTCGTGGGGAATCCCGGCCGCATTCGGATCCCCGAGCAGGCCGTCCAGCAGTACCGGCGACATCAGCATGTCGCTGCTGCTGGCGGACGAGTTGAGCGCGTGGATGGCCAGCATGTTTTGGCCGTTCCGCAGCAGGTCCCGCCGCGAGCTGAGGTTGAAGTCCTCGAATACCACTGCCGCCGCGTTCGGATGCTGGGTCGCCGTCTTGTCGAACGTGGGCGTCCCGGTGACGTTCGCGCGGGCCACCTCCTGGCCGTTGAGGTACGCCACGAAAGCGTCGTCGTACTTCATCCGCAGCGTCAGGCCGTTGAGGAGGTTGACGTCGTCGACCTGGAAGGGAATCCGCATCAGGAGCGAGGTGCAGGTTCCGCAGCTATCGACCGGGTTCACCTGGGTCTTCACCTGCGTCGCGAAGGCGCTGCCAAATCCCAGGCCCGCCTGGCCCGTCTTCCACTGCGCCGCGTTCGCCGGAGCCGCGATGTTCGTCCAGGTCGTGCCGAGGTTGTTGTCGGTGGGCACGAAGTACTGCACGTTCTGCACATACTCGGGCACCAGCTCCTTGATCGGCGTCTGCTGCTTGCGGTCGATGCTGTGGGTGTCATAGAGCGACCGGCGGCGCTGCGACAGGTAGGTCGTGATCGCCTTCGAACCGTTTACCATGCTGGTGGTCAACACGCTCTTGTACTCGGCCAGCCGCTTCGCCAGCTCCGCGTCCAGCACCGAATTGGCCGCGTTCTCCGCGGGCTCCAGCAGTTCGTCCATCAGCGTCCGCAGCCGCCGCAGGTACATCTGGCTCAGGACCGGGTCCTTGTTCACGGCGTCGTAGAGCCGATTCCACTGGTTGGCGTTCGACTTGGCGTGGGTCGAGTCGGCGAAGAACGGATGCCACAGGTGCGGCGCGCCGTCCCCCTCGATGCCGAACGACCAGTCCTTGTCCCAGGGAACCAGCGACCACTGGCCTGTACCGTTGGTGTCGCGGTAGCCGTAGAAGTTCTTGCGGACATCGTCGGCGTCGAGCACCAGCGATCGAAGAGCCATGTAGTTCATGACGTTGGCGACGTCGAAGTTGTCGAAGACCGAACGGGCCCGCGCGGCGGCGGTCGACTGGGTCAGCCCCTTCACGACCACCTGCAGGTCCCCCAGGCCCTCGTCCAGACGCGTCTTTTTCTCAATGCCCGTCGTGGTGTCCGCGAACACCGGGTCGAGGTTGCCACGCTGGACGAACTTGTAGAGCGCGCCTTCCGGGTCGAGGCCGTTCCGCTTCAGGAAGTCCTCGTCCACCTGCTCGATGAACGTGGCCAGACGGTCGGCCTTCGCGTTCACCCGCATCGGAACCAAGAACGTCTCCGAGGAAGGATGCGCGACCAGTCGGAAAGTATCAAACGCCATGTCCTGACGCAGATAGGACGGATCCGAACCCTGGCCGTTCAGGTTGATCTCCTTCACCCGCCCCAGCAGGTCGCTCACGAACAGCGGCTGCTCGTCGCCGAAATTGAACTTCTGCGCCGTCGCGTTCGTCGCCGCGCCACGCTGCCGCACATAGATGTTGTCGTAGTATTCCCCGAGGTAGTACACCGACGCCCGCGCGCCGACCCGACTGCGGGCGTTCGCCTCCTTGTCCGTAAACCACTGGAAGGTCGGGAGGGGCGTCGTGATCGCTGGATCCTGGAGCACCGTGCCGAAGTACTCGGGCGATCGATCGGTACCCACCTTGTCGGCGATGAGCGGCAGACGCGCGGGCTGGCTGGTGCTGTCGGTGGCGCGGATCGCGTAGCGCACCATCTGCCCCGCCGTCGCTCCCGCCGGAATCGACGCCGTGTAGATGCGATCGCCGGCCACCGCGTCACCCCCCTGACCATCGTCCGTCATCTTCACGCTCACCTCCGGCTGGTACATCACCCGGTAGACCAACTCCACCGATCCCACCGGATGCAGCGTCTCCTCGACCTTGGCCGTCACCCGAATCGCTTCGCCCGCCTTGGGCTGGACCGGCGCGTGAGTGGCTCCCGAAATACGCGGCCCCAGCGTGAACTCCGGAGGATTGATCGCCTTGGGCGTCGGCGTCGTAAAGTACCCGGCACGGTCCGTCGCCAACTGCTGCTTCGTCGTGTACAGCTCCACCGAGAGCAGGAAGTCCTCGTCCGCGGCCGACGCATTCATCGCATGGAACGCCAGCACGTTCGCGCCGTTCCGCAGCTTGGTCTTGAACTCCGCCAAGTCGTCGTCCAGCCAGGTTACCGCCTCGCCGTTGGGCCGCGCCGTCAACGCCGCCGAGTTGTACTGCGAAAAGAACGAAGCGTTCTGCGTGTCGATGGGACTGCCGTTCAGGTACGCCATGTATCCGTCGTCGAACTTCACCCGCATCAGCAGGTCGTCCACCGCAGCCACGTCGTCGACCTGGAAGGGAATCCGCACATAGACGCTCGCGTTGACGTTCTTCATCACGCTCGAGACGTCCGTGCGGAAGTGCGTGGCAAACCCCGAACTCCCGGCCGTCTCGTACCCCAGGGACGCCACCGCCGACTGTCCGCCCACCTTCGTCAGCCACTGCCCGTCCGGCACGAAGTCCGGCTGCGTCCACGTCAGCCCCAGGTTGCCGTTGGTGGGGACCAGCACCTGCACCGCCGAATTGGCGTCGATCCACTTCTGTTCCGTATCCGCCATCCGGTACCCATACGTCACGTCCGGATACTGCTCTGGAAAACTCGGCGCG
>CAZUJM010000276.1:0-2219 GCA_964620405.1 uncultured Pirellulaceae bacterium | reverse complement strand
GCCGCCCGGGTGACTCCATCCGGCCGGACCAACGCCAAGTACTCGCCGCCGCTGGTGAGCCGGAAGTTGGTGTGCAACTCCGCTCCCGCCACCGCCCGGTTCTTGGTGCTGGCGAACACGGTCAGGAAACCCTTGGCCGGCACCGAAACCGAAGGAAACGTCCAACGTGTCGGATCGTCCTGGCTGTCCGTCAGGTGCCATCCCTGCAGGTTTGCCGCCTCGTCGCCCCGGTTGTAGATCTCGATCCAGTCCGAGTAGTCGCCATCGACATCCTTGAGCACCGCGACGTTGCTGGCCGAGAACTCCGAGATCACCGGGTCCGCCGCCATCACCCAACGCGTCTCCAGCGTCTCCACCATTCCGCGCCGCCCTTCGCGACGCAGCCCGGAATCCGGTCGACGCGCAGGCCTGCGATGAGCAGCTCGGTGGCCAAGCAACGATCGATACGCGAACATGGGGAGAGTCACGGTGCGGATCCTCAGAGTTTTCAGATGCGTGGGCTTGCCCGGCTGGCTTCCAATCCCCGGGCCGCTTCATCTTGGTTTAACACAAACGGCCGTCAAAGTCATGCGTTTCGAGCACACTTTGACACCTTGCAAAGATGCGCTCGGTGGCGTTCAGGAAGCTGATCTGCATCGCGGCTGCGGTGCGGAAAGGGCGGATGACCACGGAGGGCACAGAGAAAAGGCGGGAGGGGCGCAGGCGCGGAGAGACGCTCAGTCTGGGGCGCGCACGAAGAATCGAACGACGGCGGCTACTCGGCGGCCGCTGTTCGCCGCGGCTTGTAGATTTCCACCGCCGTTCCGAAGAAGACCTCCCCCGCGTTCATCAACGTTTCGCTCAACGTCGGATGCGGATGGATGGTTTCGGTCAGGTCACGCACTTCGCAACCCATCTCGATGGCCAACGCTGCTTCGCTGATCATCTCGCCAGCCCCTGAACCGACGATGCCGCAGCCCAGTACGCGTTGCGATTCCGGATCGACCAGCCACTTGGTCAGGCCTTCGGGGCGTCCGAGCGCCTGGGCCCGTCCGCTGGCCGCCCACGGATACATGGCGACCTCGTACGGGCGGTTGGTCTTCTTGGCGTCCTCCTCGGTCAACCCGGCCCAAGCCACCTCCGGGTCGGTGAAGACCACGGCGGGGATGGCCGCCGGCGCGAATACGGCCGGCTTGCCCAGCACCGTCTCCACGGCCACCTTGGCCTCGTGCGAGGCCTTGTGGGCCAGCATCGGCTGTCCGACGACATCGCCGATCGCCAGAATGTGCGGATCGGCCGTCTGCTGCTGGGGATTGCACTGCACGAAGCCCTGGCGATCGATCTGGACGGCCGTGTTTTCCAGCCCCAGGCCGCGGCTGTTCGGGCGGCGGCCCACCGCCACCAGCACCCGGTCAAACCGCTCGATCCCGTACTTGCCAGGACCCTCGAACGCCACCTCCACCTTGTCGCCCCGCTCACCCAGCGAGCCGACTTTGGTGTTCAGGAAGATGCGTCCGTCGGTCAGTTTTTGCATCCGCTGCTGCAGCGGCTTCACCAAGTCCCGATCTGCTCCCGGAAGTAGTCCGTCGGTCAGCTCCACGATGCTCACCTGACAGCCCAGCCCGGCATACACCGTGGCCATCTCCAGCCCGATGTACCCCCCGCCGATGACCAGCATCGAACCGGGCACATCGGACAGGTCCAGGGCTCCCGTCGAGTCGATGACACGCGACGACTCGACCGCCAAGCTGCCGGGTCGAGCCGGACTGGAGCCGGTCGCCAGAATCAGGCGGTCGAACGTCAGTTCGCGCTCGGGAGGAATCGAACTGTCCTCGCCTTCCAGTCGCAGCGTGGTGGAGTTCACCAGCGTGCCGCGGGCATGGATGACCCGGACGTTCCGCCGCTTGGCAAGCTGCTTCAAGCCGCTGGACATCTTCTCGATGACCGCGTTCTTCCTCGCTCGGACCTGGTCGATCTGGATCTGCGGCGGCCCGAACTGGATTCCCCAGTCGTGCTGCAGCTCGTCCACCTCGCCCAAGACTTTCGCGACATGCAGCAGCGCCTTGGATGGAATGCATCCGCGCAGCAGGCAGGTTCCGCCCAGTCGCGGTTCCTGTTCGACCAACGTGACGTCCAGCCCTTCGTCCGCTGCGATGAACGCAGCGGCGTATCCGCCGGGGCCACCTCCAAGCACGACCAGCTTCGTGTGCATCTTACCTCGGGAGGAATTCGACGACCGT
>CAZUJM010000275.1:0-7928 GCA_964620405.1 uncultured Pirellulaceae bacterium | reverse complement strand
TCCGAGCCCGCCTGCTGCATGACGCAGAAGCCTTCACGGCCACGGCGATCCAGGGCAGCCCGGGCCGCTGGAAGACAACTGGGCCAGCATCCACGCGCCCGCCGACCTCGCCGAAGAACTCATCGCCGAAGGCTATCGCGGCATGAAGCTCTGGTCCTTCGACCAGGTCTACCGCCGGGGCGGAGGGCACTATGTGTCGCAGGACGATGTGCGGGAAGGTGTCCGGCCGCTGGAAACCATTCGCCAACGCGTCGGCGATCGCATCGAACTGATGCTCGACGGCCACGGTTTCTTTTCGCTCGCCGCCGCGCGCCGCATCGCCGAGGGACTGCGGGACATCCGGCCGCTGTGGATTGAAGATGTCTTGCGGCCCGATTCCATCGAGGCCATGGCCGCTTTTCGCGCCAGCATCGAAGTGCCGGTGGCGGTAAGCGAGATGCTGATGACCGCCGAACAGTACCATCAGGCGCTGCGTCTGCAGGCCGCGGACTATGTCATGATCGACCCGACCTGGGTCGGTGGCATCAGCGCCACTCGCCGCATCGCCGACCTCGCGCAACTCTTCAACGTTCCCGTGCTCATGCATGACTGCACCGGGCCGCTGACTTTTCTCGCTGGGGTGAACGTCGCGGCAGCGACCGCAGGCGTTGTATTGCAGGAAACCGTCCGCGCGCATGTCGCGACGCTCTATCCGATGCTGATCGAAGAGAACGTGCGCGTGGTCCAGGGCCACGCCGAACTGCCCGCAGTTGCGGGCCTGGGAGCGCGATGGCGCGAGGACTTGTTCGATAGCACCCACCCCGGTTATCGTCGCTCCGACCTCGACCGGTAAAATCAGCCGCATGCCGCGAAACCGACGAATTCGTATCCGTTCGTCACGCTCGACTCGCTGCAGCGGGCATGATCGGACGCGCTGCGTCTGCTAAGATCGGACGCGTTGCGTCCATGCCCAAAGCGGCGATGGCCGCCACGAGGAACGCTGCTGCACAGGCCAGGAAGACGGACGCCTGACCGCCCTCTTCGCCCTGTTTCATCAGCCACGGCACCATGACCGCGCTGACCGATGCGCCCAGGTTACCCCACATGTTGGCCCAGCCGTATACCGTCCCAGTCGCGCGGCCGCCCACATCCTGCATGAAGGCCCACACGGGCGGGTTGGCGACGTCGGTCATCATCGAGACGACGCCGCAGCAGGCGACGATCGCCCAGGTCGATTCAAAAGTCAGGCAACCGAGGTATGCGAGGCTGGCCACGCAGCAGGCGCAGCTGATCGGCAGGACACGTCCCCACCGCAGGCCGAACTGCCGCGCGCTCCAATCGGTCGCCCATCCTCCGACGATCTGCCCCGCCATGCCCAAGGCCAGCACTCCGGTCACCATCATCGCGCCGGTCTGAGCGGATATTCCGCGCGATTCCTTCAAGTAGGTGGGCAGCCAAGTCACGAGAAACGCCCAGCCGATGTTCACGCAGAACTGCTCCAGCGAGTTCAGCCACAGGCTGCGACTGCGGGCGCAAGCCCGCACGACCGTACCCAGTTCGCGAAGCGACGGTTGCCCGGGATCTGGATTCATGCCGATCACGTCTCGTTCGGCGGCGTTGCAGCGAGGGTGCTGTTCGGGGCGGTCGCGCACCACGTACCAGTAGCAGGCGGCGACCCCAATTCCCGCGAGGCCGTACAGCGTCAGCACTTGGCGCCAGTCAGCCAGCAGCAGCATCAACTGAGCCGTCAGGACAGGCGCCAGCGTGGCACCGAGTCGTCCGCCCAGGGCAACGGCCGCGCTGGCGCGACCTCGCTTCGGGAACTCGATCCACCGCCGCAACGCTCCACTGCTCGTCGGATAGGCGCCCGCTTGCGCAATCCCCACGCCCCACCGCGCCAGCAACAATGCCAGGAAGGTGGAAGCCCACCCGGACAGGGCCGTGAGAAGCGACCAAGCCAGAATGTAGACCGTCAGCATGCGACGACAGCCAAACCGGTCGCCAATCCACCCCGCCGGAACCTGGCACAAGGCGTACGTCAGGAAGAACGCACCCAGCAGGCCACCGACCTGTTCCTTGGACAGTCGCGTGTCCCCCAGGAATAGGTCGGACTTCACGATCTCCCCGAGGCATACACGGTCCAGATAGAGGCAAAAAGCCATCGCCATGCTGATGGCCACCACCTCGTAACGCACGCTGCTGGGACGTGCGGTGCTAGGATGCCCATGCGGTTCAACGCGAGAGGTGTCTCGACGAGGATCGCCGGGTGACGGGTGAGAGGTCACGCTGGTCTCCTCGCGAGAGTGTGGCTGCCGCGCGACGCGAACGCCGCGTCGCGAAGCGGCCATCGCCGGGCGTCGTCCGCGCGATCATAGGAGATCAAGGCTCTCGCGGCAATCAGACTGCACCCACGAAAACGTTCATGGAGCCCGCTTTCACCCATTGGCCTGCTTGACGCAGCCCTTGCGGCGGAGAATGCTGGACGACGCTTGGTAGTCAGCACACGCCGTGTGCCTGGGAGTTGTCATGGTCGCGGATCGTAGTCAGCACACGCCGTGTGCTGATCGGGGTGTCGCGTCCGAGCGTGGTCGGTGCTGGGAAGGCAGGGCCTGTCCGGCACACGGCGTGTGCCGGCTACAACTGGTGCCGGCTACTGGCGGCGTCGGCAGGCGTCATTGCGAAGCTCATCAACAATCAAGAGGGTGAAGCATGGTACGTAACGAATGGCCGGGGGCTCCGCGTGAGGATGCGGTCCAACCGCGTCGGCGGATGAATCGGCGCACATGGCTCGGCTGGGCCGGCGGCACGCTGCTTGCCTCCCCGTGGTGGGGTGGCTTGGAAACGCGGGCCAGTTCTTCCGGGCCGCCGCGAATCGCGGCGATACTCACTGAATACCGCGGCTACTCCCACGCCGATGTGATCCTGGGACGCTTCATCCAGGGCCATGTCCTGGGCGAATCGGAGACCTACTGGCCGCGGACACGCGTCGTTTCCATGTATGTCGACCAGTTCCCCGCCGGAGACCTCAGTCGCGGCATGGCCGCGCAGTACGGCGCGACGATCTATCCATCGATTCGCGACGCGCTGACGGCGGGTAGCGACGAACTGGCCGTGGATGGCGTGCTGATTATCGGCGAGCATGGTAACTATCCGCATAATGCGCGGGAGCAGCATATGTATCCGCGGCGGCGATTTTTCGAGGAGACGGTGCGGACGTTCGAGGCGACTGGCAAGACGGCGCCCGTCTTCAATGACAAACACCTGGGATTCGCCTGGGAAGACGCGAAATGGATGTATGACCAGGCGCGGAAGATGAAGTTTCCCTTGATGGCCGGTTCGTCGCTACCGACGACGTGGCGACGGCCGGAGTTGGAGCTGCCGGTTGGTGTTGAATTCGAGGAGGCACTCGCGATCGGCTATGGGGGCCTAGAGGCCTATGGTTTCCACTCGCTGGAGACGTTGCAGTGCATGGTGGAGCGGCGGAAGGGGGGCGAGACAGGCGTGCGAAGCGTCACCTGTCTCGAAGGCCCGGCCGTCTGGGAGGCGGCGCGCGAAGGTCGCTGGTCCCGCTCGCTGCTCGACGCGGCACTGGCTTGTCTGGAGAATAAGCCGCAGGAGTCGCCCGAAGTAGGCTGCGAGGAACCAGCGGTTTTCCTGATCGAGTACCTGGACGGCCTCAAGGCATCGGTCGTCATGCTCAACGGCTACACGGCCGCTTTCGGATTCGCCGCGAAACTCAAGGGGCAGGAACGTCCGGTGGCCACGCATTTCTGGCTGCAGGAACCGCAGTTCGGGCACTTCGCCTACCTGACGCACAATGTCGAATCCATGTTCCTCACCGGCAAGGAAACCTACCCGCCGGAGCGTACGTTATTGACGACCGGCATCCTCGACGCCGTAATGATTTCGCGCTCCGAACAGCATCGTCGCCTCGACACGCCCTGGCTTGGCGAGGTGAAGTACGAGCCTCGCTACGAGAACGAACGCCGGGCTCGCTTGGCCGGCGAGTGAACGTCGCCACGGATCCAACTCGCCGACAGATGGTCCCGGGAGTCGTCAGACAAGTTCGTCCGACGGCGGCTTGATCGCCGGCAACGCCCGTCGCTCTTGGCCGCGGAGCGGGAAGAGTTCGCGTGCGTTATTGTGGAAGACGTTCTCGATGTCGTTGTCGGACCAGTGCAACGACAGCGCGGCCACCTTCAGCATGCGGAGCGATTCATGGCCGATAAAGGCCAGTTCCATGCGGCCATAGGGAGCGCGAAGGTCGGTGTTCTCGGCGGAGATCCAAATAAAGCTGTCGCCCACGGCGACGCAGCGGCCGCGCATCTGCGAGACGGGAAAGTCGGAACCATAGAGCAATCGCTTGGTGCCGAAGGTGCGCGCGATCGCTTCAACCGCCCCGGAGTCGGTGACGGCAGATGTATCGAACCAGAGGTTGGGTAGGCCGCGGAGCGCCTGCACTCCCTGGATCGTGTGGTGCGGATTGAACCCCCGCCCCGCGTGCGCCAGGATCAGCCGAATGCCAGGGTACAACTCGCAGTAGCGGCGAATGGTTTCTTGGTTGGTCGGGTCGGCCAGCGCGCGGCTGCGGACGATGTGCAGTGTGATCGCCAGACCCTCCTCATGCGCCACCTCCACCTGCGGCTCCGGCAGGAAGTCGTCGATCGGCGACTCGTAGGTGGGCCGGTGGTTCGAGAAAACGTGGTAGCATTTTAGGCCCGCGAATCCCTCCTGCCGCACGACTTCCCGGATCCAGTCAGGATCGTCCTGCGGGCGTACGAGCAGGTTCGCGCGACTGCCGGGCCGGCCACGAACCTCCGACAGCACGAACTGGTTCGCCGCGCCGACGTTCAGCATGCCGTGCGGATAGGCGAAAAAAAGGCCCTCGATGCGCCGGCCGGGCAGCAGACGCGCCATTGCGTCCAGATACACGGCCGCTCCGGTGGCCGTCGGACTGTTGCGGACCAGGTCAGGGGCCGTATTGGGCGGAAAGTGGCTCGTTCGGTACCAGTGCGCGTGGGCGTCGAAAATATCAGGAGGTACGAACGACTCGAGGTCGCGCGAGAACAGCTCTCGATCTTTCTCCGTGAGACGCCAGGTGGTCATGCGAGCATAGAACCTTGGAGGACGCGTTGGATGCGGGGGATCACGGAGGACCGGAACGCTCTAGGCGAACGCGAGCCCAATGGAGGCTCAAGGCGCCGGGAGTCCCCGCGTACCAGGCGAGCAGCAGGCGGTCGGCGTCCAGCGTTCTTAACGCCGGATGGCCGAACGACCATTGCAGCATCTCGTTCCAGTACTCACCGTATTCTACTTCGACCACGCCGAGGTTGCGATTGTGTCGCTGATCGTGACGGTAGATGACCAGTTTCTGTTCGTCGGGCCACGTGTCTCCCCGGTCGAGGGAGCACCAGAGCGTGATCGTCCCCGGGTGGGCCCGGGACACAACCAGGGCGGCGAGTCGTCCGTCGGGCAATTGGACCGGCGCGGCGATCTGCCCGGGAATTCGCGTCGACTGACACTCGGATGTCACCAACGTTGAACCCGTGATGCGCCCCCATCGTTGATGGACGTCCAAATCCTTTTTCATCGCCAAGTCGTGCGTCCAGAACATGGCCAGGAATTCGCCGTCTTCTCCGGTCGCGCAAAGCCGCTGGTCCCAGTAGTAGATCCGGTGGTCGGGATCCTGCGCGACGAGCAGCGGGTCCGTAAAAGACGCGCCGCCGTCACGGGAGAGAACCAGCCAGGATCCGTGCTGCTTCGGACTGTTGTCGTCATATTCCTTGAAGCTCTCAAAAGGAAACGCCAGCAGTCCGCTGGGCCAGTGCAGCACGGGCCCGGTCAAGGCGCACCCGCGCAGCGGACCCGTGGGAACCTCTCGCCAGTCGCTCCAGCTCGTTCCGCCATCGTGTGACTCGGCCAGCAACTGCCGTGAACGCAAGAGGCCTTCGGTCTGTGGATCGAAGAGGGGCCGATCGGGATCCTCGCGATTGAACCATGTCGCGAACAGTAGCACCCGCCCAGGCTCGATCTCCACCAGTTCGGCGCCGCTCAGCGATCCGGGGGTGTCGCTCAGGCGGGTGGTCCAGTTCCAGGGCAGGGCGGTCCATGTCTGTCCGCTGTCGGTCGATCGTCCCAACCAGAGGCTGCTGGTGGGCGCGTGCTTGGCCGGTCCCTGCTGCGCTGCGCAGAGGATGGTTCCATCGTGGAGCGGGCAGAGGGAGGTGAAGAAGGCGACCCGTTGCGATGGTGGCTGTCGCGTGGAGTCGAGGATGAGACCTGTCGCTTCGAGCACGGCCATGACGGTATTCCGGGAAAGTTCGAAGGAGAGAAATGCAGAGGGCCTCAGCGGACGAGGCGTCGGAAGGCGTCCTGGCGCAGTTCACACTCGAGGTAATGTTCGAGATTGTCGGCGTCGAGGGCCATGCGAATCCTTGCGAACGCTTCGCGCGCCGCGGCCTCGGTCTGTCGCAAGTCGGCGTCGTCCTGCGCGGCGTTCAGGTAGAACGAGGCGTAACCGTGGCAACCTCGCCGCGCCATTTCTTGGATGTAGAGCGTGGTGGCCTGGGCGCGCCGCAGCGGATCGTCGATCTTGAACTCCAGCTGCGGGTGCACTTCGTGGCCCGTACAGGCGACCGGCGCGCCCGATTCCTCGGCAGCCGCCTGGATGCGTAACTTCAGCTCCTGGCCGAATCGGCGCAGCTGGGCGGGAATGTCGCGCAGTCGGACTTCCTGGAGGGGGGTGAGCGCGGCGCGCAGGCCGATTGCATCGCTCCAGTAAGTGCTGGAAATGAACATCCGACCGGCCGCTTCCATGACGTCGCGACGTCCGACGACGGCGGCCATTGGATAGCCGTTCGACATCGACTTGGCGAACACCGCCATGTCGGGCGTGACGCCCAGGTACTGCTGCGCGCCGCCGAACGCGTAGCGATAACCGGCCGAGACTTCGTCAAAGACCAGGACCGCGCCGGCTGCCCGCGTCGCGCGGGCGACCTGCTCCAGGTAACCGTGCGGCGGAAGCACCGAACGCATCGGTTCCATGATCACGGCCGCGACCTCCCCGGCGTGTTGATCGAGCAGTGTCTGCAGGGCTTCGTGGTCGCCGTACGGGAAGGGAAAGGCGGTGCCGGCAAGGCCTTGGGGCACGCCGATCGGTTCGATGCCGGGAAACAAGTGCTGGTTCAGGCTGCCGTCGTCGCCGAGGTTCGCGGCCAGGTACCAGTCATGCCAGCCATGGTATCCGCAGAACAGCACCTTGTCGCGCCCGGTCGCTCCCCGGGCGATCCGGACAGCGATCGCGCACGCCTCGCCGCCGCACTTGGCATAGCGGACCATCTCCGCGCATGGGATCGTGTCGCACAACGCCTCCGCCAGTTCCACCTCCAGCGGATGATTGATCGCGTAGGTTGAGCCCTCCGAGATCTGTCGCTGCACGGCCGTGTCGACGACCGGATCGCAGTACCCCAGCAGGATCGCGCCGATGCCGCTGATCCAGTCGATGTACTCGTGCCCATCCACGTCCCAGAACCGACTGCCTCGCGCGTGCGAAACGTAGACGGGCGAGACGCCGAAGGCGGTCCGGTTGGGGCGACGGCTGACCAGTTGGGTGCCCCCGGGGATGCGCTGCAGGGCCTGTTCGTAGAGGGCCATGGAGCGTGGCACGCGCGACGATCGTTTTTCGGCGGTCATGGTGGGATCTCGTGCCGGATGCATCGAAAGAAGGCGAGAGGCATCGCAGGAGGACGTTCAGAAGAAGAGAAACGAGAACAGGTCGGCGTCCTTCATGACAAACCGCAAGCGGATGACGCGATCGTCCAGGCCCTTCAGCGTGCTGCCATGGTTCCACTGGACGACCCGGTCGACCTCGTTGCCGATGGTTTCGCGACATTCGTCGGCCGAGTAGCCCGGCAGCGGGCGGCCGTCGGCGTCCTGGATTTCGACGCGCA
>CAZUJM010000274.1:3398-7932 GCA_964620405.1 uncultured Pirellulaceae bacterium | reverse complement strand
AAGTCAAGGGAGGTCAGAGTAGTGGTTCGCGCGCGACGCAAGCCTGAGGACGCGCCGGCTGGGATTTGGAAGGCGTGGGATTCGGAAGGCGGTCGCCGTCTCCGCTTCGCATCGTAAGCCATGCCCGCGTTGGCGACGAGTGGGGGCCGGATTCCGCAGGGCACGCGCGACCGCCTTCGGTGTTCAGGGACCTGATCCCGCCCGGCCCGCCGCCGCCTGCCCATGGCCAGTTCCACCCGCCGCGAACTCGCGAGCTGTCCGATTGCGGTTAGAATGTCGCGGGGGCAAGCTCTTCGGCCCGCATCTCTTGCCAAGTGCCGGCCCACGCTGCTGACCCGGACCGCGACGATCATTCCGACCGAGGCCCCGCATGAGTGACCCATTTCCACGTCCCATCGAAGGTCGTGATGCGTTTCTTGGCGTGCGTCTGGGCGGCAGGCGCTTTCGGGGCGTCTTGGCCGCCGCGCTGCTGATGGTTTCGACGGCCGCTTCCGCCCTGCAACTGCAGATCGACTACTCCCGCGATGCGGCCACCGACAACTTCTTCGCCACGCACGCGACGGCGCGGGCGGCCGTGGAACAGGCGGCGCGCGAGGTCAGCAGCCTGCTTGTCAGCCGCCTTGATCCGGTGGTTTCCGCAACGGGCGTCGTGACTGGCAACGTCGGCTCGACCCGCGTGGAACTCGACTTCTCCTGGACCTTCCGGAATCCGTCGACCGGCAGCGACGATCGCCTCTCGGGACTCGACCTGCCCGCCGATACCGTGCGTCTGTTCGTCGGCGTGCAGGAGTTGAATCGGACTACTTCGCCCGGCGGGGCCGACCAAGTACTCGGGCTGGGCGGTTCGGGGGCCATGGGCGTTGCCCTGCAGGCGACCGGCTTTCCCGAGGAGTTGAACGCCGCCCTGGCGGAGGCCGAACGGCAGGCCGACCAGTTGAATCGCCGAGGGGGCGGGCCGACGATCAGCACGATGCGGCTGAAGGAGCCGTTCGGCCCGGGGGCGGGGTCGCTGCAGTTGCCGTTCGACCTGACGATCGGCAGCCTGGCCCTGGATGTGGATACGAACAACGATGGCCGCCGCGATTCGGAGGCCGAATTGAACGAGTTCTGGCACTTCGACGCGACGACGCCCGTACCGCCGCGCAAGACCGACTTCTACACCGTGGTCACGCACGAGATCCTGCATGCGCTCGGCGCGGGGCAGTCGGAAACCTGGCGCGGTTTGATCGACCAGACGCGCTGGAAAGGTCCCGCAGCCATTCGTGAGCAGGGCGGTTCAGGTGACGGACTGATCACCGCCGATGGTTCCCACCTGGCCGAGGGTCTGCAGAGCACGACACGCGATGGCGGCGAGCGGCAGGAACCGCTGCTAAGCCCCCTGATTCTGGCGGGACAGCGCAAACGCATCACGCGTCTGGACGCGGCACTGCTGGAGGATCTCGGCTGGCTGCTCGCCCCCGCCACGCCGCTCGGCGACTTCAACGCCAACGGCCAGCTCGATGTCGATGATCTCAACCGACTGCTGCAGGCCACCGTCGCCGGCTTCTCGTCGCAGTTCGATCTGAACGGCGATGGCCGCCTCGACCAAGCCGATCGGTCACGCTGGGTCGTCGACCTGCGCCGCACCTGGTTTGGCGATGCGAACCTGGATGGACAGTTCAGCACGGGAGATCTGCTGCTGGTGTTCCAGGCGGGCAAGTTCGAAACGGCGGCCATGGCCCTGTGGCAGGAAGGCGACTGGGATGGCGATCTTCGCTTCTCCACGGGCGATCTGGTCACCGCCTTCCAGGACGCCGGGTTCGAGAAAGGCCCGCGAGTAGCCCGGCCCGCTGCCACCGCCGCAGTCCCCGAACCGATGGGGGGACTAGGCTGGCTGCTGGGGGCTTGGCTCGTCAGTGCCCGGCTCGTCAGTGCCCGGCGGAGCGGGAGTTAGCAGAGTGCGAAGGCGATCCACGCTGGCCCCGGCGTGGCTGGAGAAATCGCCCCTCGGTCAGTTCGCGCTGAACGGGGGCGGGAACGGCTGGGGGGAGTCGGAGTTGGCGGGGCCTTCCTGGGAACGCAGCAGCCCGATCAACTGCGAAGCGCGACGTTCCACCAGCGTATCGTCCAGCAGTCGCTGCTTGTCGGCCGGATCCAGCGGGGCGATGTACGCGATGATATCGGTGAGGGCTCCCAGCGTGACCTCTTCGCGAAGCATCTTGCGGATGGCGGGGGTGACGCCCAGCTTCTTCGGGGCCACCTGCTTGAAGACTTCGATCAGCGTTTCGCGGAGGTGGGCGGAGCCTTGCTGGAGCGGATCGCGATAGGCATCCCGCAACGCGGCTCCGCGCGCCGTTCGAAACGGCAGGCCCTCCTCCAGTTCCTCCAAGATCCGCACGCGAGCCTCGCCCATCAGCATCAGGTTGTAGGAGCCATCCTCGTTGCGATGGTAGGTGTTGATGCGGCCCAGGCAGACCGTGGCATGGATGTCGGGCTGGCCCGCATAGTGGGGCTCCCAACCGGGCCGCAGCAGGGCCATGGCGAACCGCCGGTCGTCCGCCAACGCCTCCTCCATCAAGGCCACATAGCGAGGCTCAAAAATCCGCAAGGCCTGCACCACGTTAGGAAATAGGACGAGGTTCGGCAGCGGGAACAGTCGCAGGCGGCCATTGAAGGTGCTGGCGTTGAATTCGGGTCCGGCCATGGATGCCTCGACTGCCTTGCCTGCGGTGGGTGAAGACGACTCTGCGGTTCCGAGCCTTTTGGTGCGATGCTCAGCGGAGTTGAACTGGGCTGAACTGAACTCAGCTGGGCTGAACTGGGCGGGCACGATGAGGGGTGCGGGAAAACGCGGAGCCCCAGGGCTCTGCCCGCCGGTAGCCTAGGCCACCAGGTGGATTTCGGGGATCAGGTCGGGTTCAATCTCGAGGTTCGACGGAGCCTCCCCTTCCTGCAGAATCGGTTCGCAGCAACGCTGCAAGTCATCCAGCAATTTGACGAGGTCCACGCCCATGTGCAGGGGAGCGTAGGGCAGCAGATAAGATCGGCATCCGTGGTACAGTTTGACGGCTCCACGCAGATTACCGTTGCCGAAATGGTGCAGGCAGACGGCCATCTGGATCAGGCCCTGCAGGAACTTGCGGTCGTGCCCCTGCGTCTCCTGCCAGATCTCCTCCCAGATTTCATGGGCTTCGAAGAAGTCGCACACGTTGAAGTACTCGATGCCCTGCAGGTACCGCGGGTCGTACTCGGAATCGCTGGTCATCGACGAAACTCCTGATCTAGAGGACTCTTCGGATCGGTCCGTTCGGGTTGCGAGGGACGGGGCTTCGGGGGCACGGGAGCTCGATTTGCCACTCCACCACGCTCCACCATCGTCCCGCTCCGCGACCCAGCATAGCGACCCGGCCCCGATCGCTCCAGCAAGCTGAAACCGTACGCGCAAGCCGGACGCCACGGCGGTCTTGGACCGAATTTACGCTCCCGAGGCCGCTCGTCGCTGGCTGCCGGACGCTTTATAATCGGCCGCTCGTGTGAAAAAATGACGAACGTCTCGCACGCGTTTCTTCCCGAAGGAACGCGGGAGCAGGCGGCGGGTTCCGCGCGACGGCGGCATCCGGTCGAGCAGGCGATGGTGCGACTGGCTGACAGGCAGGGAACCCACAGGCCCAAGGACTCGATCACGTGCCCAAACCAGCAAAGAAGGCCGCCGCTCCGAAGCAGGCCGCCGCTCCGAAGCAGGTCGCCGCTCCGAAGCAGGTCGGTAGCCGGGCTGCCCGAGCAACCGGCAGACGCGGATCCGGCAAACGCGCAGCGGGCAAGCGAGGATCCGGCGAGGACTTCGGGAAGCCGATGGGCCGCGCGGCCGTGGGGGAGATCGTAGCCGAGTTGGCGCGGGAGTACCCGGTAGCCGAATGCGCCCTGCGGTACGACACCCCCGAACAACTGCTCATCGCCACCATCCTCTCCGCCCAGTGCACGGACGAACGCGTCAACCAGGTGACGGCCACCCTCTTCCAGCTCCATCCGACTCCTCACGACCTGGCCCGCCTGCCGCTGCCCGTCCTCGAGAAGCTCGTGCAGAGCACCGGTTTTTTTCGCAACAAGGCCAAGAACATCCAGAGCTGCTGCCAGCAGTTGGTGGAACGTTACGGCGGCAAGGTGCCGCAGGACCTGGACCAGCTGGTCGCGCTTCCCGGCGTCGGCCGCAAGACGGCCAACGTGGTGCTTGGTACCGCCTTTGGCCTGCCGACAGGCGTTGTCGTCGATACGCACGTCTCGCGGCTCAGCCAGCGACTCGGGCTGACCCAGGCCACCGACCCGGTGCGGATCGAGCGCGACTTGATGGAACTGCTGCCCGAAGCAGATTGGATTCAGTTTTCGCATCGCCTGATCCATCATGGTCGCCGCGTCTGCAAGGCCCGCAAGCCCGCCTGCGGCGACTGTGGACTGGTAACTTGGTGTCGACGGACGGGAGTGGCTGTCGACTGAGTTGCCGGAGACTGAGTTGCCGGAGACTGAGTTGCCGGAGACTGAGTTGCCGGAGACTGAGTTG
>CAZUJM010000274.1:227-3298 GCA_964620405.1 uncultured Pirellulaceae bacterium | reverse complement strand
CCGGAGACTGGGTTGCCGGAGACTGGGTAGCCGGAGACTGGGTAGCCGGAGACTGGACGCGTGCCAAGGCGGGCAGGACAGGGCGGGCACGGCCCGTGGGTTTCGAGTGGATTCTACGAGCAATCGTGACGAGCGAAGCGGACGGACCGCGAACCGGAAAGGTGCAGCAGAGCCATGATCCTGACAGGGGATGAGATTCGCCGGAACCTGGGCACGAACATCGTGATTGAACCGTTCCATGAGGAGCGATTGAATCCGAACAGTTACAACCTGACGCTGCACGACGAGATCATGACCTACGAGGAAGTGGTGCTCGACATGCGCCAGCCGAACCGGGTGCGGCGTTTGACGATTCCGCCCGAGGGACTGGTGCTGGCGCCGAACCAGCTGTACCTCGCCCGCACGGTGGAACGCACGGAGACGCACAACCTGGTGCCGATGATCGAAGGCCGTTCCTCGGTCGGCCGCCTGGGCCTGTTCGTGCACGTCACGGCCGGCTTCGGCGACGTCGGCTTTTGCGGCTACTGGACGCTGGAGATGATGGCCGTGCAGCCGGTGCGGATCTACCCCGGCATCCCGATCTGCCAGATCTTCTACCACACGCTCCAGGGCTTGGTCTCGGAGTACGTGAGCGACAAGTACCAGCACAACTCCGACATCCAGCCGAGCTTGCTGTACCGCGAACTCAATCCCAACGCGACGCGCGAGGATCCGCAGCTGCGGCTGCATTTCGGTCCCACGGGTTGAGAGGATCCACGTCCCCTCCGTGGCCCTCCGTACAAATCTCGGTGCTCTCCGTGGTTAAAAAAGGTCCTGCCGCAGGCGCGGGGCCAGGGGGATTTAACCACGGAGGACGCGGAGGATGCAGGGAGGGCCACGGAGGGTTGAGTGGCTCACATAACCCGGGGCCGCGTCGCTCACACGACCGCGAAGTAGTTCTCGACGGCGAAGTCGAGGCGGGCCTCGGTGAGCTCCAGCGGGCTGCCTTCGAACAGGCACAGGTTCCGCACTTGCTGCAGCAGGTCGCGTGGCTGGCAGCAACGGAACGGCCGGCCCGTCGCTCGATAGTGCCGCTCCACCAGGTAACGCAGCGGCGCCTCGCGGTACTCGAACCCCATTCTCGGCGCGAAGATCCGGAACAGCTGCAGGAACTCCTCCTCCGTCGGATCCTCCACTTCGATCTTGTAGGGGATGCGTCGCAGGAAAGCGTCGTCGACCAGATCGCGCGGCTCAAGGTTCGTCGAGAACACAACCAGCTGGTCGAACGGCACCTGGATCGACTTGCCGCTGGGCAGGTTGAGGAAGTCGAAGCGTTTTTCGAGCGGCACGATCCAGCGATTCAGCAGTTCGGCGGTGCTCATCTTCTGCCGGCCGAAGTCGTCGATGACCAGGGTGCCGCAGTTGCTCTTCAGTTGCACGGGGCCTTCGCTGACGTGCGTTACCGGATTCGTGCGCAGTTCCAAGTGTTCCATCGTCAGTTCGCCGCCGACCAGCAGCGTGGGGCGGCGGATGCGGACCCAGCGTCGGTCGTGGGAGCCGGTTTGGAGCAGGCTGCCGGAATCCGGGTCGGCGAGCCGTTCGTGGTGCTGCGGGTCGAACAGCCGGACGATCTCGCCGTCGATGCCGAGGGCCCGGGGAATCCAGATGGAGTCGCCAAAGCAGCGAGTGATTCGTTCCGCAAGGCTCGTCTTGCCGTTGCCGGGGGAGCCGAAGAGGAAGAGGCCGCGGCCGGAATTGATGGCGGGGCCGAGGCGGCGAAGCATCCGTGGGCTGACCAGCAGGTCGCTGAAGGCGCGGCGCAGGTCGTCCTCGGTCGGGTGCTGGTGGGTGAGTGACTGGGCCTGGACCGCGGCGACGTAGTCGGCCAGCGGGACGGGGGCCGCATCGGCATAGCTGCAGGCGTGGTGATGTCGGAGCGCCGACTGCCGTCCCGCTTCGGTGAGCTGGTAACGGTAGTCGTTCAACTCGGCTGCATCGCGGTAGTGCACCTGCTGCTCCTGCTTCAGCCGACGCAGGATGGGCTCGACCAGCGCGAAGGGCAGTTGAGCTTGGTCCGCCAACTGCCGGCCGCTCGCGTCGCCCCGCCCCAACAGGCTCTTGAGCAGCAGCTCCTCGGTCAGCACCTCCGAAAGCCCCGCAGCCGACAGGCTTGTCGGCTCCGCCGGATGGAACGCTCCCGATACGTGGCCCTGTGCAGCGCCGGTGGCGGACGCTCCCGAGCTTGCCTCCGCTCCTGCGGCCAGGCTCTGGATGCGAAGCAACATGGCTTCCAGGTGCGCATCGGGCGACGGGCTGGTCAGGGCCATGCGAAGGACCTCACAGGGGCGAATGGCAGTGGGCGGTGCGTGGACGCAATCGGTGCGGCAGAAGGGGCTGGGCGAGAGGAGCAAAGCGGACGGATTGCGAATCAGGAGGAGGAAGGTTGGTCCTGATCCGGGCTGCGGCGGCCGGCAAGCCTACTTCGAGCCGGAGCGGTGAGCAAACGGCGCCGGAGCGGGATTGCGGGGGCAACGGCGCCGCCGAAGCATTGCGGCTCGCGGCGGCTCTCCGCGAGCGGGCTCGCGGCGGGGTGCTGACGCCTGATGCCGCTTTTCGCTAAAATCATCGGTCCGCTCGCGGCCGCGGGCGATCCGCCTTGGTCGGCTCCGTCCGGTCCCCCTGCCGAGCTGCTCGGCTCCCCGGCAGGTCCTCGGATAGGGCCAGTGGCCCGCCTCGACCTGGAAACGCTCCCGCCGGAGTACCGTGCCCTTTTGCCGGGGTTTTTTGCTCGGTGCCGCGGACCTTCCGCACGGATCGCTCCCGGATCGCGGATGCATGCCGCGTGGGAAGCGGACGGTCACGCGGCGAAACGCCTCCACCCCGGTGCGAACCATCGGCCTCGCACCCGGAAATCGTATCCTCCGTCTTCGTCTGCTCGCTTCATCCACTTGCCCCATCCTCCAACCTTCCTTGGAATCGACGAAGGGAATCTTTCATGACAGCCAGTGCTCGTGACCAGTTCGGCGCCCGCGACTCGTTTGCAACCAGCCAGGGCAAGGCGGGCATCTATCGCCTGAGTCGCCTGGAGGACG
>CAZUJM010000274.1:0-217 GCA_964620405.1 uncultured Pirellulaceae bacterium | reverse complement strand
TCGCCCGCTTCGGAGACGACCACGGGGTGGGGGACGCCGGCCTGGGCGCCGTGTCGACGCTCCCCTATTCGCTCCGCGTGCTGCTCGAAGCGGCCTTGCGACGCTGCGACGGCTACATTGTCCGCGAGGAGGACGTGACGCGGCTGGCGGGCTGGGATCCGGCGACCGTTTCGGAGTCCGAGGTGCCGTTCCTGCCCGCGCGTGTCGTGCTGCAGGG
>CAZUJM010000273.1:6265-7936 GCA_964620405.1 uncultured Pirellulaceae bacterium | reverse complement strand
CAGTCGCCACTGGCCCACCCTGAATTGCCGGGCACGGAATCCTCGTACTGGCCCACTGCAAAGATGGCGACGAGGTCCGCGGAATTGAACTCGCGGTCTAGGTTGGCATCCCCGGCCATGGTGCCCAGGACATGGGTGATCATTTCGTCCTTGTCCTTGTCGTCCAGCCGTCCATCTTCGTTCAGGTCATGCTTTGCAGTGTAGGTTCCCGAGGTCACTTGCGCGAAGAGCAGGTCGATGTCGCGGGCATCGATGACATCGTCGCCATTGAAGTCGGCGTTGATGGGTCTGCGACCGGGCGTGCCAGAGATACGGTCGCTTGGCTTCCAACTGCTGCTGTAGCGATAGGCTTCACGGTCGGCCGGGTTCGCATACGAAAAGTCCAGTGAGCGACCCTCGGCCGCTGCCTGCGGATACCAGTCCCCATCGTATTTGAATCGCAGGATCGCCGCGTCGAAATCGGCGGGAAGTTGCAGAACGACGGATTCGCCGTCGTTGTCGAGGCGTCCCGTGTAGGCTCCGGCCAGGGCCTGGATGTCTCCGTAACGCTGGGCGAAGGAGACCAGGTCGCTGGCCACGACCGCATACCCACCCGCCGGCAGCACACGACTCGGGAAGGTAAATTCCACGCCCCCCTCGATACGCACGCCGGTGATGTCGAGCGGGTCGCTGCCGATGTTGCGCACCTCGATGAATTCGTACTCGGAACCTCCCTCCGGTGCGTACAGGATCTCGCTGATCCGCAGATTCGCCAGCAGGCTCTGCATGCGAGGTTGCGAACTCTGGCCGTTGCTGATTCCCGGCGTGGCAAGACCGTACCACGCGTAGGCCACCGCGCCGTCCGGTTGTCGTCCCTGCGAAACATCGGTCGATTGCGGTTGGTACTGGATGCGGTCGATGACATTGCCCTGGTGGTCGAGCAGCGAAAGCGTCTCGTGCAGGAAGTCGAGTTGGAACGCGAGGTGATCGTCGCCTGCGCCTTCTTGGCTATCGGCGATGAACGCTCGCTGGCCGTTCGCCGCGATGAAGCTCAGTGCGGGCAGCTTGTGGACCTTTTGTGCGAAGCCGACGGTGTCGGCGAGTCCCAGGCTGGCGAGCGGGACGGGCAGCGAGTCGCCGTTGTGGAGTTCGAGGAAGTCGTCGGCGAAATCGATGTCTTCGGTCGCCAGCCATTCGTTGATGGAAAGCTGCTGCGGATCGCCCGTACGCGCCGCGCTGTTGGCGGCGCCGAAGGTGGGCGTCGCGAGAGTCCACGCCTCGTCATGGCCGACGCGGGCGATCGATCGGTCCGCGATCTGCGGGCCGAAGGCGATGGAGTCCAGCAGGCGATGGTCGGGGCCGTTGTCGTAGAGCGACAGGGCGTCTCCGCGCGCGTCCAGTCCGAATCCAGTGTGGATTCCTGTCCTAGACGCTTTGTCGGCATAGAGGGTGAGGTACTGCCCCGGATTCATGGTCACGGACGGCAGCACAAACGAAGTGGGCGATGCGCCGCCATCGGCGAGGATCATGCCGCCGATGTCGACCGGGGCGGCGCCGCCGTTGTAGAGTTCGATGAGGTCGGGGCGCGTTCCCTGGTGGTCCAGGGTCCCGACGTTCGCGGCGAGGATTTCGCTGATCACGATGCGCCGCAATCCGCGGTCGACGATCCATGTCTGCGACAGCGTGGGCTGA
>CAZUJM010000273.1:1784-6255 GCA_964620405.1 uncultured Pirellulaceae bacterium | reverse complement strand
CACCGGGCGGGCCTGGGCCTTCCGGGCGGGGGCTTCCAGTGCAGGCTGGGTGGGCAGCGGGCAGGCGATGGGCGACGGAGTGCGCTCGGCGAGCAGCGGGAGGTTGGCTGAGATGGGTCGAAGGTAGCGTGGGCTGAGCGGAATCCTGCCACACGCCGGCGACATCGCGGCCCCGTACTGCAACCGTGTAGGATCCGTCGGCGAGGTCAGCGAGCGTGACTGGAGTCGTGACATCGCGCGGTTCGCTCCAGTTCCCGTTGTTGACTCGGTATTGATACTGGACCATCCCAGGGCCTCCAACCCGTAGCACGGCCGTGGTCTGGCTGGTGCGTGCGGGGGGCTCGCCACTGATCGATGCTCCCCGCGCGACGAGCGCCCCGCGATCCAGTCCATGGGGGCCGCTATGGAGCGCGGGGGATCCGAGACGCAGGCGGAAGTCGCCGTTGTCGGGATCGGCAAGTCGCGCGTCCTCGCTGGTGTTATCCTGTCCGAAGGCCAGGGCGTCGGCCGGCACGATCGACGCATGGACCTGGACATCGGTTGTGGGCAGGATGTCGGAAAAAACCACGGGCGTATCGTGAAAGATGCTTCCGATCACATGGGCGCCGCGGCCCGGTCCAGAAGTCTGTCCCGCCAGGTCGAAGTACAACGCGGCCAGGTCGGCGCCGACGACGGTGTTCTGGATGAAGTCCATGAAGGCGTTTTCCTTGACGATCGACACATGGTCGACATCATAAAACGTGTTCCGCACGACCGTGTAGTTGCCGTTGCTGGCGGAAATGACGTTGGAATTGCCCGGGTCTGTGTTGTACTTGTCCTTGTGGAACGCCTGGAACGTGTTTCCCTCGATCAATGCGTCGCCGGTCATGTCGATGGCGTCATCACTGCCGCCACGGAAGATATTGTTGCGGATCTGGGCGATTGGACTGGGGGACTTGGGGGCGTCGAAGTCGATGCCGTCGTTATGCCCCTTGAGTTTGCCGAAGACATTGTTCTCGATCAGGAACTGTCCATCGACGGGGATGCCTGAGCCCCAGATGTGTTCACTAAGGTTGTCGGTCGTGGGGGCTTCGTTGGCCCCGGGGAAAACGTCGGTGAAGACGGAGTCACGTACGATGAGCGATGAACCCTGCGTGCGGATGCGGCGGCGATCGCAGCGGTCGAACGTGGAGTGTTCCACGAGAAGTCTCGAGATGTCGAGCCCGATCATACCCAGGTTGTTGGTCGTGCCGCCATACTCCAGGATCGCATGGCGGATGCGATTATCAAGCATCGAGGTGCTGATCTGGATGCCACCCCACTTGGCGGCACCAGCGACGCGCGTGAAACGGACCGGTTCATGCTCGGAGCCTTCGGCCAGCAGGCGACCGCCTTGGATCGCCAAGCTCGCGTTCGTCCTGAACTGGACGTTGGTGCCAGGCAGGACGATCAGGGTCGCTCCTACCGGTATGGTCACAGAGCCCGTGACGACGTAGGGCCCCGCCCACGGCGTCAGAATGGTGGTACCGGTGAGTGTGCCTGCAAGCGCTGGTTGCGTCGCGATCGTGCCAGCCACTCCATTGCGATAATAGCCCTGGTCGCCGCGCGAACCGTCTGGGTCGAGCGGCCCTGCGGGATCGCCAGCGTCGACACTCGGACTTCCAGGCTGCAGTTGGAAGTCGTGCTGCGGGCTGTTCACGAACAGCGGATCCAAGTTCAGGTTGCCCGTACCGGGCCAGTTCTCGCCAACCAGATTCGAATACCGCACCACCATGGAAGCGGGCGCGTAGTCGGTGGCAATAGGGTCGGGCGCGACGACAACCGAGTTACGGATGTTGTAGTCGATGATCGCGCCGGGGATGCCGAACTTGTCCTGCGCCTGGATGCCGATCGAGTTGGCCTGGATCGTGACGTTCTCGACCGTGTTGGCGGACCGAGGTGCGGTACCTCCCTGGCCCTTGGCGGAGATGCCGATGTCGACATTCACCATCAGCACATTGCGGATGGTGTTGATGCCGTTGATGATCGTGATGCCCTTGGGATCGTCCTGCGTGTTGGTGAGGTCCCGGATGATGAGGTCTTCTAAGATTGTATCGGATCCCAGGGTGTCGATTCCATCGTCATCCGTATGGGCGATGACCGACCTTGCGATGCGTACGTTCTGGCCGGCGGTTTGCCGATGGATATAGATGCCGTCGTTGTCGTCAGTCACTCCATCTTCGCGGTAGATACCAAGCATGTCGATGATGAAGCCGTCTTCGAAAACCAAGCCCGTACCCTCGACCTCCGGGCCCATCGCGCTGCGGGCGAACTGGCTGTGTGAGAACCGGAGGTTCGATCCGGAACCGGTCATGGTCTTGCCAGCGATGTCGGTGATGTCCACGTGATCAAACGTGATCGTGGAGTTCTCGGTCCGGATGGCCGGGCCCGTATTGGTGTGGCCGCCTCGCGGTGAATGGCCCGCGCGCGTGATCTGCGTATAACGGTACTCCGAGTTCTGGCTTCCCTGGTGCCGGATCTCGCCCCAAGGCGCTGCCGGATCGAGGGCGGTCAGCGAGACGGGACGCTCTTCCGTTCCCAAGGAGCGTACCGTACCGGTGACGATCAGGTCGGCGCCGTTGGTGGACAGCGGAGTCGCATTCCCGGCGAAGAGCACCAGAGTGCCCGGTTCGATGGTCAGGGTGTGGTTCGCGGGAACCGTGACATCGGCTGACACACGCACGACACCGCTCCAGTTTGTATTGGGCCCGGGCAGTGTGCCGGCAACGGTCGTGGAAGGCGTAGAGGACAGGTCGGTGAGTCGGCGCGATGATTGCTGGTCTTGCAGGCGCGCGGAAAGCGTGAAGTCGCCCGATCCCCTGGGGATCACCAGGGCGCTCCCGACGCCGTTGCGGAGCACCACCTCGCTCGTGGAGAGTGACACGCGGGGATTGTCGGTGGTCAAGCGGACGGTGGCGTCCCAAAGTTCCCGCAGCGGTTGGCCTTGGTCGTCCAAGGCCTCGATCCGCACGGCCAGGGCGGTTCCCGGAAGATAACTGTCGCGGGTCAGCATGCGCAGCGACGCGGCCTTGATCGGCTCGGTTCGTAGTACCTTCGCGTCAGCGGTTCCCGTGTAGACGATATCGACGTAACCGCTGTCGACCACTTCACCCGTACCGTCGGGACCGGAGAATGCCTCGACGCGTACGCGGTTGATGCCGGGAACCAGCGGCAGCGCGCTGCGTGTCGATTCGGCACGCAGTCCCTGTAGGCCCAGGTCGAATCCCAAGTCGTTGCTGGTTGCGTTGACCTGGTGGACTTCGACCGCCAGCACATTCGTCCCCGCTCGCAGCAGCGAAGCCTCCGCCGAAAACGTCAGTCGCTGGAAGGTGTTTTCGTTCGGGGACTGGACGTTCGCGCTGGCGAGCGTGAGGTGATCAATGGTCGCGGGCTTCGCCGGCATGTTGCTGCGCGCGAGTTCCACTCCGTTCAAGTAGACGACCGCTCCGTCGTCCCGCAGCAGGTCGAGCACGAGGCCCTCGTAGGCGGCCGGATCGGCGATCTCGAACTGGCGACGGAAGTAACTGGTGATGAAACGAGCGTTGGTTGGCCCGCCGTTGATCACGGTCTTCTCGTCATTATCGCCGTAGCCGAGTTGGGCGGGGCCTTGTTTCCAGGTCGAGTCGTTGAAGTCAGTGGCACGCCATCCGATTTCCTGATTGGATCCGTCATCGAGGTATCGCCACTCGGATCCCCGTGCGAGTAGCGTATCGAACTCCGGTTGGCTCTTGTCGACCATGGTGTGCCACTGACCGCTGGTTGAGTCGAAAGTGGCAAGTTGGCCATCCACCAGAACGGAACGGGTCTTCGTGGTGTCCGCGACACCGGATAGCGTCGCGGTCGGCAGATTGGTCGTCGGCATGCCGTTCACGATCGGCAGTCCGCTGTCGATACGGAAGGTCCGCGGAATCTGCGCCAAGACGGCTTCCGTGCGGTTTAGGACGAAATTCTTCATCGCCGTACGATTGGCCGCGGGAACGAATGATCCGAGCAACTGGTCAATGAGCGGATTGAGCTTCTCGGGGTTGAAGGTTGTCTTGATGACGTCCAAGAGTTGCCCATAAAAGCGAGGCACGATCTCGGGGTGCGTGAGGAATCGAGCGAGGCCATCGACCTGCGCCGCCGTGAAAACGCCCTGGTTGATGTCTCCCGGGGGATTGCCTTGCTGCATGAGCGTGTCGAGGTCGTGCGGAACCAGGACAAAGCGTTGGTCGTGCTCGCCCCGATAGAACGAATAGTCGTCGCCGATTCCCCGTGACAGGCTAGTCTCACGATTCAGCAGCAGCGTGTCCAGCGCGAGATAGCGGAGCCACTGGTCGATGTTCACATGTCGGGACACGATCTGCACATAGTGCGAATCGGGTGCGTTGTTAAGCGCGTCGGTAAGGGCGATCAGGTCCGACCAGTCGTCTTCTTCCTGGTTGGTGCCCTTGAAGTAGCGGTTGCGGTAGGC
>CAZUJM010000273.1:0-1684 GCA_964620405.1 uncultured Pirellulaceae bacterium | reverse complement strand
CGGCAGTTGATGTTCAACTCGGTGCGATCGTTCCAGGGTGAGTCGCTGGGGATATTCACTCGGTAGTTGTTCGGCGGACCCAACCGGCTGCCATGTCCGCGGTTGCGAATGCCAACGTTGTAGCGCGCCGTGACGCCGGTGCCGTCGACGGCGATGAACGTGCCGTTCATCTGCGCGTCGCTGTTGGCGGATGCGTTGACGTTGCGACCGATCGCAGCGAGGTCCGCTCGCTCCTTCTCCGTCATGACGAGACGGTAGACTGGCTGGGCTCCCGGTATCCATGGAGCGGTGGCATTGAAGGAGTTGTCCACCTGATAGAGACGGTTGGCCGCAGGAGCCTGGCTGGGGTTGGCCTGTGCCGGATAACGGCGCGCACGCTGGCCGCTGTCGGTGGTCGTGATGTAGTACTCGACGACGGCTTTGTCGGCATTCGGGGGAATCGATGCGCCGAACACGCCGTCGCCCGCCGCTCCATCGCCATGCAAGCCGTCGTCCCGAAGCGGCAGTGTGGCGAAGGTCGCGTTGCCGTCGACTCGCCAGCGAATTTCGGCAGTCAGGCCTTCGGGATCTTCATCGAGGATCTTCGCCGTGATATGCACCGAATCGGAAGCGCGCGGAATGGCCGGCTGTTGCTCGACGTTCGCAATCAGCGGAGCACTATTCGACTCGGCGACCGAGTTGGCAGTGCCGGGAGTTCCGCCGTCCACGATGCTCGATCGCCAGTTCATCGCGAGCGAATTGGCGAGCTTGGGGTTCACCAGTTCCAGCGACTTGCCGAGCCCATCGTGGGGGCTGGACCAGACCCAGCCGCGATAGCCGCGGTCGAGCGGTCCCACGGCCCGCTCTGACCAGTCGCCTTCGTCGGCGTATCGGACGCGATCGACGGTGACGCCGATCGAATCCTCGAGCGTAATGGTTTCGCTTCCATTGTTCAGGCGACCTATCCAACCGCCAACTACGTTGTTCACCTGTGGGTAGCGAGCTCGGAATGCGGTCAGGTCGGCGGCCACGGCGAGCTGTTCGCCGGCGGGAAGCACGATGTCGGGGAAGGTAAAGGCGATACCGGAGGTAAACCGCCAGCCAGCCAAGTGGATGGGGGCCGTGCCCGTGTTCGTCACCTCGACGAACTCCTCGCGGTCGAGATTCGACGCGGGATGGTACATGATCTCACTGATCGCGACCTGGGACGCGTCGGCCGCCAGAGGTTCGCCTGCCAGCAGGTGGCGGGATTCCAATGCCTCCAGCAGTCGCAATCCCGTTTCGCGACGAATGCCGCGCAGCCGTCGAGGGCCGCGAATGCGAGTTCGTGACGACGTTGCCGATCTCATGGCTGCCCTTCCTGTTCTTGTCCTTAATCGACTCCAATCGCGGCGCCTGAAGTGTATTCGTTTTCCGCGATTCCTTAAACGAAATGGCGGAAAAAGGGACGCAGTTGCGTCACGCAGTTGAAACAATTCGGGGGCCATCCGGGGCGTTCGCGGATGGTGTTTGAGAAGTCCGCCGAGGGCGATGCGTTTTACGTCAGGGGATGCAAAGGGGCTTGAACATTGGCGAACGCCGGATGATAACAGCGTGCCGCGCGCCGGCGTTCGGGTCAGGGCCTTCAAGGCGGAGCGTGGTAGGGCGTGTCGGGGAAAGAGTATCCTGCTTTCGGGGGCCTGCTCACGCGGGGACTGTTGTGGAA
>CAZUJM010000272.1:0-8012 GCA_964620405.1 uncultured Pirellulaceae bacterium | reverse complement strand
AGGGGGACGCTACCCGGAGTAGGTGGCCGCGGCACGTCGTGGCGCGGGCAGGCGCTGCTGCTCGTGGCCGCGTGGCTGGTCGCCTGTGGACTGTTCTGGTCCAACGATGGCCTGTGGTTCCAGGGTGACGCTCCACGGCATGCGCTCAATGGACTCTTCTATCGCGATTTCGCCACAGAGGGCTGGCGGGACCCGCAAGTCTATGCGGAGCAGTACTACGCGCGGTACCCGGCTATCTGTCCGACGTACTACCCGCCGTTGTTCTACGTGATGGAGGCCGCCGTCTATGCCGTGGTGGGGCCGCAGTGGTGGGTGGGCAAGTCGCTGAGCATGGTGACCGGCCTGGTGGCAGGCGGTTACATGCTGGCCTGGCTGCGACGATGGGTCAGCGAATCCTCCGGATGGCTCGCCGGACTGCTGGTGTGGATGCCAGGCATGGCGGAGTGGATGAATGCGGCCATGCTGAATGTGCCGGCGTCCGCCTTGGGCTTGGGGGCGCTCTATCATCTTCGCCGCGCGATGGAGATGGAAGATCGTCGCGAGGAAGGACGCGAAGTGTCCTGGGCCTTTGCGCTGGCCGCTTGCGGAATTCTCACCCATCCCGTCGTGGGCGTGGTCGTCGTGATCGGACTGGCGTGGATCCTCATGCTGCGTCGCTGGAAGCTTTTCGGCAACCGGCGCGTCTGGATGGCTGCGTTCCTGGGTGCGCTGGCGATTGTTCCCATCTGCTATATCCTTCATCGCTTCGGCGATCGTCTGGATCAGGTGGTGCAGACGAAGATACTCTGGTCGCCGACTGATAAAATCTGGTTCTACCCCAAATCGCTTTTGCGCCTCTGCGGCGAGGTGGCCCTGCTGGCGGCCGGGTTCGGCGCGGTGGTTGGGTTCGGGAGTCGACGATGGCGCCGGGAGTTGGTCCTGGTCGCGGTCTGGCTGGTCGTCTTCTATCTCGCGATGACGTTCATCTGGGCGAAGTCGGCGCGTTACGCCCTGGTGCTCTGTCCCGCCGTGGTGGTGCTGGTGGCGATCCTGATGGAGGAGATCCGGGAGCGGACGCGACTGCTGATGTCGGAGCAACAGGCTGGGTGGCTCGCGCGCGGGTTGTCGTCGGCGATCGCTCTGGGCATGCTGTCGACGCTGGTGCGTTTGCCATCGCAGGATGTTTCGATCACTCGCGAAGTGGCGTCCTACGTGAAGCAGATCGCTCCGCGCGAACCGGTCTTTTACCGGGGGCGGCATGACGGCGTGTTCACGTTCTACCTGCGGCTGGAGGATCCTGCCAGGGAACGGCAGGTCGTGCCACTGGTGTCCTGGTTGCGGGAGCAGATGGGACCGGCGCCTCAGGGAATGGTGGTGGACGAGCAATCCCTTGAATTCGCCCGCAAGTCAATGCTCGCGTCGGGCATCCGCTGGTTCATCTCGGACCGACCGGTCAACGCGGGCCAGTCCACGCCCCCCCCGACTCAACTGAACGTTCTGGGGCTCACCGCGCGTCCCGGGTTTCGGCTCGTACGCACTTTCCAGAATGAACGGCCGCCGTTCCTCCAGTTCGAGGTCTACCAACTGTCCGATCCGGAGATGCCGTCAGCTGCAGCGACCAGCGGTGAAGCGGGTGTGGAGGGTGGCGGGCAGACGCCGCTCCAGTCCCCGACCCAGTCGCCGCCAGCCGCGGTACCCCGCAAGGTCTTGGGGCATCTGGTTCAACCAATCGCCCCCCACCGCTGATTCCGGCCCCCGGGCGCGGCAGGTGGTTCAACTTCGGCTGCTCATGGCGAACCGACCGGAAACGCCACGCTGCTTCTCGCGGGCTCGCATTGCCTTGGCATGCCCCACCCGGACAAGATCCCAGCGCCGCATTGCCCGGCATTCTTGCGTTTCGTTTCGGCAACATCGACCGTTAGACCGGGAGGAATAGGTAATTCGCAGGCAGAGGTGGACTCCTGCGGGGTGGGAACCTTCGTTCTGCGTCGGGTTGTGGACTTGGGCGACAAGTGAGGCTAACATCGTTATGCCCGGTCCCTTCTACATTTACGACGGCGCAAACGGGGAGGTTGCCGCTCCCGGCACCCCCGCGTCGCGTGATCTTCGTTTTGTCCTCATGGGTCTGCTACTCGATGACTTCACCTGTGTTTGCGGAAGATCCACCGACGATCTCGGTCATCATCCCTGTCTACAACGGGGGGGAGGCGTTCGCGCGGTGCCTTGAAAGCGTGGCTTCGCTGGACCCTCTTCCGCGGGAAGTGATCGTCGTGGATGACGGCAGCTCCGATCAGTCGGTGTCCTTGGCGAAGGCTCATGGAGCGATCGTGCTGCACACGGGCCGTCAGCAGGGGCCTTCGGTGGCGCGAAACCTGGGTGCACGAGCGGCCCAGGCGGATGTGCTGCTGTTTGTGGATGCCGATTGCGAGATCCAGGCGGACGCGATCCGTCGCGTGTCGGATCTATTCGGGGCCAACGATTCGGTGGACGCCTTGATCGGTTCGTACGATGACGAACCGTCCGCTCCGAATCTGCTTTCCCAGTACAAGAATCTGCTGCACCACTACGTGCACCAGTCGGCGGGCACCAAGGGGTTTACCTTCTGGGGGGCCTGCGGTGCGATCCGTCGCCATGTGTTCGAACAGTCGGGCGGTTTCGATGAGGGGTATTCACGGCCGTGCATCGAGGACATCGAACTCGGCTATCGTCTGGTGGAGCAGGGTCGGCAGATCCGCATCTGCCACGACCTAAAGGTCCGCCATCTGAAGAAGTGGACTCCCCGCGTGTTGTTCCACACCGACTTCTTCCTGCGGGCGATTCCGTGGAGTGAACTGATCCTGCGTGCGGGGCGGATGGAGAACGACTTGAACATCAGCTACGCAGCCAGGGCTCGAGTCGCCCTGGCGATGCTGATCGCCGCGGGACTGCTGATGGGCTGCTGGTTCTGGCCGGCCTGGGTCGTTTCCGGCGCACTGACGCTGCTGCTGCTCGAACTGGATCTCCCTGTGCTGGCTTGGTTTCGCCAAAAACGTGGTACGCTGTTCGCCCTTCGCATCCTGCCGTGGCACTGGTTCAGCCATCTCTATTCCGGAGTTGCCTTCCTCTACGTTTGGACGCGCCACCAGCTGGGACTGGGCTCGAGGAGCAAGGGGCAGGGCAGCTCCGTGGTGAAGGATCGGGGCCTTGAAGAACTCATTGGCGAGGACGCGGTAGCGTAGCCCGATGGTGCTCGAGCAGGCGTCCTGCAGGTACTCGATTGTCATTCCGACCTATTCAAGGCCGGAGCGGCTGCGCAACTGCTTGGAATCCCTCACGCGGCTGAAGTCTCCCGAAGGCGGCTTTGAGGTGGTGGTGGTGGACGATGGAAGTCCGGAGCCCCTGCAACCTGTGGTGGCCGAATTCGCGAGTCGACTGGCGGCGACCTGTTTGCGGCAGGAGAACGCCGGGCCCGCCACCGCGCGGAACTTGGGCGCCCGTCACGCACGCGGCGAGTATCTCGCCTTCGTCGATGATGACTGCTGCGTGGAGGCGGATTGGCTGGTCGCATTCCAGGAAGCGTTCGTGGGGGATCCCGGCGGAATGGTGGGAGGTCATACGGTCAACGGGCTGGCGGAGAATCGGTATTCCGCGGCGAGTCAACTGATCCTCGACCTGGTGTACGCCCACTACAATCCCCGTCCCGATGCCGTGACGTTTCTGGCCTCGAACAACATCGCGATGCCCGCGAAGCGTTTTCACGAGCTGGGCGGCTTCGATGCCGCACGGTTTTCCACTGCGGGCGGTGAGGATCGCGACCTTTGCGATCGGTGGATCTCTCGATTTGGCACCATCCGGTGGGCGGAGAAGGCCATCGTCAGGCACTACCACAGCATGAGCCTGGGGAGCTTCTGGAGGCAGAACTACACCTACGGACGGGGTGCGTGGACGTTTCATCGGATTCGTTCCGAAGCGGGGGCGTCGCGGCTACAGCGGGACGCCCGGTTCCATTTACGCGTTCCCGGGCTGCTCCTGCGTCGCCTGTCGCGTGAGTCGTGGGGAAACGTGTTGCGAGCTTTGCCGCTGCTGGTCGTCTGGCAGTTCGCGAATGCCAGCGGGTTCTTCGGCGAGGGACTGCGACGCCGGCGGACTCCTCCCCTGAGGCCCGAATCCACGGCAGGATTTGCCGGGCAAGATCCGTCGGACAGGGCCCCGGAAGGCGGCGTGGTGGCGTGTCCTCCGCAGCAACCCTTGACCTAATCTTTCCCGGGGGCCACCATGCTTCGTCGCCCCGGCTTTTTCTCACCCACGGCTTTTCACCCCACGCGGATTTCATGGATAGCACAACGGTTGCGGTCATTGGAGCAGGCCCCGCGGGGTTGACGGCGGCGTGGAAGTTGGCCGAGGGCGGGGCTCGCGTCGTCGTGCTGGAGGCCGATCCGCGTTACGTCGGAGGCATCGCGCGGACGGTCGAGTACAAGGGGTTTCGCTTCGATATCGGCGGCCACCGTTTCTTCTCGAAATCGCAAGAAGTCGAGGACCTGTGGACGGAGCTGCTGGGCGAGGACCTGATCACCGTTCCCCGCTCGTCCCGCATCTACTACCAGGGCAAGTTCTATTCGTATCCGCTGCGGGCCCAGGAGTCGTTGCGGAACCTGGGGCTGTGGGAGTCGACGCGATGCGTTGCGTCCTACGCCAAGGCTCGCCTGTTCCCCGTGCGCAATCCGCGTTCGTTCGAGGACTGGGTCTCCAATGAATTCGGGCGGCGACTCTTCGAGATCTTCTTCAAGACCTACACCGAAAAGGTGTGGGGCATGAGCTGCCGCGAGATCTCGGCCGACTGGGCCGCGCAGCGCATCAAGGGGCTGTCGCTGGCCGCGGCCGTGCGCGCCGCTTTGTTTCCCGCCAAGCCTGGCGGCGATCGAACGCAGACCGTCAAGACACTCATTGATACGTTTCGCTACCCGCGGCTCGGACCCGGCATGATGTGGGAGGCGGCGGCGGAGCGGACGCGGAAGGCGGGCGGCGAAGTGCGCATGGGTTGTCGCGTGACGAGCGTCGAGAAGTTGCCCGGTGAAGCGGGGTGGCGCGTCGTCTATCGCGCGGCGGACGGATCGGAACAGTCGCTGGAGTCGCAGCATGTCATCTCGTCGGCGCCGCTGCGGGAGCTGATGCAGGCGGTGACGCCGCAGCCCTCGCCCGCGACGCAGCGGGCTGCGAAGGCCCTGCGCTATCGTGATTTCCTCACCGTGGCCCTCATGGTCCGCCCCTCGCGCCCGTTCAGCGACAACTGGATCTACATCCACGAACCGAACGTCAAGGTAGGCCGCGTCCAAAATTTCGGCAGCTGGTCGCCCGAACTGGTACCCGATCCGAAACTCGCCTGCTACGGCCTGGAGTACTTCTGTTTCGAGGGCGACGGACTGTGGAACGCGCCGGACGAGGAACTGGTCGCGCTCGGTACCCAGGAGCTGGAGAAGCTGGGCTTGGTTCGCCATGGCGACGTGCTCGATGCGCATGTCGTGCGACAGCCCAAGGCCTACCCGGTGTATGACGACGCGTATGCGGCGAATGTGGAGGTGATCCGCAAGGAGCTGGCGGCGTCGTACGCGGGACTGCACTTGGTCGGACGCAACGGCATGCACAAGTACAACAACCAGGACCATTCGATGATGACCGCGCTGCTCGTCGCGCGGAACATCCTGGCCGGCCAGGAACTCTTCGATGTCTGGTGCGTCAACCAGGACGCCGAGTACCATGAAGAGGTTCGGGAGAAACCGGATTCGTCGGGAAGACTGGTGCCCAAGGCGTTGGCTGCCGAGCCTTCGGACGCGCGCTGAGCCTTTTCTCGATCCCCACGCTGCGCGGGGGGGAACCACGGAGGTCACGGAGGTCACGGAGAGGCTCCGGGGCATCCGTTCCGGCCGGGATTCCATGTGTCCATCTTCCTCGACGAACTACGATACGTGGCGTGAATTTAACGCGAGATTGGATCTGGAAGGGAGTGAAGAAGCATGGACCGTCCGAGGGAGGTGCGGGAATCTCACGAGCAGTTTCGCGCGGCATGGACGTTGTACTCGCGTTGCAGCGGTTCCGGGGAGGTCGTCGAATTGGACGGCCTCTGCATCGCGAACTCACGCCACCCGTGGTATCTCCTGAACGCCGCGGTGCCGACCGAGCCGGTGTCTTCGCAGGGGCAGCTGGAGGCCCTGGCCGGCGCGGCGAAGGACTACTATGCCAACCAGCGCCGACCATGGTTCTTCGTGGGCGGTCAGCAGTGGCTGGGAGAGGATGCCGCGGAGACGCTATCGCGCGTGGGGCTTGCCAAGGCGTTTAGCGTCACGGGCATGGTCACAGAGCAGCTCGCGCCGCCGACGCGTCCGCTGCCGGAAGTGGAAACGCGTCGCATCGACGACGAGGCGAGCCAGCGGGAGCTGGCGGACCTGAACGCCGGCGTCTACAACGTGACGCCCGAATGGGTTCGCACGGCGGTGGTTCTGGAGGCTCTCTGGCGCACGCCGCTGTACGGCTACAACGCGTATCGACGGCCAGCCCGTGTCGACGGCTTTCACCGTACCGCTGGACGGCGTCTTGTATGTCGCATACGTGGCCACGGCGCCCGCCTTCCGGCACCGAGGCCTCGCGGAACTCGTCATGCGCCGGAGCTTGGAGAACGCGACGCGGGAGACGGGCATCACGCGCACCGCCCTCCACGCGACCGCCGATGGCTTCCCCGGTTACCTCCGCATGGGCTACCGATCGGTCGATACGTTTACGCTGTACCTCCCGCAGTAAGCAGGGGCAGGTTGGCACGACGAGCCCAGGAACGCGAGCGTGGGCCAGCCCGCTTGGAACGCCCGTAGTCGCTCGCCGCTCGCCCGGTCGAGAGCATGCCGGGACCGATGGCGATGAATGAGAACGAGCCGAGAGGCGACGGACTGTGGAACGCGCCGGACGAGGAGTTGGTCGCGCTCGGTACCCAGGAGCTGGAGAAGCTGGGCTTGGTTCGCCATGGCGACGTGCTCGATGCGCATGTCGTGCGACAGCCCAAGGCCTACCCGGTGTATGACGACGCGTATGCGGCGAATGTGGAGGTGATCCGCAAGGAGCTGGCGGCGTCGTACGCGGGACTGCACTTGGTCGGACGCAACGGCATGCACAAGTACAACAACCAGGACCATTCGATGATGACCGCGCTGCTCGTCGCGCGGAACATCCTGGCCGGCCAGGAACTCTTCGATGTCTGGTGCGTCAACCAGGACGCCGAGTACCATGAAGAGGTTCGGGAGAAACCGGATTCGTCGGGAAGACTGGTGCCCAAGGCGTTGGCTGCCGAGCCTTCGGACGCGCGCTGAGCCTTTTCTCGATCCCCACGCTGCGCGGGGGGGAACCACGGAGGTCACGGAGGTCACGGAGAGGCTCCGGGGCATCCGTTCCGGCCGGGATTCCATGTGTCCATCTTCCTCGACGAACTACGATACGTGGCGTGAATTTAACGCGAGATTGGATCTGGAAGGGAGTGAAGAAGCATGGACCGTCCGAGGGAGGTGCGGGAATCTCACGAGCAGTTTCGCGCGGCATGGACGTTGTACTCGCGTTGCAGCGGTTCCGGGGAGGTCGTCGAATTGGACGGCCTCTGCATCGCGAACTCACGCCACCCGTGGTATCTCCTGAACGCCGCGGTGCCGACCGAGCCGGTGTCTTCGCAGGGGCAGCTGGAGGCCCTGGCCGGCGCGGCGAAGGACTACTATGCCAACCAGCGCCGACCATGGTTCTTCGTGGGCGGTCAGCAGTGGCTGGGAGAGGATGCCGCGGAGACGCTATCGCGCGTGGGGCTTGCCAAGGCGTTTAGCGTCACGGGCATGGTCACAGAGCAGCTCGCGCCGCCGACGCGTCCGCTGCCGGAAGTGGAAACGCGTCGCATCGACGACGAGGCGAGCCAGCGGGAGCTGGCGGACCTGAACGCCGGCGTCTACAACGTGACGCCCGAATGGGTTCGCACGGCGGTGGTTCTGGAGGCTCTCTGGCGCACGCCGCTGTACGGCTACAACGCGTAT
>CAZUJM010000271.1:0-8322 GCA_964620405.1 uncultured Pirellulaceae bacterium | reverse complement strand
AGCCGTCCTCTAACGAACTCGACTCCTGCCCTGCGTCTGGCGACGCCTGCCCTCCCGCAAGGAACTCCCACATGAACCGTATCGCCGCGATCGACCGACGCACGGCGGAAACCCACGTCCGCCTAGACCTCAATCTCGACGGCACCGGTCAATCGGACATTCAGACGGGAGTCGGGTTCCTCGACCACATGCTGACTCTCCTGTCCCGCCACAGCGCTATCGACCTGAATGTTCGCGCCGAAGGCGACCTCCATGTGGACCAGCACCACACGGTCGAAGACGTTGGCATCGGACTTGGCCAGGCGATGCGGCAGGCACTCGGCAGCAAAGCCGGCATCCGCCGCTATGGGCACTGCATTCTGCCCATGGAGGAGACGCTGGTAACGGCGGCCGTGGACTTTGGTGGCCGCACCTTCCTGGCGTTCCACGCCAGCTTCCCGTCCAGCAAGATTGGGACCTTCGACACGGAACTGGTACGAGAGTTTTGGCAGGCCTTCTCGGGGAACAGCCTGTCGAACATCCATGTGCTGCGGCACCATGGTTTCAACAGCCACCACATCAGCGAAGCCATTTTCAAAGGGCTGGCCCGGGCCATCCGGCAGGCCATCGAACCCGCCCCGCGGCAAACGGGCATTCCGAGCACCAAGGGAACCCTGACGGAGTGATCGGGGTCGCCCACCGAGCGTAGCCTGTTCCTCAAAGGACCGTCGAACTACGCTCCGCCACGCATAATCATCTCCAAGACCACCGGACCCTGCCCAGCGTCTGCCCGGCGCCACTACGTCGCCCGGGCCAGACGGAGTCCATGCAGCCAGCCAGCCTCGAAGAGGTTAGACGTTGACGTAGGTTTCCATGAACCTCGCCAACCGGTGGAAATCGCTCTTCGGCCGGATGTATCGAACCACGGTGACGAGCGTCTCGGGATTGATCAGGTCGTCGAACGGAACGTAGTGCAGGTCGAGTTGCCCGGACACGGACACCATCACGCCGTTCAGTTTCTCCTCGACCAGTGCGCGGAACGCGCCTACCCCGAGTTGGCTTCCCAGCATCACATCGAACGCATGGGGTTTGGCGCAGCGGGATTCATACCCCAGCTGGACCCCGGTGACCTTTCGGGAGCCCCCCGTCGCCTTCTTGTAGGCCGCCATCAACTGCTTGGCGAACATGGGTCCAAGGCTGACATCCGCGATCGAGATATGGCCGTGGTCGTCGCGATTGATCCCCTCGAGGTGCGAGAAGGGCAGCAGTTCCGCCAACCCCTCGGCGACCACGAACACGCCGAAGTACTTGCCTTCCTTTTCGCGAGCAAGCATCACACGAACCATGTGATCGATGACTTTCGGAACATTCATGACCCGACGCGTGTGGGTCTTGCCATGCGCATCGGTGTAGGTCTCCGAGGACTCGAATTCGCCCACGATGTCCTCGACGCTCAACACCAAGCTCGCCTCACCGGCGATCGCTGCTCCGTAGGACAGCCAGCCAGCGCTTCTGCCCATGGTCTCGCAGAGGAAGTAAGCTCGCCCCGCTTCGGCGTCGAACAGGAGGTTGCGGATCTCACTGGCGAGGAACTCGACCGCCGTGAAGTAACCGAAGGTGAAGTCGATACCCATGTAGTCGTTGTCGATCGTCTTGGGCAGGTGCACCACGGGGATCCGGGGCATCTCCGCGGGCAGGCGATCCTGGAACATCTTGAACTTGTTCGCCGTTTTCAGGGTGTCGTCGCCGCCGATCGAAATCAACGCATCCACTTCCATCGACCGCAGGGCCTCGTAGGTGCGCTTCAGCGGCGCAGAACGGACCGGGTCGTCGAGATGCGCCGGGGACGTGACATCCTTGCCGGGATTGGTACGAGCCGTCCCGATCATGATCCCCTGGGCGTTTCGGGTACGCTTCAGGGCGTGCGAGTCGAGGATCTTGTAGTGCACGCCAGGCTGCATCGGGTTGTCAGGCCCATAGGTCACGAGGTTCGAATACCCGTGAAGCACGCCGGTGACGTGGATGCCGTGTCGCAGAAACGACGCCGCTGCCGTGGAGATGACCGCGTTGGCCGCCGGCGCCGGGCCGCCCGCAAAGAGGATCGCGACGCGTCGAATGGAATCGTTCCCGGGCGATGCATGAGCAGGAGAATTCATAGAAAAAAACTACCTCATTGGGGCCCGTGGCCACCCTAGGGATATAAGCAGACGGAAGAGATGGAACAGCACAACCCGGGGTCTCAACGCCGGCTCGGTCGACGACACGAACGACGGCGCGAATGTCCCCGGCCCGTCCGGCCAGATTTTAGTGGCGAGTCCGGTTTTCGCCAAGGACGCCCCTGCCCTGATTCGCCTTGAGGGAGCCAGCCCAAGGTTCCGTGCCCAAGGTTCCGTGCCCAAGGTTCCGTCAGCCCCGCCAGATGGCCCGGACGCCTTCAGAGCGATCTTCGGCGTGCTAGCCCAAGATGGTCCGTTCGACGTAGGTCGTGTCCATCAGCCCTTCGACGAACATCGGGTCGCGAAGAAGTCGCTGGTGGAAGGGAATCGTCGTCTCAATCCCTTCGATGCGGAGCTCCCGCAAGGCGCGGGACATGCAGGCAATCGCCTCCGACCGCGTGGGCTGGTGCACAATCAGCTTCCCGATCATCGAATCGTAGTAAGGCGGCACGGTGTAACCTGCGTGGGCATGGGAGTCGAACCGCACACCGAGGCCTCCCGGAGCGATCATGCGTTGGATCGTTCCGGCGCAGGGCTGGAAGTTCTTCGCACTGTTCTCCGCGTTGATCCGGCACTCCATGGCCACGCCGCGCGGCACGATATCGGCCTGGCCGAACCCAAGCGGCACGCCGGCGGCAACCAGGATCTGTGACTTGATCAGGTCGATCCCCGTGATCATTTCGGAGACCGGATGCTCCACCTGGATGCGGGCGTTCACCTCGATGAAGTAGAAACGATGCTCCCGGTCGACGATGAATTCCACCGTGCCCGCGTTCGTGTAGTTCGCCTCGCGAATCAGACGCACGGCCGCGTCGCACATCGCCTGACGAACATCGGCGGGCAGGTTCGGAGCCGGGCTCTCTTCGATGAGCTTCTGATGCCTTCTCTGCGTCGAACAGTCGCGTTCCCAGAGATGCACGACGTTTCCATGCAAGTCGGCCAGCACCTGCACTTCCACATGGCGGGGGTTTTCTACGTACTTCTCCAAGTACACTCCGGCATTGCCGAACGCCGCTTCCGCTTCCTTCCGTGCCTGCTGCAGCGCCGTCTTCAGTGACAGCTCGTTGGCAGCCACCCGCATTCCCTTGCCGCCACCACCGGCCGTGGCCTTGATGAGCACCGGATACCCGATCTCACCGGCGGTTCGAATCGCCTCCTGCTCATCCTCGATCAATCCGGCAGACCCGGGTACCACGGGCACGCCAGCTCGCCTTGCCAGTTCGCGTGCCTGGTTCTTGTCGCCTAATTGCTCCATTGCTTGCGGCGTGGGCCCGATGAAGTCAATGTTGCAACTGCGACACACCTCGTTGAAGTGCGCGTTCTCGGCAAGGAAGCCGTACCCCGGATGGATCGCGTCGACGTTGCCGACCTCCGCCGCACTAATGACGTTGGCGATCTTGAGATAGCTGTCCGAGGATTTCGGCGGGCCGACGCAGATGGCCTCATCGGCAAGCTCCAGATAGGCGCTGCCGCGATCCGCCTCGCTGAAGATGGCCACCGTCTCGATACCCATCTCGCGGCACGCTCGGATGACCCGCAGAGCGATTTCGCCACGATTGGCCACCAGAATGCGTGAATACATAGGGAGCGTCCGCTACTTTCCTGTGTCCACTTTGAAAAGCGGCTTGCCAAACTCGACACCTTCCTCCTCATCGACGAGGACGGCGACGATGGTACCGGAAACATCGGCAGGGATCTCGTTGAACACCTTCATGGCCTCAATGATGCAGACCGTCGTATCCGCGTTCACGCGCGACCCCACCTTCACGAAGGGCTCCGCCTTGGGATTCGCGCGTCCGTAGAACGTCCCGACCATCGGGCTCTTGATGATCACCAAGTTACGATCGTCGTCAGCCCGCTGGCCCGGTTCGACCAGTGGAGTCGCAGTCCCGGTCGGCGCAGGGGCAGCCCTCGTGATGGCGGCGGGAACCACCAACGGCTCATCCATCTGGCGGCGAAGGCGAATCCGGTTCTTGTCCCTCCGCAAATCCACCTCGGCCAACCCATGCTGCTCCATGAGTTCCACCAACTGGCGGATTCGACCGATATCGAACACCTCATCCGAAGGCGCTGAGTCCGTCATGACCTGCTGTCTCCGAGGACGGCTAAACCGTCCAGATTGCACCCACTGACCCGAAACTGGCCACGCTCCTAGCGGACCACGCACTCTTCCAGACTCTTCGGCACGGAAGTCAGGACCTCATGACCGTCCCGGGTCACCAAGACATCGTCCTCGATCCGCACACCACCCCAACCGGGCAGGTAGATCCCCGGTTCGACGGTGATGACCATGCCCGCTTTCAGCGGCTGGTGGTGGTTCACCGCCAACCGCGGAGCCTCGTGGATCTCCAGCCCGATACCATGCCCCAGGCCATGACCGAAATGCTCACCGAATCCAGCCTTGGCGATGAATCCACGGGCGGCGGCATCCACATCGCTCATCACCGCCCCGGGCCGAATCGCCTCAATCGCGCGACGCTGAGCGTTTAACACAACTCCGTACACGCGTTCGAGTTTCGGCGAGATTTTACCGGTCACCAAAACACGCGTCAAGTCGCTCGCATACAGGCCACCGCGAGCTCCCCAATCCACGAGGACGAAATCGCTGTCACCGATTCGCCGTTCGGTGGGGACCGCATGGGGAAGAGCCGCTCGAGCGCCGACACCCACAATCGGCGGAAAACTGCAACCACTGCCGCCGAAACAGCGGATCTGGTACTCGATATCCCGCGCCACAGCCTTCTCCGTCTGGTCGCTCCGCAAAGAAGCTCGGATCACGCCGAATGCCTTTTGGGCGATGTGGATGGACCGCCGGATCTCGTCGATCTCAAAACGGTCCTTGATCTCCCGAAGCGTTTCAACAAGCCCGCTGGAAGGGGCCAATTGGGCATTGCCAAGGAGCGCCGTGAGCTGGTGGTAAAGGCTCACCGAAATCGACTCGGCCTCGAAACCGATCGTCTTCAGCGAGCGTTCCCCCACCTGCTCGGCCACTGTCTGCAGCATGGTCGCACCCTGGCGACGAATGACGGCCTCAAAACCCGGACACTCTTCCTCCAACTGCTCGATGAATCGGAAGTCACTGAGCACCACGGCATGGCGGGGAGTCACCAGCAAGAAACTGTCATCGCCCGTGAAGCCGGTCAGGTAGGTGACATTGACGCGTTTGGTTACGAGCATGGAGTCACTGCCCTGCTTCTTCAGAAGGCTGCGCAGTTTGGCAAGGCGTCCAGCGAATCGCTCCGAAATTCCCACGTCCAGGTTCTCCCTCCGGCCCTTGATCCCCATAAGGTCGGGCATCGCCGGTCCGCCCAACCTGCACCCTTGCTACCAGAGCCCCGGTCGATTTACAAGCCACGCGAATCACCGCTCCCCAGTTGCAATGGTGGAGAACCTTCGCTTAGATTCCCGGCATGAGCCCCTCCCCCACCAATTCGCCGTGGATTCGCGATACGACGGACGCCTCCTTCGCCGAGGACGTCACGGAGCGTTCCTGGCAGGTCCCCGTTGTCGTCGATTTCTGGGCCGACTGGTGCCAGCCCTGCCGTCTGCTCGGGCCCGTCCTAGAACGCCTGGCCGTCGAGTTTGAAGGCCGGTTCGAACTCGTGAAGGCGAACACCGAGCAGAATGCGATGGCGGCCGCCGAGTACCACGTCCAGTCGATTCCGGCCGTCTATGGACTAAGAAACGGACATATCGTCGACGGCTTCCTGGGCGCCATGCCCGAGCCGGAGATCCGCCGCTGGCTGGAGCGACTGCTGCCGACGCCAGCGGAACAGAAGGTCGAGGCCGCGCAGTTGCGACTCGTCGCCGCACCCACGGAAGCGGAGCGTCTTCTCCGCGAAGCGCTGGAACTTGACCCTCGCTGTGACGCGGCTCGCATCGCCCTCGCGGAACTCTTTCTGGACCAGAAACGCATCGAGGAGAGCCGCGCCCTCGTCGGGGAACTCGAAGGCCGCGGCTACCTCGAACCGCAGGCACAGAGGACCAAGGCAGCGCTCGAACTGCACGATCTAGGGCGCGCGGCGGGCCCGTGCGCGGATCTGGCCCGACGCGCCGCTTCCCGACCCGACGACCGGGAACTGCAACTCGAACTTGCCAGCGCCCTGGCTGCGGAGGGACGCTACGAGGAAGCACTCCAGACGGGGCTCGAAGTGGTCCGCAAAGACCGGGGACCGCTTCGACAACGAGCCAAGCAATTGATGGTCGATATCTTTCGCGTCCTGCCGGACGAATCGGAACTCGTTTCGACCTACCGCCGCCAACTGGCGATGGCTCTCTACTAGAGCCCCACAGGACGCGATGGCAACCACTCGTCTTCGCCAGCGGACGGACGACGCACGGCGCGACCGCTGGCGGCACGCAGCTTCAGGTCATGCTGGCCAGCCCGAGCAGCTTCCGCAGCGAGGTCATGGCGATCTCGCCGAACTGCCGGGGAGGCACCAGCCAGATCCGCGGATTCATCAGTTCCAAGGAGACGCAGCCACCGTAACCAATCTCCCGCAATCGCTCCAGCAGCGGTTCGAACGCCAGCATTCCATCCCCGGGAAGAATACGATCGCTGTCGCTGGCCAATTCCCGCGGCACGTCGGCGAAGTCCGACAGCTGCACATGGAATAGATTTCCCGCGTGCAGCAAACCGAGGTCCGCCCACTTGCTCGGACCGATCTCGAAATGAAAGGTATCCAGACAGAGCCCCAGCGACGGACTGCCGACTTCTTCAATCAACGCCACCGCCGTCTGCAGGTTATTCCCGAGAGCGGCCCGTCCCTGGAACTCCAGGGCCACGCGCACGCCGACGTCGCCAGCGGTGGCCGCCAGTTCCACGAGCGACCCGCGGACTCGGTCGATGCTCGCTCGAGTCAGTGGCCCGGATACATCGCAGGCCACGACGATGGTTTCGATGCCCAGTTCGCGACTCAAATGCAACCGCGACCGAAACAGCTTCCAAGCCTCCTCCCGCGCGGCCGCTTCGCTGTCGAGAAGACCTCCCTGGAGGCCTGCCACGGAAGCACGCATGGAGAACGCATCCAGCATTCGCCGGACGTCCTCGACCGAGTGTCCTTCGAGGTAGTCCTCCAGCTTGGTAAACCAAAGCTCGACACTCCGGCACTGCCCAGCCGCGTAGTCCTCGATATCCGTGCCGAAGGCCGCATGGAGGGAACACACCTGACTCAACGTCGGAATCATCGAACCACCCCCGGAGGAAGACCCATGCTCGTCGCCCGAACGCTCGTCGCGATCAAGACCGGGTCACGCCTTTCCGGATCTCCTCCACGATGTCGTCCGCCTTCACGCGCCATTGCTCCAGCGTGTCGCGATGCCGCACCGTAACCGTCCGGTCCTGCAGCGTCTGGCCATCGACGGTGATGCAGAACGGCGTGCCCGCCTCGTCCTGCCTGCGATAACGACGTCCGACCGCTCCCTTCTCATCATAGAAGACCGGAAACTCGCGTTTCAGGGCCCGGTAGATGTCTCGGGCGACTTCGGGCATCCCATCCTTCTTGACGAGCGGGAACACCGCTGCCTTCAAAGGAGCAAGCCGCGGGTGCAGTCGCATCACGACCCGGGACTGCATCTGCCCGTTCTCGTCGGGAGCCTCGTCTTCGCTGTAGGCTTCACAGAGGAAGGCCAGGGTTGCACGGTCGGCACCGGCCGAGGGTTCGATCACATGCGGCACGAACCGCTCGCCGGTCAGGTCGTCGCGATAGCTCAAATCCTTCCCGCTGCCGCGCCACTTCGGCTGTCCATTCGCATCCCGCTCGACTTCCAGCGGACGCGTGCTCGGATCCAGCTTGCCCTCCATGTGACTGCGCAGGTCGAAGTCCCCGCGGTGGGCGATGCCTTCCAATTCCCCAAAAGCACCCGGTGGCAGAAACGGGAAGGCATACTCGATGTCCGCGGTACCGGTGGAGTAATGGCTCAACTCGTCGGGATCGTGGTCGCGCAGCCGCAGCTTGTCGCTCGACAATCCCAACTGCAGATACCAGCGAAAACGGCGATCCCTCCAAAACTGATACCAAGCCCGTGAGCTGTCCGGATGGCAGAAGAATTCGATCTCCATCTGCTCGAACTCCCGGGTGCGGAAGGTGAAGTTCCGCGGTGTGATCTCGTTGCGGAAACTCTTGCC
>CAZUJM010000270.1:0-8351 GCA_964620405.1 uncultured Pirellulaceae bacterium | reverse complement strand
GGAGACTGGAACTGGCGGGCCACGGGCCGCCGTGGTCCCAGCCGCCGCCTGCTGCGCACGCCCCTTCGTCGCCGCCTGCTCCGCCGTCGCACGCGCCGCCGGCATCTGCCGCGCCGGCCTGAGCGGCGGGGCCTCGCGCTGCCGCTGGTGCTTGTCGTCCTCGCGATGATGGTCCAGGTGGCGTACCAGCTGAACGAGACAATGGTGGAGTCTTCGCGACGGGCGATGACGCACCTCCATGCCGCGCGGGCCACCGAAGCGGCCTCGTCGGGACTGCGGCTGGCGGCGGCTTGGTTGTCGCAGAGCCGCAGCCAGGAGCGGAAGCTGAGGATTGGGGCGGAGCATCTGTTTGTCGAGCATTCCTTGGCGTCGCCGGACGACAGGACTGCCGGGTTCCAGTTCCTCGCACCGCCCTGGTCCCAGGCGCAGTGGGGGATGGAAGACGAGTCGGCCAAGCTGCCGATCAACGCGCTGCCGCTGGACAAGGAGCAGGAAGAGCCGGCTCGCGAGATGCTGCTGAAGATTCCAGGCATGACGGTCCAGGTCGCCGATGCTTTGCTCGACTGGATCGATGCCGATGACACGCCTCGCGCGTTCGGCGCCGAGCAGACGCACTATGTGTCGCTTCGCCTGCCGCCGCCACGCAATGGCCGCATCGACTCGCTGGAGGAGCTGCTGCAGGTTCGCGGCGTGACCCCCGAACTGCTCTACGGCTCCGATCGTAACGCGGATGGCCTGGTCGATGCCGGGGAGGCACGCGAGGCGCCGCGTGGCGTGGAACACGGCTGGGTGCGGTACCTGACGGCCGTGGCGCGGGAATCGAACCTGCGCCGCGATGGCACGGCCAAGATCTACTTGAACACCGAGGATATCGTCGACCTGTACGACCAGCTGGAGCCTCGCGTCGGGGCGGAGATGGCCAAGTACCTGGCCGCGTTGCGGAAGTTCGGCCCCTACGAAGATCCGGCGATGATGGAGAAGAAGGAGTCGGCGGCGGCCTTGGAAGCGGCCGCCATTCGCCGGGCCGCCGAACAGTTGGGGGAGGTGTCCGAGTCGTCGGACGCCGACTTGCCAGCAGCGGTCGAGGAGGAGGAAGAAGAGGAGCGGGATACGGTGCGGGACGGCGTGGATCTGGCGGGCCAGCCGAGCTTCCGTATCCGCTCGCTGGCCGATCTCTGCGGCTTGCAGGTCCAGATCCCCTCGCTCGAGAAGGATGAGGTACTCGACAGCCCGTGGCCCGCCGACGCCGAAGGGTTTCAGCGCGTCGTGCAGGAGCTGGGCGACGAAGTGACGTTGTTCGCCGGGCACGCGGTCGAAGGCCGCATCAATGTCAACGAAGCGCCCTGGGAAGTGCTGGCCACCATCCCGGGCCTGTCGCCGGACGTGGCGCGAGCCATCGAGGCGCGGCGGAGCGGCGTGTCGGGCGGTTCGTTGGCTGCGGGCAACAACGGCGACGTGACGTGGCTGCTCACGGATGGCCTCATGGAATGGAAAGTCTTCCGCGAAGCAATGCCCTTCCTGACCATGCGAGGCGACCTGTTCACGGTCCGCTGTGTCGGCTCCGCCGCCAACCGGACGGTTCACGAATACATTTTAGCGCACATCGACGCGTCGAACGCGGAGATCGCGCCCTGGCGACGTTCGTCGCAGCTTGCTCTGTCCCATCGCGAAGTATCCCCCCACTCGAAGAGGACACCATGATCGGCATCCGGAGAAACCTCGCATCGTCGGCCGCGGGTGCGGCACGCCCGGCCTGGACGGGACCGGCCCTCCTGCTCGTTCCGCGCCATGAAGACCTGCTCGTCATCGCTCCCGATGGCACCACGCACGTGGTGCCGCGCGTGGCTGCCGAGCTGGCGGGGTTCGGCAAGGCGGAACGCGGCGCGGGCGAAGGTCCGGACGCCGATTCGTCGCGCCTGCTGGCGCTGCTCGAACAGCTGCGAGGGGGCAAGCGGGGACGCGTGCGGCAAGCCGTCCTCGTGCTTCCCCGGTTCCAGCATCTCTTCCGACGGTTTTCGCTGCCTCCGTGCAGCCCCGCGCATCTGGCCTCGGTCATCCGTTACCAGATCGACCTGCATACGAATCTAGGAGCGGACGAGGCGTGCTTCGATTTCTATCCACTTGATCCCCGCGGCGAGGAGCAGCTGGATCCGTCCCGGCGACGAGCGCGGTTTGAGGCGTTGAACGCCGGCGATGACGACGTGCCCAGCCTGGGCTTTGCGGCTGAAGTGACTTCGCTGGCGGCGATCGAGCCGTACCGCGTCCTGCTCGAAAAGGCGGGGCTTTCGCTGGCGACGGTGACCACCCGTTCCCAAATCTATGTCCGCCGCTTGGTGTCCGCGGCAGGAAGCGACGCGACGGCCGGTCAGGAGGAGGCGAATCGTGGCGGGGACGCGGTCGCGACCTTGCTGGTGGTACGCGACGACTGCGGGACGGAAGTGCTGCTGGAGCGACACGGTCGCCTGGCCGCCACCGCCTATGTGGAACAGTTGCCCGGGGAGACGCTGGAGGCGGAGGACCTGATCGCCGCGATCCAGCACGTCCGCGGCGCGCTGGAAGAACGCGTGTCGATCCGCCGGGTGGTGGTCTGGGGAGCGGAGGAGTCAGGCGATGGCCCGATCCTGCGTCGCGTGCTGGCGGATGAGCTGCCGGAAGCGACGGTCCAGTTCGGTGCTGCTCCGCTGGAATCACAGTTGGCGATCGTCGCCGGCGATCCCATGCTGGCTGGCGAGCTGAACCTGCTTCGCTCCACCGTCGTCACCGACCCATCGGAGGCTCCGCGCCGCCGCCGAGTTCGCGCGGGCCTGGCCGCCGCGCTGGTGTTGGCGGGAGCGTGCTGGTTGGCCGACTCGCGGCTGCGGGAAATGGACCAGCGCATCGCGACGCTGGCCGCCGACGTCGCGGCCGCGCAGCAGCAGATCGAACGCGGCGACCGCACGGACAAGACGCATGAGGCGATCGCGGCGCGGTGGAGGAACCGGCAGGAATGGATTCCGGCCCTGGATGCCGTCTTCCGGCCCATGGAGGAAGAGGATGCCGTGGAACTGGCCATGCTGAACGCCGACGGCAACCGAGGCGATGGCGAGAGTGAATTCGTGCTTTCCGGCACCGCCCCGGATAGCACGGTCGTGCCGCGTTTGCTGGCCCGTTACGCCCAGGATAAGTCGATCGTGGAGGTTTCTCCGCTGGGAATCCGGCCTCAGCGTAATCAGGATGGGGAGGGAGTCCAATTCGACCTCCGCGTCGTACGCAAGGCCGGACCGGGTTCGCGGGAGTAGACCGAAATGATCAAGGCATCTCAACGTACTCGAGTCCTCGCGGGCCTGTTGGGCGCATCGCTGCTGGCCGGCACGGCCCTCGAGAAAGACTCGTGGGTCCAAGCTCCCTTCCATGAACGTCAGGCGCGGATCGACCAGCTGCTGGACGAACAGCGGCTGCAGCAGGAACAGCTGCGACGTCATGAACGGCAGGCGAGCGAGATCAAGTCCTGGTCCGGAGAGACGCTGCCGTTTGACGAGAGCCAGGCGGCCTCCGTGTACTATCCGTACCTGACGGCCATCGCGACCGAGAGTGGCTTGGAGCAGGTGACGATCACGCCGGGAGCCGTCGACTTGGCGGTCGCCGAAAGCGACGCACGCTGGATCAGCCTGACGCTGACCGCCGAAGCGACCACGACGCAGTGGGCCGGTTTCTTCCAGCGGTTCCATCACACACGGCTTGTCCAACGCATCGCGCGATGGGACCTGCAGGAAGCGAGCGAAGGGCGACTGCGCGGCAGCGTGACGCTGGAAGCCGCCTGCCTGCAGGGGCGGACGGAGGCGGGGGTGCCGGTGGCTCAGCTGCCGACGGACCTGCCCGAATCGCTCTTCGCCAGCGCGAACTGGTTTGGCGACCGCACGGTGGTGGCCACTCCGCAGGTCGACATTGCCCAGGCCGAGGCGGAGGAGGAGGAAGTCGTGCAGCCGGAACCGGAAGTGGTCTCCGCGCCCGCCACGCCGCCCTTGGTGCTGGTAGGCACCTGGCAGGAAGGCCCGCACGAGGAGGCTTGGTTCTACGAGTCGGAGAGCAAGACGAACGTGGTGCTCGTCAAGGCACGCCACTTCTTTGTCGCGGGCAAGAAGGGCGAGGTGCTGCGGGTCGACCGCTCGAGCGTCACGCTCCGCATCAACGACCGCGAAGTCCGTGTTGGCTTGGGCGAGGTTTTCCCCGAGTCGGACATGCTGACGCTGACGGCCCGTTAAGCGTTTCGGACATCCGCAAGGCACGGCGGTCCACGGCTCGTCCCTGGGCCGTTGATGGAAACGTTCGCCTGCATCGCGCGAATCCGCACACCGCGCGACTTTTGGGACGGCCCCTTGCTCCGTCCCACGCGTCGATCGCGTTTCTCTCCCTGGCCTTTTCTGGCCATTGGTGGCGACTCTCGCCCTTTTCTCCAAAAAATGCCTCTTTGGCACTTTTTTCGCGTGCACTTTAGCCCCGATTGACGCGTTCTTGGAAGAAACCGAGGGCTGGGAACGCCGGATCGAAGGCGGAGCCCGATGAAGACTCGCCGTTTGCAGGGAACTTAGGTAACTTGATGCGGTGGCAGGACGGGTAGATGTCCGTCGGTCACGGGACGAGGTTCGGCGGGGCCAGTTCGGCCCAGGCCAGGAAGGGGTGGAGCGAAACGGGCATGGGAATGAAGCGACGCGGGTACGGCAAGTCGGTGGGGCTTGGCGGATGGCGCAACCTGGTGGCCAGTCTGGGGGCGGCATCCCGGGGGGATCGCCATCGTGCTCGGCGCTGCGGCGCGCGCGGGCGGACCGCGCTGTGCCCCCAGTTGGAGATGCTTGAGGACCGTCAGGTGTTCGCCTTCGGGGTGGTGGCAGCGGACATCTTTGCGAACGCTGGAGGCGGTCATCGGCTGGTGGCCGATTTCTCGCAGGCCGTGGACGCCGCGACGGCGCAGGCCAGCGACCTGATGATCAACGGCAGTGTGACGGCGACCAGCGTTTCGGCGCTGGATGCGGATACGCTGGAGTTCCAGTTGCCATCGCTGGCGGATGCCTCGCATACCGTGACGCTGGACGCGGGCTCGATCCTGGGCGGCACGGGCGAATCGCTGGAGGCTTTCTCGCGCGCCTACACGGTGGCGAGCGTGCCGCAGTTGACCGTGAAGCATAATCCGCGACTGCAGCCCGGCAATGCGCCGCTGGTGGGCTTCACGGGTAGCGAGACGGACCGCGTGGACATTCTCTGGCAGACGATTCCCGGAGGCGCGGGCAGCCAGGATACGTTCACAGTCCAGTACCGCCCGGCGGGCAGCAGCAGCGTCTGGCAGTCCGCGACGCTCAATAGCGACATTGTCACCGGCGTGGAGAACCGCGTGGTGCGGTCGTCAACCATCACGGGGCTGGCTTGGAATTCGGACTACGAGTACCGCGTGCGGCATCTGCGTGGCGACGTGGTGGTCGAGCAGTACCAGCATGAGTTCCGGACGCGGCTGGCTGCTGGCGACGAGACGAACTTTTCGTTCGTGGCCTACGGCGACTCCGCTTCGGGCGCGGCCACCGGATTCCGCGAGGTGCAGTCCCGCATCAACCAAGTCGATCCCTCGTTCGCGGTGCTGCTGGGCGACAACGTGTACAACGCGGGCACGCACGCCGAGTCGGATGCGCGCTTCTCGCCCACGGTGAACCCGGAGGCCGCGACCTGGATGGCGAGCCACATCGACTACCTGGGGCTCGGTAACCACGACGTGGGGACGTCGTCGGGCCTGCCCTCCGAGCAGAACTTCTCGGTGCCGATCCCGGTGGCGGGCGTGACCGCACATGCAGCTCCGCCAGCCACGGAACGACCGGAGCATAGTTTCTCGTGGGACTACGGCGATGTGCACTTCGTGACGTTCGACACGAACAGCCTCTCCTCCTCGACGCGGCTCGACGGCCTGCTCAAGTGGGTGGTCGCGGACCTGAATGCTTCGAACGCGCGGTGGAAGATCGTCTACGGACATCATCCGCTGGCGGGTGTCCCGGACAAGCCGGAGAGTCCCAGCGGCAACTACTACCAGCAGGTCGTCAACCGCTTGAAGGCGGCGGGCGTCGATCTCTTCATGACCGGCCATTCGCACACCTACAGCTGGACGTACCCGCTCACGGGACAGGTGAACGGAGAGGCCACGTACGTCGACCACGGCCACGACGACCATTTCCATGCGGGAGAAGGACTGCCGCAGCTGGTGTCGGGAGTCGGCGGCGTGGGGATTCGTACGGGCACGTTCAGTCAGTTCCCGTTCGTCGCCGAAGGTTTTTCGGCGAGCACGGCGATTCCCGCGCGACTGGGATTCTCGAAGATCGACGTCACCCAGAACGCGTTGACCGTCAGTTACATCGCCGCGGATGACGGCAGCGTGATCGACTCGTTCCAGATCGCCAAGGAGGACACGACGACCAAGACGTTCCAGCAGGGCGTCGACGGTTACGCGGGGACGGTCGACACGTACCTGCACCAGAATACCCCGGGCACGGCTTTCGGCTCGTCGACGACGCTGCGCGTGGACAATGACGACCCGTCGGCCACGGGCCTGGACATCCAGGGGCTGCTGCGTTTCGAGGATCTGTTCGGATCGGGCGCCGGGCAGATACCGACCAACGCCATCCTGCGTTCCGCGACGCTGCAACTGCAGACGAGCGATGGCGGCAACAGCTTCAACCTGCACCGCATGGTGTCCGACTGGTCGGCCTCCGACACCTGGACTTCGCGCACGAACGGCATCCAGGTCGATGGCGTGGAGGCCCTGGCCGCTCCGGATACTTCCACGGGCGCGGTGAACATCGGACAGCTTTCGTTCAATGTCCTGGCGAGCCTGCGGGCGTGGCAGTCCGCGCCGGCGTCGAACCGTGGATGGGCGATGATTCCCACGGGCAGCGATGGCGTCGTGTTCGGCTCCTCCGAAGGCACGGTGAAGCCAAAGCTGATCGTGTCTTATATCCTCGACGACGGCGTCAACGACACGCCGGTGGCCAACGCCGACTCGGCATTCACCACGGGAGACACCGCCGTCACGATTGGTGTCCTGTCGAACGATACCGATCCCGACGGGGACGTGCTGTCGGTCGATTCCGTGGGTTCGCCCTCGCACGGGGCGGTGCTGCTGAACGCGGACAAGTCGATCACCTACACGCCGTCGACGGGCTACTACGGGACCGATCAGTTCTCCTACACGCTCAGCGATGGACGCGGCGGTACGGCGACGGCGCTGGTGAACCTGACGGTGGGCGAGGTCGCCCGTTTCCAGCAGGGGGTCGCCGGTTACTCGGGAACGCTCGACACGTTCCTGCAGCAGAATTCCCCGGCCACTGCCAACGGTTCTGCCACCTCCTTGAACGTGGACAGCGACGATCCGGCCGGATCGGGTCTGGATGTCCAAGCCCTGTTGCGATTTGAGGGCATGTTCGGTGGTGCTGCCGGGCAGATTCCCGCCGGCTCCGTACTGGAGTCGGCGACGCTGCGATTGAATGTCACCAACGCGGGCAACAGCGTCAACCTGCATCGGATGCTGCAGACCTGGTCGACCAGCGATACCTGGAGTTCGCTGACGAACGGCGTGTTGAACGATGGCGTCGAGGCCACGGTCGCCCCGGACCTCTCCACGGGCGGCGTCTCGACCGGTGCATGGTCCTTGAACGTGTTGCCGAGCGTCCAGGCTTGGCTGGCATCGCCCGCCAGCAACCATGGCTGGGCCATGCTGCCCACGGGCACCGATGGCATCGACTTCTCCTCTTCGGAAGGAACGACGCCGCCGGAACTGACCATCGTCTACATTCCGCCGATGAACAGTGCACCGGTCGCCGTGGACGATGCGGCGACGCTGGCCGAGGATTCCACGACGTCGATCGTAGTGCTGGCGAACGACACGGATGCCGACGGCGATACGCTTTCGGTGTCGTCCGTGACGACTCCCGCACACGGCACGGCGGTGGTGAACGCGGACCACACGGTAACCTACACGCCGAACGCGAACTACGCCGGCGCGGACAGCTTCTCGTACACGATCAGCGATGGCCAGGGCGGTTCGGCCACGGCGAACGTCTCCGTGACCGTGACGGCGGTAAACGACCAGCCCGTGGCGACCAACGACACGGCGACGGTGCTGCAGGGGGTCGCGACACCGATCACGGTGCTGTCCAACGATACGGATGTCGACGGCGATACGCTTTCGGTGTTGTCCGTGACGACTCCCGCGCATGGTACGGCGGTGGTGAACGCGGACCAGACGATCACCTACACGTCCCTCGCGGGCTACACCGGCTCGGACAGCTTCTCCTACACGATCAGCGACGGCGAGGGCGGTAGGGCCACGTCGCGGGTGA
>CAZUJM010000269.1:5430-8360 GCA_964620405.1 uncultured Pirellulaceae bacterium | reverse complement strand
CTGCAGGTCTGGAACGTCGCCGACCGCAAACTGCTGGTCGCCGTCGCCGCCAGCTACGACACCTGCTACGGCGCGAGCTGGTCGCACGATGGACGACTCGTGTCGTTCGGCTGCCCCGACAACACGGTCCGCGCGGTGGAGGCCGAGACGGGAAAGCAGGTGCTGTTCAACGGAGCCCACAACGACTGGGTGCTGGACACCGTGTTCTCGGTCGATTCGGGCCATCTCGTGTCGGTCAGTCGCGACCGGTCGATGAAGTTGACCGAGGTGGCAACGGAGCGTTTCATCGACAACATCACGAGCATCACGCCGGGCGCATTGAAGGGCGGCCTGAACGCGGTCGACCGCCATCCGACGCAGAACCACCTGCTGATCGGCGGAGCGGACGGCGTGCCGAAGACCTATCGCATGCTTCGCGAGTCGGCGCGGGTGATCGGCGACGACGCCAACCTGGTCCGCCAGTATGACTCCATTCCCGGCCGGATCTACGACGTGGCGTACCGCGCCGATGGCCAGCAGATCCTGGCCGGCAGCAGTTTCGAGGGACAAGGTTTTGTCAGCGTGTATGAGACCGAGTCGGGAAAGGTCGTGCATGCGTTGCAGAAGCTGCCTTCGCCGATCTTCTCGGTGGCCTTCCGTCCCGATGGACAGCAGTTCGCCGTGGGCGGTTTTTCCGGCACGGTCCTCGTCTATGACAACGCCAGCGGTGCGCAGGTGGCGTCGTTCGTGCCCGTGCCGCTGGCCGAACCGCGGGTCAGCCAGGTTCCATGACCCCACACTTCGATCAACGGACCTGCACCTTCCCCGTACCTGGCAATACCGGATCGGCCCGCCCGGGCCCTGACCGACGCAGAAAGGAACGAAGCCCGATGTCTGGAACACGGTTCATCCGCTGTGTGCCTCCGAGCCTCGCGATTCTCGCCCTGTTGGCCCTGCTGGCCGGACCCCTGGCCCGCCGTGGCTTCGCCAAGGAGGAGCTTCCGGCGGGCGTGGTCGTGGAGTCGATCACGGCGTGGCCGGAACGCATCGAACTGACACGCCCCTGGCAGACGGCGCAGATCCTCATCACCGGCCACATTGCGGGTGGCGAGCAGGTCGATCTTACGCGGATGGCGGAACTGCAGTCGCCGCCCGCGCAGGTGGCGGTGAGCGATTCGCGGCGCGTCGAGGCAAAGGCGGACGGCTCGGAGACACTGCGTTTCGAAGTGCTCGGCCGCAAGATCGAGATTCCCGTGACGGTATCGGGCATGGAGGGCAACCATCCGGTCAGCTACGTCCAGAACGTCACGCCCGTCCTCTCGAAGATGGGCTGCAACTCGGGCACCTGCCACGGATCGAAGGACGGCCAGCGCGGCTTCAAACTGTCGCTCCGCGGCTACGACGCGATGTACGACCACCTGGCGCTCACCGACGAGATCGGCGCGCGGCGATTCAATCGCGTGAATCCCGACCAGAGCCTGATGCTGCTGAAGGCCACGGCCAGCATCCCGCACGTGGGCGGCAAGCTGACGGAGCAGGGCGAACGTCGCTACGAGGTGATCCGTCGCTGGATCGCCCAGGGCGCGTCGCTGGATCTGGACGCCTCGCGCGTCGTGTCGATCGAGATCCAGCCGGCGAACCCGATCGTGCCGCGCGACCAGATGACGCAGCAGCTCGTGGTGCTGGCCACCTACCAGGACGGCACGGTGCGCGACGTCACCGCCGACGCGTTCATTGAGAGCGGGAACATCGAGATCCTGTCGGCCGACAAGCAGGGCATTGTCACGACGCTCCGCCGCGGCGAGGCGCCGATCTTGGCCCGCTACGAAGGCGCCTACACGGCCACCACCGTGACCGTGATGGGAGATCGCAGCGGCTTCGAATGGAAACAGCCGCCGTCGAACAACTACATCGATGACTTGGTGTACGACAAGCTGCAGCGAGTCCGCGTGCTGCCCAGTGAATTGTGCACCGATGAGGAGTTCGTCCGCCGCGTCCACCTCGACTTGACCGGCCTGCCGCCGACGCCTGCCCAGGTGCGAGGCTTCCTCGCCGACGCCCGACCGCAGCGCGAGAAGCGCGACGCGCTGGTCGACCAGTTGGTCGGCAGCCCGGCCTATGTCGAGCACTGGACCAACAAGTGGGCCGACATGCTGCAGGTGAATCGCAAGTTCCTCGGCGATGTGGGCGCCGCCGCGCTCCGTGACTGGATCCAGTCGGCCATTGCCACCAACATGCCCTACGACCAGTTCGCGTACGAAGTGATGACCGCCAGCGGATCGACCGTCGAACATCCGGCCGCCGCCTACTGGAAGGTGCTCCGTGAACCGGCCGCTGCCATGGAGAATACCACGCACCTCTTCCTCGCCGTGCGTTTCAACTGCAACAAGTGCCACGACCATCCGTTCGAACGCTGGACTCAGGACCAGTACTACCACCTGACCGCTTACTTCCAGCAGGTCGGTCGCAAGGGTGACCCCGCCTTCGCCGGACAGCAGATTGGCGGTTCGGCCGTGGAGTCCAGCGTGCCGCTGGTGGAAGTCATCTACGACACGGGCGAAGGCGAGACGACGCACGAGCGAACCGGGCAGGTCGCCTCACCGTCGTTCCCGTATTCCATCTCCGGCGATCTTCCCGCCGATCTTTCGCGGCGCGAACAGCTGGCGCGCTGGATCACATCACCCGACAATCGTTACTTCGCCAGCAGCTACGTCAACCGCCTCTGGGGCTACCTGCTCGGGGTCGGGCTGATCGAGCCGATCGACGACATTCGCGCCGGCAATCCGCCCACGAACCCTGAGCTGCTGCAGTCGCTCACGCAGGACTTCGTGCGTTCGAACTTCGATGTTCAGCACATGCTCCGCACCATTTGCAAGTCGCGGACCTACCAGCACTCGGTCGCCACCAACCGCTGGAACATCAAGACCGAGGATGGTAAAGAGTACAACGCC
>CAZUJM010000269.1:0-5420 GCA_964620405.1 uncultured Pirellulaceae bacterium | reverse complement strand
CGCTGGAACCAGGATGACACGATCAACTATTCTCACGCCCTGCCACGGCGGTTGCCGGCGGAAGTGCTGTTCGACGCCATCCACGTCGCGACGGGCGCGACTCCGCGAATCCCCGGCGTGCCCGCCGGTTTCCGCGCGGCCCAACTGCCCGATCCCAGTACCACGCTGCCGTTCCTCGACGACTTTGGCCGTCCGCCGCGCGAGAGTTCCTGCGAGTGCGAACGGTCTAGCGGCATCGTGCTCGGACCGGTCATGAAGCTGATCAACGGTCCCACCGTCAACGATGCGATCGTCGACCCGGCCAACGCGCTGAAACAACTGGTCGAAAGCCAGCCCGACGATCGCCAGCTGGTCGAAGACATCTTCCTGCGATTCCTCGGCCGCGCGCCCACCGATCAGGAACGCGAGCTGGGCCTCCAGACACTCGCGGCACCCAAGGAAGATGCACTCCGCATGCAGGAACAGTTCCAGAAGTATGAACAGGAACTGCTGGCCAAGCAGCCCGAATGGGAGGCCGCGCAGCTGCCGTCCGCTGTCGCCTGGCAGACTCCCTCGCTGGTGTCCGCCATGTCGCAGCAGGGCGCGACGCTGGCCGCGCAGCCCGATGGCTCGATCCTCGTCACGGGAAACCTTGCCCAGGACGAATATGCCCTCACGCTGAAGGCCGACCTCGGTGCGATCACCGGCCTGACGCTCGAAGCGCTGCCCGATGCCAGCCTGCCTGCGGGCGGTCCCGGTCGTGCCGACAACGGCAACTTCGTCGTCCATGAGCTGCAACTGTCGCTCGCCGGGCCCGAGGGCCAGCCCGGCACGCCGATCGCGCTGCGGCAGGCGCATGCCACCTTCAGCCAGGACCAGTGGGATGTGAGTGGCGCGATCGACGGCAACCCCGACACCGGCTGGGCCGTCAGTCCGAAGGCCAACGAACGGCATGTGGCGACGTTTGAAACGGAGGCCACGCCGATCGCCGCGGGCCAGTCGCTGGAAGTGCGCATCCGCCATGCGTTCGGCGACGGCAAGCACAACCTGGGCCGCTTCCGCCTGACGGTCACCGGCGATCCGCAGCCGCTCTCTGGCAAGCGATTGCCGGAAGCCCTGCTGACGATCCTCCGCACTCCGCCGGGAGGTCGCACCGACGCGCAAGCAGCCGAACTGCGACGAATCTACCTGGAAGCCAACCCGCAGCACGCCCAGATGCGACAGGCCGTCGAGGTCGCCACGGCGCAGTCCGCTCAATTCCGACTGACGGGTGTGCAGGATCTAGCCTGGGCCTTGATCAACACCCCGGCTTTCCTGTTCAATCGCTAGGGGGGCGAGCCGGTCATGGTTATGGGTCCGCCGGAAAGCCGGTTCACCCTCAGCGTGCGTCTCGCGGCGTTCGATTCGGGTTCCGGGCCTCCGTGCGAAGCGGCCGCGCCGTAAGGCCACCTCGAGGAAACCTGTCCTACGCGGACTTTCCTTCGCAAACGGTCGGTTCGGCGGCACTTCCCAGCCCACCCGGCAAGCAGTCCTTTCGCCAGGAAAGCGTACACCTTCAGTGCTGGTACAGACGGAGTCATTGACGAAGCGGTACGAATCGTTTCTCGCGCTGGACTCCTGCACGCTGCGCGTCCCGGAGGGCCTGGTCTTCGGGCTGCTGGGGCCCAACGGTGCCGGCAAGACGACGCTCATCCGCCTGCTGCTCGGCTATCTCAAGCCGACCACCGGCGAGGCTCGCATCGCCGACCTGGATTGCACGCATGAGTCGGAAAAGGTGCGGGGCAAGGTGGCCTACATGCCGGCGGAAGCTCGCTTGTTTCGCCGCATGAAGGGGCGGGAACTGCTGGAGTTCTTCGCGGAGGTGCGAGGCACGAGCGGCAATCTGGCCGGATCGGTCGACGTGGCCCGCCGCCTGGAGCTGGACCTGGCGGTGCGCGTCGCCAACATGTCGACCGGCATGCGGCAGAAACTAGCGCTCGCCGCAACGGTGGCCCACCACACGCCGCTGGTGATCCTGGACGAACCCACGGCGAACCTCGATCCCAACGTGCGCAGCGAAGTGCTGAACATCGTCCGCGAGTGCCGCCAGCAGGGACGCACCGTGATGCTCAGCTCCCACGTGCTCTCGGAGATCGAGGAGTCCTGCCAACAGGTTGTCATCCTGCGGGGAGGCCGCCTGGTGCATCACCAGGACATGAGCCTGTTGCGGCAGTGGCATCGCATCACCTGCCGCGCTCGGCAACCGCTCGCGACGCTGCCCGACTCATTGCGGTCGCGGGTGGAAATCACGCAGGACGAGCACCGCACGATCCTGCACACGGAAGGCGACTTCGCCGATCTGCTGCCGTGGCTCGCCGGGCAGTCGATCGAAGACATGCGCGTGGAGCCCTACGGCCTGCGCGCCGTCTACGATCGCTTCCACGCCAGCGAGGTGGCCGCATGACCTGGGCGCTGCTCAAACGTACCTGGCGCGACGGGCGCATTCTGCTGGCCGCCTGTGCCGTGACGCTGCTGGCCTTCGCCTGGGTGCGGATCCTGATCGTCGCCAGCATGGAGACGCACCAGTTCCAGCGACTGGCCCGCAACCTGCCCGAGATCATCCAGCGTCTCGCGCCCGTTCCGATCGACCAGCTCGTATCTTACCCGGGCCTGATCGGCTTCACGTTCGAGGAGCCGCTTGCCTACCTGATCATGGCCGTCTGGACGATCGCTCGCGCGTCCGACAGCGTCAGCGGTGAACTCGGTCGCGGATCGCTGGAGATGCTGCTCGCGCAGCCCGTGAGCCGGTCGCGTTACCTCGTAACGCACCTGCTGGTCACGCTGCTGGGAATCGCGATCCTTTCGGGCGCCGCCTATGCGGGAACGCACCTGGGCATCAAGACAACCGGCATCCGCGCGCAGCAGCCGCCCAGGACATGGACCGTGCCGTTCTTCGGCACGCGCATCCCCGCACCGACACCGGGTGGCAAGCCGGAAACGGTGATCATCCCGATGAGCAACTATGTCAAACCTCGGCTGTTCATCATCGCGGCGCTGAACTACGCCGCTCTTGGAGTGTTCCTGGCCGGCGTCACCACGGCCGTCTCCTCCCTGGACCGCAATCGCGGCCGGACCATCGGCCTGATCGTGGGTTTCTATGTGATCGAGACGGTCTTGGAACTAACAGGCATGGCAGTGGAAGGCTGCCGCTGGCTGCTGCGGTTGACGTTCTTTTCCGCCTACGAACCGGTGGCGTTCGTCACCGCTTCCGCGCGGAATCCGGCGATGGCTTGGAGCATCCTGTCGCCCGAAAGCAAAGGCCAGTGGCCCGATCTCGGTCCGATCGGCTGCGACCTGCTGTTGGCATCCATGGGACTGCTGGGCATGCTGCTGGGCGTCCTCTTCTTTTGCCGCCGCGACCTGCCCGCGCCGCTGTAGACAACTGCGCGTAGTCGACACACGCCGTGTGCCGAACAGAACGACGAAAAAAGCCTCCGGCCACAAACGCCACCGGCACACGGCGTGTGCCGGCTACAATCGGGCCGCCTTTCGATCGTGCGAACTACATCGTACGATGGTCGATCATCGCCACCAGCACCACCTCGCATCGACTCCCTATGCCAACGGCCCCACTTGGACCATGAACGAAGCCGACCGCCCGGACGATCACGTATCTTCTGATGACCAGCCCGCCACGAATGCGGTCGTCGCGCGTTCTGCTGCGGCTCGCTCCCAGGAGAATCGTTCCGGCAAGTGGAACAAGACGCTGGTCAACTTCTGGCTCGACCTGCTGATGCTGGTCGCCTTCGTTGGCCTGCTGTGGATATCAGTCATCGTGCGATTTGTCTTCCCACCCGCGATCACCGCCGAAAACTGGACGCTGTGGGGCTGGAACGTCGACCAGTGGATCAACCTGCAGTTCAACCTGATAGCGTTCTTTACGTTGCTGGTGGTCGTACACTTGATGCTGCACTGGAACTGGGTCTGCGGCGTCGTGGCCTCGCGGTTTTTTTCGAACACCCACGGCAGGAAGTCGGTCGTCGACAACGGGACGCAGACGCTCTGGGGCGTCGGCCTGCTGATCGTGCTGCTGAACGTCATGGGCGTGGGCGTAGGATTGGCCGTCCTGAGTCTCCAGCGGCCGTTCTAGGATCGCCGCTCAGGGGTGGACTTCGCAGAAGGGGCAGGCGGGCACGGCCTGAAGTCCGCCCACGCCGCGGGCGATGGAAATCAAACCGGCGATGACGACGCACCAGGCGGCCATCTGCACCACGCGCGTCCGCCAGTTCCACGACAGCAGGGAACTGCCGCAACCGAACAGCACCATCATCGGTGCCGTTCCGAGACCGAAGAGGGCCATCGTTCCGGCTCCCTGCCAGACGCTGCCTGTCGAAGCGGCCAGCGCGAGCAGCGCGTAGACGAGGCCGCAGGGCAGGAAGCCCGTGAGCAGTCCGGCGACAAACACTTGGCTTGCCTGCGGCGCGTTGAGGAAGGAACGAAAAAAGCCGGCGGCGAGGCACGATCCGTTGCCTGCTTGCGGCTTGGTCCAGCCGCGAATCACACCTGCGGTCACGAGTCCCTGGTAGACGAGGAAGAGGCCCGCCGCGATGGAGAGCATGGCGGGCAGTCGCACCCAGTCGGCCGCGCGCTGCCCCAGCGATGCACTCCCCAAGGCGGCGGCCATGCCGAGGAAGGAGTAGGTAAAGACGCGACCCGCCGTGTAACCCAGCTGCCGCGCGACGTTCTGCCGCCAGCTGCGACCAGCCGCGCCGATGGCCAGCGCGAACGGGCCGCACATGCCCAGGCAGTGGCCAGAGCCGAGCAGTCCCGACAGGAAGACGAACGGCAGTTCGATCATCCGGGCAACTCCACCAGTTCCGGCGACAAGCGTTGGTCGCTCGCCGGCACATCCACACTCACTGACGTCGTTTGCTGGGCATCGCGCGTCGCCTCGTCGTGAACCGCATCCTGTGCACCGCGCGGTGCGTGCAGCGTCTCCGCCATGGCATTCGCCGCGTTCGCGTCGATGCCACCGGCGCGGCTACCTGACGCGGCCAGCGCGAGCGAATTGGAGATCACGAACAGGCTGCTGCCGACCATGGCGACGGCGGCCACGATCGGATTGAGCCAGCCGGCCAGAGCCAGCGTCACGCCAACTCCGTTGTAGGCAAAGGCCCAGAACAGATTCTGCCGCACGGTGCGACGCGTGGTGCGCGCCCACTCGATGGCCCATGGAATCCGCGCCAGCTGGTTTCCAAGCAGGCAGACATCGGCCGCGTCGCGCGACACATCGGCTCCACAGCCCATGGCAATCCCGACATCCGCGGCTGCCAGGGCGGGCGCGTCGTTGATGCCGTCGCCCACCATGGCCGTGCGTCCCCATTGCCGACGGCACGCCTGCAGCGCCTCGAGCTTCCCTTCGGGCAGCAGGCCAGCCTGCACTTCCACGTCCAGTTCCCGAC
>CAZUJM010000268.1:0-8400 GCA_964620405.1 uncultured Pirellulaceae bacterium | reverse complement strand
GGGGTTGTCCCCATGGTCGTGCGGTTCGGAACCCGTCTCGTGTGCCCAGGCGGCGGGAATGAAGACGAAAGCGAGCCAGAGAAGGTTGCAGCGGAACAGCAAACGGACAGACCGACGCACCATGGACGGGAGCTCCTCGCCAGAATATCAGCGTACTCAGGACTTCAGCGTACCGCGGATCGCCCTCGGCTAGTGTGGCCATCCGAGACGGGATTCTAACCCCTTCAACGCATCTCCTGCCAGCGGCGACCGGCGATTCCCGGTGAGACTGTTCGGCGGCCTCGCGCTTCGTTACCATGACCCATCCGGTGATTTCGAGGATCCAGGGCGACCAGTGAAGCGGAGAATGCGAGCATGGAACGAGCCGAGGGCCGTCGGAGCGTGTGGGCGTGGAGTTTGCCACGAAGGATCCAGGGAGGCCTGCTGCTCGCGGCTCTTCTGCTGCCGTTGACGCACGCCCGGGCGACCGCGGCCGAGGCGGTCGGTGGTGCCCGGCGGCCAAACATTCTGTTCATCTTCTCGGACGACCATGCCCTGCAGTCGATCGGCGCTTACGGTTCCAGGATCAACCAGACGCCGCACATCGACCGCATCGCGCGGCAGGGGATCGTGTTCGACCGATCGTTCTGCGCCAATTCGATCTGCGGACCTTCGCGAGCGTGTATCCAGACGGGTAAGCACAGCCACTTGAACGGCTTCTATCGAAACGGCAACGTTTTCGACGGATCTCAGACGACGTTTCCGAAGCTGCTGCAAGGGGTGGGATACCAGACGGCCTTGATCGGCAAGTGGCATCTGGAGAGTGCGCCGACGGGATTTGACTACTGGGAGGTCCTGCCGGACCAGGGCAGTTATTACAACCCCGATTTCATCCAGATGGACGGCAGCCTCAAACGCTACGAAGGCTACTGCACCGACCTGACGACCGAGATGGCCCTGAAGTGGTTGCGCGAACAGCGCGACGGTTCGAAGCCGTTCTTGCTGATGTGCCAGCACAAGGCTCCCCACCGCAACTGGGCTCCCGCCGAACGCCACTTCTCGCTCTACCGCGACACGCCGGTCCCGGAGCCGGCCACGCTGCTGGACGACTATTCGGGCCGGACGGACCTGCTGAAGCAGAACGAGATGACGATCCGCCAGCACATGCACTGGGGACACGACATGAAGTTTCATGGCACAAACCCCTTCCCGCAGCACTTCGCCGGCAACATCCCGAACGCGGAGTACGAACGCATGACTCCGGCCCAGAAGGCCGCCTGGGATGCTCAGTACGAGCCCGAAAACCAGGCGTTGATCCGGAAGTTGAAGGCGGGTGAGATGAGCGACGAGGAGGTCCTGCGATGGAAGTACCAACGCTATATCAAGGACTACCTGCGGTGCGTCGCCGCCGTGGATGAAAGCGTCGGTCAACTGTTGGACTACCTCGACCAGTCAGGGCTTGCCGACAACACGATCGTTGTCTACAGCAGCGACCAGGGCTTCTACCTGGGCGAGCATGGCTGGTACGACAAGCGTTGGATGTACGAGGAGTCGCTGAAGATGCCGCTGCTCGTCCGCTGGCCCGGAGTGGTGGCGGCCGGTACGCGTTCGTCCGCCTTGGTACAGAACATCGACTACGCGCCGACCTTCCTTGAGGCGGCGGGCGTCAAGGTTCCCGGCGAGATGCAGGGCCGTAGCCTGCTGCCGCTCCTTGGGGATGAAGGCAAGACTCCCGCCGACTGGCGCGATGCCATCTACTACGCCTATTACGAAAACGCCGCCGTCCACAACGTGCCTGTCCATGACGGAGTCCGCACGGACCGCTACAAGCTGATCTATTTCCCCGCGAGCCAGCAGTGGCAGTTGATGGACTTGGAGGTCGATCCGCAGGAGTTGCGGAGCTTCCACGAGGAACCTGCCTATCGCCCGATCCTGGAGGCACTGCAGCAACGCTATCGGGACCTGCGGCAACTCTACGGAGTCAACACGGCCGCGATACCGCAATCGAAGGGCGATGAAGGCTGGTGGCGGGATCGGCACCAAGCGAACATGAAACGCGTCGCGGAAGGCAACGTCGACCTGGTCTTCCTGGGCGATTCCATCACCCAGGGCTGGGAGGGCGAGGGCCGGGCTGTCTGGGAGGAACGCTACGCGAAACGCAACGCCGTTAATCTTGGCTTCGGCGGCGATCGCACGGAGAACGCCCTGTTCCGCGTGGAGCGGATCGACTTCAGCAAGATCAACCCCAAGCAGGCGGTCGTCATGATCGGCACGAACAACACGGGACACCTGATGCAGGATCCGGCGGAGGTCGCGGCAGGAGTCGAGAAGATCGTCGGGACGCTGCGTGAACGCGAGCCGTCCATGCGGATTCTGCTGCTGGGCGTCTTTCCTCGCGGCAAGGACCCGCTGGACAAGATGCGGCTGAACAACGTCGCGATCAACGACCTGCTGCGTCGACTGCCGCACGATCCCCAGGTGCAGTTCGTCGATATCGGACACGTCTTTCTGCAAGCGGATGGCACGCTGCCCGAATCGGTGATGCCCGACGCCCTGCACCTGAATGCCGAAGGCTATCGGCGTTGGGCCGAGGCCATCGAGCCTTACCTTGTGCCGTAGCGGAAAGGCTCCCCCCAGGACACGGGTGCCAGCGGTTTCGCTAACGCGACAGCTGGTCCGCGAGGTCCAGGCCCTGGTCGATCAGGATTTCGCCTGTCATCTCCCCCAGCGAGACGCGGGAGATGTAGTTGTAGCGCGGGAAGCTCTGGAAGTCGACCTTGGTCATGATGTAGCCGAAGGCGTCGTTGGTGAGGCCGAAGAGCAGGTTATGCTCGCCGGCCATCTTCCGCTTCAGGTAGAAGCCGATGTTGGGGAGCGCCTCCCCCGGGATGGTCAGGATGCGGGCGGTACCGATCTGCACGGCGTTCAGTCGCGCGGTCACGGAGCGATCTTCGTTTCGCGCGTACTTCAGCGGAGAGTACTGCACGACGGCCCACAGGTCGTCCGACTCCACCGGGAACTTGACCTCCCGCGACAACACCTGGAGCCCCGGGTCGGACTGGGGCTGGGCCGCTTCGATCAGGCGAACCGCCTCGTCGGCCAGCGTGTTGCCGATGCGCAGGCACTCCTCCCACGTTCGCAAGTCGTTCCAGTATCCGCGCGTCGCGTCGCTCGGTCGCTCCAGGTCACGATTGTCGGCGGTGATCATGCCGCCCTGCGCGCCGTTCATGAACATCGCCATCCCGCCCAGTCGTGACTCCAAGCGGTCGCACAGCGGTCCGATCAGGTCGGGACTGCAGATGCCCTGCGAGGCCCCCAGCACTTCGGGGTGCACGGCATAGTTCACCAGCGTGGCGATCGTCTTGCCGCCGGGCGTGACCCATTGGAGCACGCCGGCGCGTCGGTCGTAGAGGTCCGGTGCGTAGTAGTTGTAGGCGACGCGACCTTCCACCTCGCCGCTGGCAACGCGCAACTCAACCTCCGTCAAGCGACCGATCGCCTCGCGGATGGCCTCGGCGATTTTCATGCAGACCGAATCCATGTAGGCGAGGTCGCCCGAGTGTCCGCCCTTGCCGTCGGGGAATGCGTAGAAGTCGGGCGCGCTATGAGTATGCGTGGCACCGATCAGGATGTTCGCGGCCGGAATCTCGGGTACGGCGGCCGCCACGCGTTTGCCGAGCGCCGAGGGGAAGCCCAACGCATCCACACTCACGATCGCCAGTCGCGTCGATCCGTGTTCGACCACCACCGCGCGGACGGTCAGATCGCCTTTTTTCTCGCGCGCCGGTTCGGTCGGCCCCATTCCACCGGTAATCGGCAGCAGCGGATCCGGCGTGATCACGCGCAGGGCCGCCCCCGCTCGCATGCCGGCCTGCAGCAGGCTGGCGGAACCGAGAAGCACCAGAAGCGAAGCAAGCAGCAGGCTCGACGTCATGTGGCCGCGCAGGACGGTTCGTGGTCGAAGCATGGTCAAGGACTCCTTGTGTTCACCATCGCGAGGCGGCTGCTTGCGCCGCCCCGTCATCTTGCGGCCCGCGGCCGCTCATCCAGCCCCAGGCCGATCGTCGTTCCCGGATCATAGCCCGTCACTCATCCGCAGGACGCAGGCTGGCCTGCGCATTCTGGCTCTTCAGGAAGGCCAGCAGGTCGATGAATTCGTTGAACTGCAGCGGAGAGACCGTACCTTCGGGCATGAGGCTCTTTTGGCTGGCTTCGAGCAGTTCGATGTCGCCTCGAGGCACGCGGATGTCGCGGCCGCTCGTATCCCGCAGGACCACCTCGCGCGTGTTGTCCGTCAGCTTCAGGCCCGAGTAGACCTGGCCAGCGGTCGTTTCCAAGGTCCACGCGGCATATCCCTCCTTGATTTCCTTCGACGGCGTCACGATCGATTCCATCAGCTTGGCGACGCTGTGGGTCTCCCAGACACGCGTCAGGTCAGGACCGACCTGGCCGCCGAAGCCCTCCAAGCGATGGCATTTCGCGCACTGAGTCCGTTCTTGGTCGAGGAACAGCTGCTTGCCGCGATCGGCGTCGCCGGTCGTGCGCACCAGTTCCTCGATTCGCTGCGTCTCCTCTGGAGTGACCGTCAACTGCAGGCCATCTTTGAAGAGCTGCGCGAGCAGGGGTTCGAGCGTGCCACTGGTGTCGCGCGCCACATGCTTCTGCAAGGCGGCGGCGACATGGGGCAGGGTGGCTGGCGGCAGGTTGCCGGCCACGAATCGCTGCGCGATCGCTTCAGCTTTGTCGCGACTGACGCCCAGGATGTCGATCGCCGCCGACTGCGTGCGCGGATCGCTTGAGTCGAGCAGGGGCTCGGCGGCCGCCACGGCCCGGGACGGGTCCAGCTGCGCCAGCAGCAGCAGGATCTCGGTGTGCAGCCCTTCCGCATCCTTCAGCGTCAACATCCGCACGAGGTCGTCCTGCACCAGCTCCACGCCTGGATCCGCGCGATCGGTGAACGGCCAGCCTTCGACGCGGAGCGCGCTGAGCGTATCGAGCACTTCACGACGCTCGTCGAGCGTGCGTGCCGGGTCGGCCAGGGCTGCCACCAGTTGGGGAGCGAGGCCCACTAGCCGCAGGTCGCGAATGGCGTTCACGGCCGAGAGTCGGACGTTGGCATCGGAGTCGTTCAGCAGTCCGAGCGCCAGGGACTCCACCCGCTGTCGATCCGCGCTTCCCACCATGCCGAGCGTTTCGAGCGCCGTCACGCGCAGCCGCGCGGATGCCGAGGGGTTTGCGTCGATCCAAGCCTGCACGCCGGCCGTGTCGATGGACGGATCCACCTGGATCTGCCGGTATGTCATCAGCAGGCGTTCCCTCTGGTCGTCGTTCAGCGGCGATGGCTGCGCTGCAAGCACGGCGTCCAGGCCGGACACGGCAGGCCGTTCCCGCAAGGCCATGAAGAGCGTGACGCCGCGCTCCCGCTGGTCCGCCGTCGTATTCGGGTCGGTGACCAGCGCGACCAGCCGACGCACACCGTTGGAACCGGTGCGTTCCAGGCCGCGCAGGATGCCGTCGGAGAGCCACACATCGGAACCGTCTTGGGCCAGCAGTTCGCGCAGGAGCGCGTCGGAGATGCGACGCTTCAGGGGATGATCGTCCACGTAGTGCGAAGCCAGCTGGCCCACGGCCAGGGCCGCCGCGCGGCGCACCCCGGGGTGCTTGTCGTCACGGATCGACTTCAGCAACTGGTCGACCATCGGGTCGCTGGTGGTCGCGACCGTTGCATGGTGTCCGATCGACTCCGCGGCCAGCCGTCGCACCGTGGGCTCCGGGTCGCTCGCCAGTCGAAACTGCAAGGCCAACTGCACGTCGTTGCTGTAGGCCTGGCTGGCCGCGCCAATGGCCAGCGCACGCACGGTGGGCGGCTGGCTGGTGTCACCGAGGAGCCGCAGCCAGCGTGCAACCGGCACGCCACGGCGAACGAGCAATTGTTGGACACGCAGTCGCTTCTCGAAGTCGGCGTCACGCAACAAGGCGAACAGCTGGTCGTCGCTCAGGTCGTGGAGTGCGGACCAGGTCTGCCGTGAACCCAACGGAATCGCCGGATGGCCTTCGATGCCGGACCAGCTGAGTCGGTAGAGGCGGCCGTACTTGCCGTCGCCCCAGGAGCGTCCCGCGCCGCCGCTGTTGGTGTGCCAATCCAGGATGTAGATGCCTCCGTCGGGCCCGGCGACTGCCTGGACGGGTCGGAAGTAGTCGTCGTCCCACTGCATGAGCGGGAACTGTTCGGTGACGGCAAAGGTTGCGCCCCGCTGCTCCACCCGGAACGCACGCACCAGTTTGCGGTAGCAGTCGGGATAGATGAGCAGTCCGCGGAAGAAACTCGGAAACTGCGGCTGCTGGTAGATCAGCAGTCCGGCGGGAGCTCCGCGGCCCACCTTGAGCATCGACGGCATCATGCCCGGACGTTCGCCGAACGCGGCGCCGCGATCGAAGTCGGTGCGACAGCACTTCGCGCCCATCTTCAGCCGCCACCCATAGTCAGCTCCCTCCAGCAGGTGCATCAGGCGGACGCCCTGGAACTTCGAGCCGTCTTCCTGGTCGTTGTCCACATGGAACCAGTTCAGCTGCTCGTCCAGCACAATGCTGCGGTAAGGATTGCGGAAGCCGCGCGCGAATTCGAACAGCTGGGAGCCGTCCGGTCGCGAACGAAAGATGGCCCCCGTGCGCAGCACCGTCGCTCGCGAACCGTCGCTGCCCTCGGCGCGGTTGTCATCGTCGCCGGTCGTCGTGTACAGCCAGTTGTCGGCCGAAAGCGTCAGGCCGGACACCTGATGGTGGTGGTATCCGCACAGTCCGCGGATAATCTCCTGCTCCTGGTCGTACGGACCGTCGGCTTGCGTTCGCTTTCGGCGGATCACATGGCCGACGGACGGAAAGTACATCCACCCGTCATGCTCGAGCACCGTCGAGGGGTATTCCAAATCGTTCATCACGACCGTCGCCTGGTCGTAGATGCCATCCTGGTTCGAGTCGACGAGGTGCTTCAGTTCGTCGCGAGCATCTTTCGTCTTGCGGTTGACAGTGGCCGAAGTGCCGTCTTGGAAGCGAACCTCGTAAGTGGTGTCGACCTGCGTCTTGGCTTCGCGCCATTCCAGCACATAGAGGCTGCCGTCCTCCGCGAAGCTCATGCCCACGGGGTCGATCAACTGCGGCTCCCGCGCCACGATGTCGACCTGCACTCCCGCGGGCGTCTGCAAGCCGCGTAGTTCAGGGTTGTGGTCACCCTGGTCGATCATCCGCACCCAGGCCGGCGTAGGCCGCGCCGGCATCTCCTCCTTCTGGAAGTCGTCAACCTGCGGCGAGTCGGCTGCCTGGGCCGAAACGGACTGGGGCACAGAGGCCAGGGTGCCGCTGAAGAGAACGCAAAGGCCAGCTAGCCAGCGCGCAAGCCGTTGTGACCGGCGAACAGGCCGGCGGGAGAACTTGACACTCATCGAAGAGGTCCCGGAGGGATAAGGAAGGGGGTGGGAAGCACCGTGGAAGGAGGGCAGGGTGGACAGAGGGATCGCCGCGCAGCTAAACGCGAAGGCGAACCGTCCCCAGAAAACGAGATGTCGGATGCGGAGGTGTGTTCAGAGGCGTGTTCAGAGGCGTGTTCGGGGGAGTGTGCGACCGTGGCGAGCAGCTGGGCGACGCCGCGATCGTTGCCAGGTGGCCCTGCGATGTTGGATCGCTGGGCGCGGGAGATCACGAGCCGCGGCATCGTGGCACGCGGCTCGCAACCGAGGCCGATCAGGAAAGGCCCGGCACCTGCCAGCCTTCGCGATATTCGCGGCGGATCCACTGGTCGGCTTCGGGCAGTCCCTTGGCCTTCAGGTTTTCCGAATCCCATTCGATCGTCTTGCCAGTTCGGATCGCCACATTGCCGAGCAGGACGGTTTCAGTGAGCGGCCCGGAGTAGGAGAACGGCGTCGATGTTTTGCCGTTGCCCTTGCAGGCTTCCGTCCATTGCTGGTAGTGGTTGTCCTCCGGCTCCGCGACGATCTTGTAGTCGGCGAACTTGCCGGTGGGCAGGAGCACGGGCAGGTTCTCGTAGTCGACGACCAGCGAGCCTTTGTCGCCGAGGAAGAGGCCACCAAAGAAGCCGCCGTACGAGTCAACCGGGCAAACTCATGATGCTGGACGCTCCAGGCCGGTCCGGTATCGTCGTTCAAGCCCGAGCATTCCGCGCTTACCTTCCGCGGCGCGCCGAGCTCCAGCGAACTCACCACGGGATCCATGCCGTGGCATCCCATGTCGCCCATCGCTCCCGTTCCGAAGTCCCAGAACGCTCGCCAGCGGAACGGGTGGTAGGTGTTGGCCTTGAACGGCCGTTCCGGAGCGACTCCGAGCCACAGGTCCCAATGCACTCCCTGCGGCACCGGGTCCGAACCGGTGGGCCGGTCGAACCCCTGGGTCCAGTAGGTGCCGGGCCGA
>CAZUJM010000267.1:0-8414 GCA_964620405.1 uncultured Pirellulaceae bacterium | reverse complement strand
TCAACCCGAACAACGCCGTGTACTCGCCCAGACTCGGAAAGTACTCCTTGCGCTGGCGCTCGTGCTGGATGCGCAGCAGGTTGATTACATCCAGTTCCGGCAGCAGGGCGTCCAGGTCGTGGGAAATCGACACCCCGAGCCGTTCCAGTTCCCGCGGCACAAGCGTGCTCGGCCCCACCAAGGTCACCTTCGCGCCAAGTTTCGTAAGGGCGAAAATATCCGAACGCGCCACCCGGGAAACATCGTCCAACAAGAGGTTGCGTTGCAACTCTGCTGCTGTAGCTCAGTTGGTAGAGCGCGTCCTTGGTAAGGACGAGGTCACGGGTCCGAGTCCCGTCAGCAGCTTTGGAAAATCAGATTGAGTACGTCGTGGTGTGTGGCCGCGATGACATCAACGTTCGCGTCGGGATATAGGGTAGATAGCAAGCATGGCCAAGGATACTTTTCAACGTACTAAACCGCACGTCAACGTCGGCACGATCGGCCACATTGACCACGGCAAGACCACATTGACCGGTGCCATCGTGGCCGTACAGGCGGCGAAGGGTCTTGCGCAGTTCAAGTCGTATGCGGACATCGCCAAGGGCGGTACGGTCCGCGACGAAACCAAGACGGTGACCATCGCGGTGTCGCACGTCGAGTACGAGACGGCGAACCGCCACTACGCCCACATCGACTGCCCGGGCCACGCGGACTTCATCAAGAACATGATCACGGGTGCCGCCCAGATGGACGGCGCGATCCTGGTGGTCTCGGCCGCTGACGGCCCGATGCCGCAGACGAAGGAGCACGTGCTGCTGGCTCGTCAGGTCGACGTGCCCGCCATCGTGGTGTTCCTGAACAAGATCGACCTCGTCGACGACGAGGAGCTGCTGGACCTCGTCGAACTCGAGATCCGCGAGCTGCTCAACAAGTACGACTTCCCCGGCGATGACATCCCCGTGGTGCGTGGCTCGGCCCTGCCGGCCTACCAGAACCCGGCGGATCCGGAAAAGAACAAGTGCATCGGCGCGTTGATGGACGCGATCGACTCGAACATCCCGCAGCCGGCTCGCGAAGAAGACAAGCCGTTCCTGATGGCGATCGAAGACGTGTTCTCGATCGAAGGCCGTGGTACGGTGGCGACGGGTCGTATCGAGCGTGGCGTGGTGAAGGTGGGTGACGAAGTCGAGATCATCGGCTTGAAGCCCGGCAAGCAGAAGACGACCTGCACCGGCATCGAAATGTTCCGCAAGCTGCTCGACGAAGGTCGTGCGGGCGACAACGTCGGCTGCCTGCTCCGCGGTGTCCGTCGCGACGACATCGAGCGTGGCCAGGTGCTCGCCAAGCCGAACTCGATCACGCCGCACACGAAGTTCGAGGCGGAGGTGTACTGCCTGTCGAAGGACGAAGGCGGCCGTCATACGCCGTTCTTCAACGGCTATCGTCCGCAGTTCTACTTCCGCACGACGGACGTGACCGGCGCCGCCAACTTGGTCGACGCCGAGATGTGCATGCCTGGCGACAACGTCAAGGTGGTGGTGGAGCTGGGCAAGCCCATCGCCATGGACGACGGCGTTCGCTTCGCCATTCGTGAAGGCGGCCGTACCGTGGGTTCGGGCGTCGTCACGAAGATCCTTGAGTAACCGATCGAGACATGTAGGGGTGTAGCTCAATTGGCAGAGCACCGGTCTCCAAAACCGGGGGTTGCGAGTTCGATTCCCGCCGCCCCTGCCAGCTAGACTCGCACCGGGCTTGCCCCCTGAGGGCGGCCCGGTGCGAGATTTTTGGCTGACGGGCCCTTGGCTCAACCTTGGCTCGAATGGAATCCAAGTCAGGGTGTCTTGGAGCGGCAGTATCACTGTCGCTCGGATCTTTTTCGTTCGGTTGTCACGGGTATGAACAAAGAAAAAACGATCGCGGCCAACCCATCGTTCTGGTCTGACCTCTTCCAGACGGGCATCTACAAGCGAAGCCAGGGACGGACGGTGCGGCAGGTGACCTTCGCGGCCATCTTCCTACTGTTGCTCCTGGCGGCTTGGAAGTTGTTCGAGACGCTGGAGGGGGCGAAGGGTGCGTCCTGGTACACGAACGGCATCGAGTATGCTGTTCCCGCGACGCTGCTGGGACTGGGTATGTGGTTGAGCTTCCGGCTGGTGAACTATCCCCAGTTCGCGGATTTCTTGATCTCCGTCGAGGCGGAGATGAACAAGGTGTCTTGGCCGAGCAAGACGGAGTTGATCCGCAGTTCGATGGTCGTAATCTTCCTGATGTTCTTCCTGGCCTTGATCCTGTTCGGCTTCGACCTCTTCTGGCAGTTCCTCTTCCAGGCGATCGGGGTGCTGCAGCGATCGGGACCGCCGGCCAGTTGATCGCACGGGGTGGCGACCCTTCCGGAGCCGACATGCCGCAGGGCGTGTTCCGGTATCTGGCAAAACGCCCGGGAGCCGCTTGGATCTCGACATGGCAAGCCTCCGCGGCACGCCACGGAGGAGCCGAGCAACTGCCTTGGAATAAGTACACGACGAAGGTGTGATGCGAACGAGTTCGGGCCAGCGGCAGCCACGCGGTGGACTGGCTTGCGGCCCACGGACCTGACGCATCATGGAAGACGCGGACCACGACCAGCCAACCGCCAGAGACGGCACGACACGCAGCATCCCAGATGGGCATTGGTGAAGCGATGAGCGACGAACACGATCAACCGGAGGCGGACGAGGTGCCGGCCGCGGTGCCAGAGCCGGCCGCGGTGCCAGAGCCGGTTGCGGTGCCAGAAGCGGCCGCGGAGGCTGCGTCCGAACTCGGCGACGGTTCCAGCGACGCCACGGGCGAGACGCCCAGCGCGGCAGCCAGCTCCGAGGCCCCGGCCACGAAGCCGGAGAAGGCGAAGAAGCCCGCCAAGGCGGCGCCCAAGAAGCCCAAGGCTCCGCCGGCGCCCAAGGGCCCGCCTGCACCGCAGATCGACGAAGACGCCATCATGCGTTGGTACATTCTCAAGGTGCAGAGCAACCGCGAGAACTCGATCTGCGACGGCCTGAAGCGACGCGTGGCAGTCGCCGGGCTGGACGAATTTTTCGGCCAGATCCTGGTGCCCACGGAGGACGTGGCGGAGTTCAAGAACGGCAAACGCCGGGTCGTGAAACGAAAATTGTACCCCGGCTATATTGTCGTCCAGATGCTGATCAACGAAGATACGTGGTTCCTGGTGAGGGAAACCCCGGGCATTGGGGACTTCACGGGAGCGGCGGGCAAGCCAGCCCCGATGCTGGACCAAGAAGTGGAGCGGATCGTCAAGTCGGCGCAGCCCAGCGAAGAGACGGGCGAACCGATCAAGACGGCGATTCCCTTCAAGGTCGGCGACCGGGTGCGGGTCAAGGAAGGCACCTTTGAAAACTTCGAAGGTGATGTGGATGGGATCGACGAAGCGAACGGCCGCGTGACCGTCATGATCAACATCTTCAACCGCACGACGCCGGTGGAAGTGGAACATTGGCAGGTAGAAGCCGTGTAGGGCCTTTGTCAAAACGGGGCGTCCATGGCACAATCATGGCCCCGCGAGACGGATGACTTGCCCTGGACGGTCGACTGGCCCTGGAAAGCCCCGAGGCATGGTACCCCAGGCTCGGCGAAGCAGACACGGCGAAGCGAATGTGGCACGGCCTTCGAGATGATGCATTGGGGGGCGGGACGTTCAAACGGCCCAACTGACCAGACGGCCGGCTTGTGGAAGTGACCGAGTATTCAACGCAACTGAGCGAACGCAGCAGCGAACCAGCGGACGTAACCCAAGAGACGGCGGCCTGAGCGAAGGCACCACGGCAGCCTTGGCCGCGGACCTGGCTCCACGCGTCGCAGAAAAATAGCCCAGTAGAGAGCGAAACATGGCAAAGCAATTGGTTGGAACGGCGAAGTTTCAGGTGCCCGGCGGACAGGCGACGCCCGCTCCCCCTGTCGGTACCTCGCTGGGTCGTTACGGCATCAACCTGGGGCAGTTCGTCCAGCAGTTCAACGAACGAACGCGAGAAGCGGCGGGAACGCCGATTCCGGTGATCGTGAACGTCTACAGCGACCGGTCCTTTGACTTCGTGACGAAGAGTCCGCCGGCGGCTTCGCTGCTGAAGAAGGCAGCCGGCATCGCCAAGGGCTCCGGCACGCCGCACAAGGACAAGGTCGGCAAGGTGACGACGAAGCAGATCGAGGACATCTGCAAGCTGAAGATGGCCGATCTCAACGCGCGGGACCTTGACCATGCTCGCACCATGATCATGGGCACGGCTCGCAGCATGGGCCTGGAAGTCGTCGAGTAGTCGCTCGCTTGCCGACGGTTCGTCCCGCGACAGTCGGGTACGACTCGTACGCACCGCGAAGTGGCCTCGCTCTCGTTCGTATATTCAACCGCACATTCATTCCTCCAAGTAAGTCCTGACGTCGCGTTCCCTGGTGAGTCGCGGCGGGCAGGAGATAACGACCGGATTAGGGTACTCGTCATGGCGCAACGATCAAAACGCTATCGAGCAATGGCAGACAAGGTAACGGAGGCGGCGGTGCCGCTGGACAAGGGCGTGCAGACCCTGAAGGGTTTCGCTACGACTAAGTTCGACCAGACGGTGGAAGTCGCCATCCGGCTCGGCATCGACGCCAAGCAGGCCGACCAGTTGATCCGTGGATCGCTGGTGCTGCCGCACGGCATCGGGAAGACTCAGCGTGTCGTTGTGTTCGCCAAGGGCGACTTGGCCAATGCGGCTAAGGAAGCCGGTGCCGACGAGGTGGGCCAGGACGACCTGGCGAAACGTATTCGCGAAGGCTGGATGGATTTCGATGCGTGCATCGCGACCCCGGACATGATGGGTCTGGTGGGTCCGCTCGGCAAGGTCCTCGGTCCCCGAGGCTTGATGCCCTCTCCCCGAGCAGGCACGGTTACCATGGACGTCGCCAAGGTCGTTCGCGAATACAAGGCGGGTAAGGTCGAGTTCCGCAATGATGCGGCGGGAATCGTCCACGCCATGGTCGGCAAGCTCAGCTTTGATGCTCCCAAGCTTCAGGAGAACATCAAGGCGTTTCTGGATCACATTCTGAGTCTCAAGCCGGCTTCGGTGAAGGGGACCTACCTGCGTGGCCTGACGATCAGCGCCACAATGAGCCCTGGTGTCCGGATCGCGGCCTAATCTCCCCGCGGGGAGGCTGTAAGGGAAGATGACATGAGCAAGCAAGTGAAGGACCTGATCACGAAGGACTTCGCCTCTCGACTTGAGGGGGTGGAGGACGCCGTGCTGGTCAAGGTGGTCGGCCTGAATGCGGACAAGACGTTCCGGCTGCGACGGGAACTGCGGAACAAGAACATCGAACTGATGGTCATCCGCAACGGGTTGGCGCGTCGAGCCACCAATGGCACGTCGCTGTCCCCGGCCCTCAACAAGATGGACGGGTCCCTGGCGTTTGCCTGGGGTGCCGAAGACTTCGTCTCGCTGGCGAAGGAGATCACCCGTCTGAACGAAGCCAAGGAGTTCGAGGGCTTCGAGACCCGTGGCGGGGTCATGGATGGGGAGCAGCTGTCGGCGGAGCGTGTGAAGGAGATCAGCAAGTGGCCTAGCCGTCAGGAGCAGCTCAGCCTGCTTCTGGGGCAGATTCTGAGTCCGGGAGCCAACCTGGTTGGTGCCCTGCTCGGACCGGGCGGTGCGCTGGCCAGCCAGATCAAGGAGAAGGCGACCGAGTCGGACGCCCCCCCGCAGGAAGGGGAAGCTTAGTCGCCGAGCAGATCGAGCAGGCGGACTGGCGAGGTCCGCTGCGTGCCGTTTTCCGGGCGGCATGCGAGCACCGTCGAACGAACGTCCTCCACGACTCGGCCGACACACCAAATCCGGGCGTTACGAACCAGCAAGGGTGGACCCATTTCACGGTGGCCAGCCCTGCAGACCATCCAACAACTACCAACCATTAATTTAGAGTGTTTCGCATCGGCGGTTCGCTTGGGCGGCCGAGCGATGCCAAGGCAAGAAAGGATCGGGGTCCCATGTCGGAAGCAACGATTGAATTCTCGGCGGAAACGAAGTCTCTGGGTGACAAGATCGCGGGCCTGACGCTGAAGCAGGCCAAGGAACTGAGCGACTACCTGGAAAACGAGCACGGCATCAAGCCGGCCGCGGGCGGAGCCGTGATGGCGATGCCGATGCCGGGTGCTGGCGCCGAAGCGGCGGCTGCCGTGGAGAAGACCGAGTTCGACGTCGTGATGACCAGCTTCGGAGCCAAGAAGCTGGACGTCATCAAGGAAGTTCGCGCGATCACCGGCCTGGGCCTGAAGGAAGCCAAGGACCTGGTCGAGGGCGTGCCCAGCAAGGTCAAGGAAGGCGTGTCGAAGGAAGACGCCGAGGCGGCCAAGAAGAAGCTGGTCGAGGCCGGAGCGACGGTCGAGATCAAGTAGGTCGCGTTTTTCCCTTTACAACCAGCCAGCCGACTGCCCAGGTGGCGGCGGTTGGCAGGCAGGATCGGTTTGGCTGTCGGATGGTCCACGACTTCGTGGTGTGGCCTGTCGGTTTTCGTGCCCAGCGAAGACCGACCCGTTGTCGGCTGCGCACTGAGAAGAGCTTGTTTGCGCAAGCGTCAGGGATTATGCTGCGCATCCAGACCTGAACATTCCCGCGCTCGTCGACCGCTGCGCGCCGCCCTTGCGGCGGGCTCGGAGGACCGCCGGGAGATCAGGCCGCCGGCCGTCCGACCGCCATCCTTCCTTTCTATCTGTCCCCTGTTGGTGGATTGTCCCTCGTATCCCACCAGGCATGCGGGCGCGTGGAGTCCCGGACCCCGGAGATCCCGCCCAGTGTCTCTGGTCCGGTTCTTGTCCGCGCCCTGTTCGCCCCCACGATGTGAGACAGGATCGGCTGCTTAAGTCCCCAAGGAGTACCCGCGCAGATGGCCACTTCAGCTCAGCGTCGCCTTCAGACGAACGAGACCCGTCGGTTCGGTAGCGGTCGCGATCAATACCTCACCCCGGACCTCACCGAGATCCAGACGCGCAGCTACGACGAATTCCTGCAGTTGGAAACGACGCCGGAGAAGCGCAAGGACCAGGGCATTGAGAGCGTGCTGAAGGAGATCTTCCCGATCGAGAGCTACGACAAGACCCTGTCGCTCTCGTACACGCGTTACGAGCTGGGCAAGCCGCGTTACACGCCGGAAGAGTGCCGTCAGCTGCGGCTTACCTACGGACGGCCGTTCCGCGTCTGGCTGCGACTGAACAAGGAGCAGCCCATTGAGGAAGAGGTCTACCTGGGCGACATGCCGATCATGCTGGGCGGTGGCGAGTTCATCATCAACGGTGCCGAGCGCGTCGTCGTGAGCCAGCTGCATCGCAGCCCCGGCGTGGACTTCGTGATGGAAGCCGACGCGACCTCGGATCGCAAGATGCCCAGTTGCCGGATCATCCCCGAGCGTGGCAGCTGGATTGAAGTGAACGTCACGAAGAAGGACAGTCTGACGGTCCGCATCGACCAGAGCGGCAAGTTCTCGGCGATGACGCTGCTGCGGGCGATGGATCCGAAGTATGGGAACGACGCGGAGCTGATCCGGGCGTTCTACGAGTCAACGGTGGAGAAGATCACGGACGGACGGAGCGTCAGCAAGATCGAGGGCAAGATCGCGGTCGACGACATCGTCTATCCGGCGAAATCGGATCGCGCTGGCGAGATCATCGTCGAGGCGGGCCAGAAGATCACGAAGAACGCGGCCGAGACGATCTGCACGGCGGGCGTCGCCAAGGTGGAGGTGATCGTGCCGCCGAAGGTTCCGTTGATCTTCAACGCCCTCGCGGACGATTCGACTTCCAGCCACGAGGAAGCGTTGCTGCGGATCTACCAGCGCCTGCGTCCGGGCAACCCGCCGCAGCTGGAGAAGGCGCGACAGCTGTTCGCCGAGAAGTTCACCGACGTCAACCGTTACCGCCTCGGTCGCGTCGGCCGCTTCCGCATCAACCGCAAGCTGCACCTGGGCGTCTCCGAGAAGGAGATGACGCTTCGCCCGGAAGACCTCATCGCCTCCATCGCCTACCTGCTGGACCTGACCTCCGGCACGGGCACGGCCGAGATCGACGACATCGACCACCTGGGCAATCGTCGCCTGCGAACGATCTCCGAACTGGCCTGCGACGAACTCCGGAAGGGCTTCCTCAAGCTGCGCCGCACGGTGCAGGAGCGGATGAGCCTGAAGGACGTCGAGGACATGACGCCGCGCAGCCTGATCAATCCCAAGAGCATCTCGGCGGCGATCGAGTACTTCTTTGGCCGCGGCGAGCTTTCGCAGGTCGTGGACCAGACGAACCCGCTGTCGATGCTGACGCACGAGCGCCGGCTCTCGGCACTCGGCCCCGGCGGTTTGAATCGCAAGCGAGCCGGCTTCGAGGTGCGTGACGTGCACATCTCGCACTACGGCCGCATCTGCCCGAT
>CAZUJM010000266.1:5252-8452 GCA_964620405.1 uncultured Pirellulaceae bacterium | reverse complement strand
TTCGCCAGTTGAGCGGGTATGCGACGTTCTCAATGGTTGTGATGCCCGATCACGACAAGGGACGCGCCCGGATCGAACTGCGTGATCCCCTGACCGCATACCCGGAGTTGCGTGCCCCGGAGATGGTGGATCCTCCTCGCAACGTTGGGTTCGTGTACGGCCGATCGGCACATTGGATTGCCCGTAACTACCCGGAGGCACGGGAATACGTTCTTGGTCGGCCTGGTCCCGGGCAGAACACGCCCGTGGAGCAGTTGTGGGACATTGTCGAGTGGATCGATGAGGATTACATCGTCATCGGTATCCTCGGTCCTCGAGAAACCTCGTTGCAGCAGGGCGATATCAGCAAGTCCGGTGGCATGGAACTGCGTCGCTGGCCGAACCGGGCGGGCATGGTCCCCGTTGCGATCCCGCAGCGCATCACGCTGGACCGCATCGCCGGCCAGATGGACAGCATCGTCGGCATCGTGGACTGGATGGCCAAGCTCATGGCCCTTGACGTTCTTGCCGCAGAGAAGGACATCTTCCCGGATATCGCCGTCATCGGTGACGAGAACCGTGTTCCCGAACTCATCGGCGGCGAATGGAAGGACGGTCGTAGCGGGGAAGTGAACCTGCTGACCGGTGTTCGCGGGTTGCAGATGTTGCACACGACCCCAGGTCCGATGACTGAGCGGGTCATGGGCGGCCTCGAGCGAGCTGGGCGCATGGCATCCGGTGCAACTCCGCTGTATGGCGGCGACAACCCGAACGCATTGCGTACCGGTCGAGCAATCGACACGATCGGTGCATTTGCTGTGGACCCGATGGTCGCCGAGTTGCAGGACATCATGTCCCGCGCCCTTGAGCGCAGTATCAACCCGGCGATCCTTGAGGTTGAGAAGGGCTACTGGCCGAATAAGACGTTCACGGTGTTCTCCGGGTGGCGTGGCGATCAGGGTGTGGTCGAGTACACGCCGTCGAAGCACTTTGAGGCGACGCACAACAGCGTGTCGTACTCGTTCCCGGGGACCGACATGAGCCAGATCACCGTGGCGTTGGCACAGTTGGTGGGTGCGGGCCTTGTGTCGCAGAAGACGGCACGCATGGAACACCCGTTGATTGATAACCCGGAGCAGGAAGAGGACGGGATCGTCAAGGAGAAGCTCACGGATGCGTTGTTGCAGTCCGTGTTGCAGCAGGCGGTATCAGGTCAGATGCCAGCGATCGACGTTGCCCAAGTCATCAAGTTCGTGCAGCAGGGCGTGGCAGTCCCTGATGCGATCTTGAAGGCCGATGAGGCTGCTCGAGCGAGGCAGGCGGCGCAGGCTCCCCCGCCGCAGCCGGGGCAGGCGACGGCCCCGGAGGAACAGCCCGGGTTGGCGATGCCGGGGATGGGCGCTGAGAGTGCGCCGGCACCGCCGAATCAGCCGGTTCCGGAGGGTCTTCAGAATGCGTCGGCGTTGATGGCAGCGTTGAGGAGTACGTCGAATGCCCCGTAAGGCGCGTCCGAATCGGACTGACATGCTGGCCCAGCCGGTGAAGACACCGACGGGCGGCAAGTACGGGGCGGCGAAGCAGTCTCAGCAGGCTCAGCAGGCTGTCCCGTTGCCCCAGCAGCAGGCTGGTCCGACTCCGGTGAATATGGCGCAGGTGTTGCCGCAGGCGCAGGCGTTTCAGATGCCGACAGGTTTGAATGCGCCGACTGCTCGACCTGATGAGCCATTGACTCACGGAATGATGGGTGGGCCTGGTGCTGGCCCGGAGGTTTTGAACCAGCCGGGGCCGGATGGTCTGTTGTTGAAGGGTGTTGCGGCGTTGCAGGCTCTTGGTGATGCTGCGGATCCGCAGACGAAGCGGTTGTTGGCTTACGCGCAGACGGCGCTGCACCAGCGTCGGTTCGGCTGATACTCATGCAGGATCTCTTTACTGCGAACGTGCAGCGTCTGGCACAGAACCATGGCTGGATGGACGCACAGTCCTCGTTTGCCATTGCTCAGACAGCGATCAACCCCGATGAAGCGGACTCGATGGCGTCGCGCCTACGCGATGCCAAAGTCACGCACTCTGCACGCCCTCTAGCTGGCTACTTCGATGACGGTCGGCTGTATGAGCAGCCGAACACTCCGATGAAGGTCGCGCGATATCTGAACGGGGCTACGGGTCCGCTTCCGGTAGCGGAACAAGATGTCACCAAGGTGCAACGCAAGTTGGTGAAGGAGGGCTACATCACCCGTCCCGTGACGGGCGTGTGGGATTCCGAGTGGCAAGCCGCAATGTATGAGTACGGACGCGACGCCCACGAAGAGGCGTTGTCTCGAGGCGGCGGTAAAGGTTTTACATTCAACGAAGCGTTGAAGTGGACCGCTGCGGCGCTGCCGGTAAAGGCGTTTGACGCAATCATCAACTTTGCCAAGGGTTTGCCCGGCGATGTTCGCCATCTTGCCGCGACAACGATTGGCGGCGTAGAGGGCATTGGAGCATACGCAGCGTTTGGCATCAACGATGTCATGTTCGGCGATCAGTCGTTCCAGCAGATGCGACAGCACGCTGCCCGGTCCATGTTTGAAACCATGGCCAATGTTGAGAATGCATTGATGAACGACACGACTGCTCGAGAAGTGGCGCGGTCGTGGGGCGTAACGCCCGGGCGAGGCAAGAACGAAGACTGGGCGAACATCGATGACGGCTGGAAGTGGACACATTCAGCGTTGTCTGACATTGGCACCATGTTCTTGCTCACATCGTTTGCGAAGGCGGCGAGCAGCACGGCCTATTCGGTTGGCAAGGAATTGGGCCTTGGGTATGTCGAAACTGCGAATGCTCGAACGCCTGGCGTAATTGGACGATCGCTGTTTGGCGCGCGCGTAATCCGGCCTGCTGCGACGATGGAAACCGAATCGGCGTTGCCTGGTGCTATCGCTGGCACATTTGAGGAGGGCGGCGCGCCGGCGACGAATGTGTTTCGCAATATTCCGCATGCTGCCGAAGAACTCCCTGTAATCAAGGGGAAGTTTGGATGGCATTACGACGGCAACCTCGGGCATTTGTTGACCGGCACAACCGAGCGGATGGATGCGAATTTCGTTGATCTTGCGTCCAAGTACTACAAGTTCCGCACTCTTGCCGCAACGCCTTATCGGTATGGAGCTGTGCGAGCTGCGGGTACTGCGTTTCAGAAGACGTTGAACCAAGGCATTCTCACGCGCCTTGTCTCGGGT
>CAZUJM010000266.1:0-5242 GCA_964620405.1 uncultured Pirellulaceae bacterium | reverse complement strand
AACAAATTCAGCAGGAAACGTGGCTGGATCAGAAGAATGCCGAATTGATTCGGGCCATGCCGCATTGGGGCCCGTTCAACGCGAGTATTGACAACCTGATGTTCTTTTTGCACGCGCCGTTGCACGGCGCGGTGCCGGGCGTCAAGGCCGGCGAAGCGGCAGCAATGGCCGCGCAGCAGACATCGGCGCGAATCGAGCAGTCGATGATGACCATGGGCGTTCCACAGATGTGGGAACGATTTGCCAAGGGCATTGGCGTTGAGGACGCGTCGTGGGAATCGCTGGTCAAGTATGTCGGCGGCAAGAATGGCGATGGCCAGAATCGCGCTCAGCGGTGGGTCATGAAGAAGGTCATTGATTATGTGATCCAGACGCAGACCGCCAGGTTGTACGACGCGTCGGTCACAACAGAAGAAGCCGTCCAGAAGTACATCGCGAAGCAAGCGTTGGCTAAGGGCGAAGAAGTCGTTGCCGGCACCATGGATATCCCGGAAGAGGAATTTGCCAGCGTTGCTGCGAAGGCTCGAGAGGACGGCATTCGGCAGCTCAAGCATGATTTGTTGGCTGATCCCGAATTGTTGGGCGAGGCCATCAAGGGCGCGTTTACGGATATGAACAACGACGATTTTGTTGTGTGGTTGATGGGTGACTACAACCGGTACACGGCTGGCCGGAATCTTGGGCCGGTGATCGGCGAGGGCGAGTTTGCCAATCAGTTCTTCCGTGACGCGAACGCCTACATCGATGCGTCAGATCATTTCCAAGACACGATTCTTCCGATTCTTCAGTCGGAGTTGCAGTCGATTGGACAGGACTGGAGTGTTCTCAACGCCGGCCAATTGTCGGCAGTCAATGAGATCCCGATCTTGCAGGACAAGGTCAATACTGCGAAGGAAGCGCTCAAGGTCGCCAAGCGCGCCGAGCAGACGCAGTTGGGAGCCACGGTTGTTGAGAAGCGTCGCGCCGTTGCTGCCGCAGAACGAGCCGTGGCGAAGGCCGAACGAGAGTTGCAGAAGGCATATCTCGAGGAGCAGAAGCTCGCAGAGAAGGAACGGATTAGCACGACTCATGCTGAGTTGGGCGGTCTGGAGAAGAAGGCGCGTGCCGCAGGGAAGGCACAGTCTGCTGCGGAGCGTTCGGTTGCGAAGGCTCGCAAGGGGTTTGTGTCGGGTGCATCAACGGAGGAACGTGCGGTTCTCGCAGGCATAACCGCTGAGGAATACCAGGCCGGGCGTCAAGCCGCGTTTGATGAGGCCGCTAATGCGGAAGCGGCGAAGGTCATCCGTAAGGAACCGAAGGGTGTGCGGGACGCGCGTATCAAGGCGGCGGGCCAGAAGGCTGCGCGCCAGTACGACGTGCAGATTGGTGAGCGGGCGTCTGCTGCGGGCGTTCCGACTTCGCATGAGTTCCGTGCGTTGGATCTTGGGATGGATCCGCGGACGTTGGCTGAAGCAGAGCAGGAAGCGATTGCGAAGGCCAAGGCTGATGTTGATGCAGCGAATAAGGCTCGTCCTGAATCTGAGCAGGTCCCGTGGACCAAGGCTGATGAGGATCGTGTTCGTCGAGAGTTGCGATACAAGTTGGCCGAGTCGTCGGCCAATGTTCGTAGCCAGAAGAAGGTGCTGGATAAGGCCATTGATGATGTGAGCCGCGCGTGGGATGAGGTTCACCATTGGGCTAGCCAGCGGGGTACGGAGTACTTGCCGGAAGGCCGGACGGTCGCAGAACGGTTTCCGTTGGAGGCCCGTCCGATCACTCCGTTGGAGAATCCGCAGGTGCCTGGCGAGTTGACGAGCGCGGTGGCTCGTTCTCGAGCAGAGTTGACTGCTGCTGAGGCTGCTCGCGAGGCGGGCCCGGTGATGGAACCGGTTGCCCGTGAGGGGCTCGCTGCTCGATTGCGCGGCCCGGAACCGCTTACTCCCACGCAACAGGCCAATGCCGATTACAAAGCTGCTCAAGCGGCGCTCGAAGCTCATAAGGCCCGCATCAAGCAGACTGCTAGGGAACTGGAAGACGCTGGTCTGTTCGTTGGCAAGGACGCTGTAGCCGGCGACGAACTGCACCATGTCGGTATCGCTGGCAACGAGGTCGTTACGCAGGAGGCAGCGGCAGGCGATATCAACGAGTTTGAAGCTGAATGGCAGACCATTCAGGAAGCGGCCAAGGCAGAGCGCGAGCAGAATCAGATCCTTACTGGCCGGGATGCTCCTGATTCGCCCGAGATGTCGTTTGAATACGACATGCTGCCGCCCGAGGAGCAAGCACAGTTCGCTCGAGACTGGCACCTGACTCGCGAGTTGCGATCGGGAGCGTTGACGCCCGATGAGTGGGCCGCTCTTCACGAAATCAACCCGGAGGTCTGGCCCGACCGTGGGCTGCTCCACAACGAGTTGATCGCTGATCCGACTGCGTGGGAAACCTATTCGGACGCGGAACGTGAAATTCTGCGTGCGGCATACGGTCGAGTGGCAGAGGGCGAGGCGGCCGAACTTGCTGCCGTGCCGTCGGCGCAGCGTCAAGCAGGCGAACTGCTTGACAAGATGCTTGATTACGCGTTTGAAACTTTTGGATGGGGGCGCGAGCAGGGCCGCGCATACGCGAGCGCTAAGGATGTCCCCGCCCTGTTGAAGGAAATGCGAAACGAGACACGCAAGCTCGTTGGCGATGTGGTGCTGGCCGATCATGCGTCGCCGGCCGTCCACGATGCTGTCGCTCGGCTCAACACCCTTGGTTACAAGTTGGTCGTCGGTAAGGACTTGTCGTTCTTGACGGTGCCCAAGAATCTTGCAGGCGACTTGAATTGGGACCGATCGGGATGGATCAGCACGGCTGTGGCCAATAGCGGATTCGGGCCGCAGATGGTTACGAACTCCACGGTGACAGCATCGCAGACGGCTAGCCGATTGCGACGGTTTACCAAGTGGTTGTCGCGTGCGGACGCGATGCGACCTGGCGTGGATAGCAAGAGCATTGAAGGGTTCTTGCAGGCAGGCCGGTCTGGAAAGTTCAACCGCATTGAAGGCGTACCCGGCCGGTCCCCAGGTCAAGCGTTGAAGCAAGGCATGTCGAAGGCGACAGGCTGGTTCCTCGAGTCGGAACGCGATCTTGCTGATCGCATGCTCGCGTGGGACAACGAGTTTGCTCGAGAACACGGCAGTTCAGCGATTCTTGATCGCGAAGTGTCGCGCGTATTGCAGCTGCGGGATATGCCGCGCAAGAAGGTTGTCAGAATGTTGACGAACCAGCGAGCGGTTGATGCATACTTCGGCGTCAACGAGGCAACCGGCATGCCGCGAGTAATGGCATGGTCGGAGAAGGAAGCCAACCTCCTGTTCCAAGAGGTCGTCAAGTCGTATGCAGACGTGCCCTTCGGTTTTGTCGGATTGAGCAATCTCGACAATCTGTTCCGGGCATCGGCGACGTGGATCACCGGGTCCAGCCGTTTGTCGCGTACCGCCGGCGGGGCCGTTCTTGGTGGGTTGACTGGCGCTGCCGTTGGAGTCGCTGAAGGCGAAGACCTGGGCGATGTCGCATCGGCAGCAGCGCAGGGCGCGGCCGTTGGCGCGGTAGCTGGCGCTGTGGCGACAAAGAAGATGGGCTGGATGGTCGCCAATATGCCGAATGCCTACAAGCAGGCGGCTAACACATTGCGCTTTGATCTGTCGCCGATGTTTTCATTGCGCCGTGTAGCCAAGGCCAATTTGAAGATGGGCCTTGAAGGCGTGGAACCGACGCTGCACCCCTTGCGGAAGATTGAACTTGAGGCTCGAGCGGCGGCAGAACAGTCTCTGCCGAAGGGGCTAACGGAGTGGGAAACTCAGCAGTACATCGAAGACGCTGGGCGACTGGCTGTGGAACAAGCCCGCAAGATCGTGCGCGACGCATTCCCCGAAATGCGAACGGAAGCATACGATGTTGCAGACGAAGCGGAGCGCTACCTTCGAGCGCAGGATGTCTTCAATTTGTACAACGGCTCTGCATACGAAACGTATGTCGCTCATCGCTTGCACCAGGCCGGGCACACCGTCCCGGAAATTCGCGAGAAGTTGATTCACATCTTCAACTACGGCGCAGGACCCAAGGTCGGTCGATCGGCGCTTGAGCGTTCAGCGAACTTTGTGTTCTTCCCGTTGTCGTTTGATAAGACGCTGTACCGGAACGTAGGCGCGTATCTGTTGGACCGGCCGGCGCAGATCATTTTCATGCAGCAGGCATTGGCTACCTACGATCAGTTCGATCAGCGGTATGGCACCTCGGATTGGGTGAAGAAGCATCTTCCGATCCTCGAGCAGGTGCAGCGGTTGAACGCGTTTGAGCATGGTCTGAGCGCTGGTGAACTTGGTGGCGTCAATGCTCCGTTGTTGCAGTTGTTTATTCCGCAGTCGTGGCGCACCGCCCCGGACAGCATGTCGTTGTTGAAGCGGTTCATCCCGATCTGGAAGGACGCTCAGCAGATGATTGACACCATGATGCAGCAAGGGACGGTTGCGTGGCGTGGCATCAATAACGAGTATTGGAAGTTGAAGGGCATCCCCGACACATTCGCGCATCCGTACAAGTCCACGATTGCTCCGTCGGAGCAGTTGAAGGAGGCGTACAAGTATCAGACACAGTTGTTCACGATGTTCGATGAGCAGTTGCGCGAGAACGCCAAGACTCGAGATCCAAACCGAAAGTTCTATTTCAACGCTGGCCCGAACAACGAGATGGGCAAGTACGCTGGGATGGAAGTTACAAAGAGCCGCCTTCGACAGATGGTGGCCGACAAGTTCCCCGCCTACGATCCGACTGGCGCGGTCGTGTATATGTCGCGCCACAACAACGAGCTCGATCAGTATGAATTGGCGTTGAACGAGGATTACCAGCGCACCGGGAACACGGACTTCAAGCAGCGGTTGGATTATTTCATTGCGTTCCGTAAGTCGGCTGAGAAGTTCAACCGTGTCCTGAATGCGGAATCGGCAAGTGACATGCAGAAGTACCAAGCGGAAGATGCTGAGTTCACGGCGGCGTATCGAGCGAATGCAATTTGGCTTGCGAAACGCGATCCGCGGTTCTACAAGTTGTATCAGCAGGCATTTCAACGGTTCCTTGGGCCTTTGGAGAAGGTTGACTGATGGCCAGATATACGAAGAAACCACCGACTACGTCGACGACGGTCCCGCCGACTCCCGATGCCAGCTCGTTCTCAAATCGAGGCGGCGGCGGTGGGGGCGGCAGCAGCGAAACCGGGTTGAATCTC
>CAZUJM010000265.1:0-8559 GCA_964620405.1 uncultured Pirellulaceae bacterium | reverse complement strand
GCTCGAATTGACCTGATTCATGTCCAGGCAGAGGAAATGTAAGCGCATACCACAACCATTCTTCCCACTTCGGCTGGGATGGTTCTAGCCACGGCTAGGCTGATGATTACCACGGAGATCACTGAGGTCACGGAGGATGTAGTCGCCTGCCGTTGTCACGCAAGCCAAGCCCCGCGCTTGTGAGTACAGGGAGCGACTGCCCGACGCGTTACTGGCAGGCAGTCGAGTAGGTCCGCGACTTCAGCCTAGCCGTGGTGGCCACGGTGGTTTGTGTGCGTTTGCGAAGGACGGGCACTGGTTGTCGCTCAGTGGTCGTCCTATTGGGCCATGATGACGCCGACGGAGTCGCCCGCGTGGACGCGCGGGAAGGTCCGCAGGACCAGCACGATGCCGGCTTCGGCCGCGCGGATGACTTCGCGGTGCTCGCCGTCGAGCGAGAAGACGGTCCCGAGCGGATCACCGACGGAGACGGCCTGTCCAAGTTCCACGGCGGTTTCGAAGTAGCCGGCGATGGGCGACGGGTTGCAGACCTGCATGTGGCCAGAACGGGGCGAGCGGTCTTCGACGAAGTGTCGTACGGCGCTGGCTGGCCGCGGTCTCTCGAGCATGCCGAGTTCGGCCATGACCTGGAGGCAGCCCTCTTCGTAGGCAGCGACGCCCGCCGGTTCGCAGCCGGCGCGGCCCAGGTATTCGCAGTAGATGGCGGGCACACGCGCGTCGCGGGCGACCGACATCGAACGGCCTTCCAGGTCGGCCGAGGTGCCCCAGACCACGGGCAGGTTGAAGGCATGGGCCATGCGTCGTTGGGTCTGCAGGATCTCGTCGTCCGGATGGAGCATGTAGCCGGCGAGCGGGTAGACGCTCAGTTCCGTCCCGCCGGTGTGCAGGTCAATGTAGAAGTCCGCCGCGCGGATCGCGGCGCTCAACGCCCAGGCGATCTGCTCAGTCACACTGCCATCGGGGCGGCCGGGACAGGTGCGTGCCAGGTCCTTGCCATCGTCGGCGCAGCGATGTCCCCGCAGGAAGGCGGGCTCGTTCACGATGGGGATGCATGTGACGCTTCCTCGCAGTGAACCAAGGTCCTCATCGCGACGCTCCAAGCGATCCATCAGCCGTCGAATGGCGGCGATCGGCTCGAACTCATCGCCATGCACGGCGCCGGTGATCAGCAGCCGCGGCCCGTCGTGCAATCCCCGGTAAGTACGCTGCGTCAGTTCGACCATGGAGCGGATTCCTTCATGCTTGTCCACGGGGTCCTGCTCCTTGCGGAACTGCGTTCCCCGGCCTCTGTACACAGGAGCCTGTCAAGGCCTGGGGATCCGATGCACGGTATACCACGCCTGGTTCTGCTGCAGCTCCTGGCCTTCGTCGCCCCGCAGGCCGCTGGCCGTGAGTTCGTAGACCATGCCGATCGGATAGGTCTCCACGGGCAGCGAGAGCGTGATCGTCTGGCGATCCGGCGAAAGCTGCGCGGCCGTCACGGGAACCTCCGTGATGTCGGCTTCAGGCGATCCGTAGTTGCCCGTGTAGAGATAATGGTAGCGCCGGAAGCGGAACTGGGACGCCGCGGGCGTCACGTCGGAGGCGAGTGGCCGCGTGAGGTGTAGCTGGAAGCCGGTGCCGCCGGGACGGATCGTCATCGAATGCATGGCGAACGGAGTCTGCCCCTGGTAGTGGATGCGTACCAGGCCGCTGGACAGTGAGGCCGCGTACAGGTGGCCGTCGGGTCCGAACTTCATGCGCACACAGCCATGCGGCTGGTTGTCGATGAAGCGGAAGACGGCACCCTGGAATTCGCCGTCGACCTTCTCGAGTGCCACGCGCAGGATGCCCGGGTTCGCACCGTACCCGACATCCCCCAGCAGCATCTGGCCCGCGAAGGGACCGAAACCGCCCTGTGTGTCGTCCAGCACCGGGCCGCTCGTGCTGCGACTCTTGTCGTACGGCAGCCAGACCGAACTGCGGCCGTCTGGATAGGTGTCCGCAGCCAACGCATCGGTCGTCGTCTCGGGATGCCCATAGAATCGACCCGGCACGATGTGCGCCAGCTTGCAGCTCTGGATCCAATCGCCCTGGTTGTCGGTAAAGAAGAGTCCTCCCTCGGGGCCCAGCGCGATGCCGTTGGGCACGCGGCAGCCTTTCGCCACTTCGACCAGCCGTTCGCTGCGGTGGTCGATGCGAAGGATGCTGCCACGGAATCGACCTGGGTTCACGTAGCCCGGGTTGGTCCAGAAGTACCCGGTGTTCAAGGTGAACCACAGGTTGTGGCCGAGGTCCTGTCCGAGACCGAACGTATACTCATGCCAGCCATGCGACAGGCCCCAGCCGGAGGCGACCGTGCGATAGTAGTCGGCGTGTCCATCCTGGTCGCGGTCGATCAGTTCCGTGATCTCCGGCTTCTGCGCGAGGAACAGGCGTCGTCCATCAAGGATCTGCAGGCCGATCGGGTGGTCGAGCCCTTCGGCGAAACGTTCCCAGGCGACGCCATCCGGCCGGTCGCTCGGCGGTCGCCGGGAACGCCAGACTTGGCCTTCGGTCATGGCAGTCACGTAGAGGTTGCCGTCGACATCGAAGGCGATGTCCGAAGGCCGCGCGCCGAGGAACGGCGCCGGGATTGTTTCCATGCGATATCCGGGCGCGGCTTCGGATTGAATCGCCATCCGGCCCGCGAACTCTGGAACGTCCGCCGTGTCCTGGGGAGAGTTTGCGGTTGGGGAAGCGGTGCGGTCGCTGGTTTGGCCTGGCGGCGCAGTACTGGGCGGCGCAGTACTGGGCGGCGCAGTACTGGGCGGCACAGTACTGGGCGGCGCAGCAGTATCGAGTCGCGTGAAGGGCACCGACTGGGGCGCATCGAGTTGCGGTGGCTCGCGCAGGAGTTCGGCGAACGCGGCGGGGCCGAGCAATTCGGGGTTGGTGTCGCGAGGACGCCAGCAGTCGACGCGAAGCGACACGCGGCCGTTGGCGTCGGCGGGGCCCGAGACAAGGCGCGCCAACGGACGTTCTGCGCGCTGCGTACCTTGCCATGTTGGCTGGCCGTCGCCAGTTCCGTGCGCCCAGTGCCAGCGATCGGCGGCGCGGAACACATGCAAGCTGCTGCCGTTGATGCCCGCGGCGCGCGCGACGTCACTCCAACGCGCCTCGTCACGCTGTCCTGCTTCGGCGACCGGGAAGAGCAGGGCCACGCGGGCACCGACGGGAGCGCCTTCCACCAGAAACGCTCGGGTGAACCCTTGTCCATCGCCGCGTGCCTCCACCCGCACCTGCTCCGCGACACGCACCCGGTGCGCGGCGAAAGCCAGCTCATAGAAGAGGGTAATGCCCTGCTTTCCGGGCACATACCCCAGGAAGCGCGTACCCGTGTTGGGGTCGCTTTCCAGCGGTGGTTCGAACGATTGGAAGGCTGCATCACCGGGAGCCTGCAGTTGGATCGCGTGCGGCACGAACCACGTCGCGTCGGGCGCCTCGTTGCCGCCCTTGTCCCAAAAGAGACCGTAGTAGGGCTGGTCGCGCGGGACGACGAAACCACCGAACCACGAACTGACGGGCAGCAGTTGGTCGGCATCGTAGAGCAGCGTGCCGTCGGCGAATCCCAATGCGAGGCCGCGCGTCGGATGGATTTCACGACCCGCAGCGGCGTCGTGCGTGTCGACCTGGCCGCGCTGCACGAAGTTGCTTCCCGCCACGGGCTGCGGCAACTCGCTTGCTTCGTCCACTGGAAGCGGTGCTTGGGCTCCCAGGCTGAGGTAGGTCCAGAGCGCGTTGAGCGGCGTACCGGGCGGCAGGTGGGCGAGCTGCGCGAGAGGCACGCGGCCGTCGGGTTGGATCGCTTGCGGCATCTTGGTGCCCGGACGCACGCGAGCGGGATTCATCATCCACCGCTGGAAATATTCGGGTCGCAGATGCGCGAAGGTGGTTTCGAGGTCGGGACCGCGCGTGGTCGGGTCGGTTTGGCCCTGGCCCAGCTTGCCGTGCATCGAATGGCAGTTGAGGCAGGCGAGGCCCTTCGAACCGGCGAGGAACTGACCGACGCGCAGCGTCTGCTGCTGCACTTCGACTGCCGAGATCTGCGGGCGTGAGGGATGAACCTCCGCCGGCGGATCGTCGGAGGGGCGACGTCCTTCAGCAATCTGCAGGTCGCGTTCCATCAGCAGCGTCGCGATCTGCTTGGCCGCAGGTCCGAAGCCGGGCATCCGCGCCTTCACCCAAGGACGCAGGCGCCGGTCGCCCGCGCCCTGCTCGATCCAAGTCCGCAGCGCCGACTCCTGCAGCCGCTCACCCACACGCGTCAACGTCGGCGGCAGGTAGTAGTGGATCTCAGGAAGCTCACCGAGATGGTTGGCGAGGCTTTCGCCGCCGAGGCCGTCATTCTCGTGGCAGCGTTGACAGTTGAAGTGGGCCAGTTCCACCTGCAGACGCGAAGCGGGGGCTGGCGACGTGGATGCTCGCGCCGCCTGCACATAGGCGGACAGGTCTAGGCGTTCGGCGTCGGTCAGCGCAAACGACGGCATGGCGGTGGAGGCCTGGGGCGGGCGGGTGGTTGCGAGGCAGCCGGATTGCAGTCGGTCCGCCGCCATGCTTCGCCAACTCGCAGCAGCGATCTCCATGCGGTTTGCCACGCCGCCCAGGACGGCCGCAAGGCGACCCGGCTGGCGTTCCAACTGCAGGACCTGTCCCGCGTCGAGGTCGTGGCAATGGAGACAACCACGTGTCAGCAGCCCACGCAGTGCCACCTGCTCCAACTGCTCCGCCGGCGTCACACCCGGCAGCGGTGCGTTACCGGGACTCAGTTGTTTCCATGCGGCAAGCAGGTCCACTTGCGGATCGTTCGTGCCACGCGGTGTGCCGGCTCGTGCCTCCTCCTTGCGTGCTCGGCGCGAAGCGTCCTGCAGGTAGACGGCCAGGTCATGCGCCTCGTCGTCGGGCAGACCGAACTGCGGCATGCGTCCATGCGGGCGACTCTCTTGCGGGTTCTTCAGGAACGCGATCAGTCCTTCCAGCCGCCACTCCGCCCAAACGCTCACTGTTGGTGCGGGAGTAACGGTCGCCCGCGCATCCACGCCGCGCGCCTCCAAAGCTTCCGGCTGTCCATGGCAGGCCACGCATCCGTAGTCGGCGAAGAGCGTCTTGCCGCGTTCGAGCTGAGCCGGGGTCGCGGTGGGAGAAGCGGTCGCCGGTGCGGTCTTCGCTCCAGCGGATCGCGTGGTGAGATAGCGTGCGATCGCCGCGCGGAGCGGTCCCTCGTTGCGGCTGGATCGGTCCGCGTCCTCATGGTAGCTGGCCAGCACCGCTGCGGGGCGTCGTGTGGCAACCGCGTCCAGACGCGGGCCCGGCAGCAACGCGGACCACTGCGTCGCATCGCCCGCCACGGGCATCAACCCGGACTCGTCGAGGTGGCAGTTCTGGCATCCAAGCGTCCGGGCCAGCACCGCGCCACGCATGATCTGATCGCTCGTCAACGTGGCCGCTGACTCGACGGACTCCGCCGGTCCTAGCAAGAACCGTGCGTCGAGCGGTTCGTCCGCAAAACCCGGGCCTCGCCACCACAGCTCCAGCGCCCACGGTGCGGCCACCTGTCGGGCTTCGATCGTCAGTTCCAGTTCTCCCGATTCCAGATTCACCGGAACGCCCAGCGAGACCTTCTGGCCGCCGATCTCGATCGCGATGTCCGCATTGCCGCGCCGCGCCGCCGTGAACGTGTACTCACCAGCGTACTGGACTTGCAGTCGGCCACGCCATGTGGTCTTCAGGTTTCCAGTCGGCAGGCGGAAGTCGGGCATCGCTCCCTCGCCGCCCATCCAACGCGGGACTGCGTCGCGGCGTTCGATCGTGGAGCGCACGGTTCCCTCGGACGACAACGATTCGTAACGGGCTGCCAGATCGCCGGCCAGCACCGGAACGCTCGCGAGTTGGGGAGAGGCCAACGCGATGGCAGTGAAGATGGCAAGCAGCCACGCAGGGCATCGCAGCGTCGAGAACATCGGGATCTGGCTCCGGGAAGGAATGCGAGGCGGGCGGGGGCAAGGCGACGCATGCCGGAAAACGGAGGATGCTCGCCAAAAGGGGGGCGGGAGAAGCATCGTAGCAGGCGCGCCGGCGAACTACCACTCCCCGACTGCTCGATCGGATCCCCCAATCGCCGGCCTGGGCTCAGTCCGGCGGTTCCTCGCAAAGGAGCTCCATGCGACCGAGGGGTTGGCGATCGGTGCGAAGTGCTGCGGCAGGAGCCCGTCGCCGCTGGTGTCGCTTCAGACCTCCCTGAACGCTTGCGCAATCCCCACATTTCATCGATGCTCTACTGTGTCAGGCCCGAGGCATGCGTCTGCCGCCCGGACCATCGCCGAAGGGCGGCGGGTCTTTTGTGCACGTCGTCGGGAAAAGATTGACACGCCTTTGTCATCGTGACTACCCTGCTGAGGGCTCGCCTTGCGGATGCTGACGTGGAAACCTTCCCTGGGTGAACGCGACCGTTTCAGGTCCGGATCATGAGTCGGTGTTACGACGCGTGAACTTCGAACCCGACGTTGGCTTCGGATGATGCGGAAGTGGGGGGCACGAACCGATGGGACGATGGCTGGCTTACTGCCGAGGAGCCCAACGCCGCTCGACTTCCAAGCGGGTACGGCCGCTTGTCGTCCTGCTGTTCGCGCTCCAGGCTTCACGCTTCGTGTCGTTTTCTTCGGGTGAATGGTCGGAAACGGGCTTCGTGACGGCAGCCGAGCAGGCAACGAAATCGGCGGAGGCCGTGACGGCGGATGTCCACGAGTCGTTTGCCGAGGCATGGCAGATCCTGCAGAAGCACTGTCTGGACTGCCATGGGGCCGAGGTGCAGCAGGCTGGGTTGGACTTGAGTTCGTGGGCGGGAGTGGCGCGTGGCGGCGAGTCCGGGCCGGTGGTTCGCTGGGGGGATGCCGACGCCAGTGAACTGGTGCAGCGGGTGCGGAGTGGCGAAATGCCGCCCGAGGGCGAAACGCCCCTGACGCCCGATGAACGGGCCCTGCTGGAACGATGGGTCGTGGAGTCGGTCGAGCCGTCGGCGGCCATCGCGCATTCGGCGGAAGTCGGCCAAGACGCATCGCCGCAGGATGGATTCACGCCGTCGGCGGTCCACGGGCCACGCGGCGACGCGGATGAAGAACCGACGCAGAGCCAAGCGGCCGCGCTGATGGTGTTACGGCGGCACTGCATTCCCTGCCATGGCCGACATCGCCAGGAAGCGGGGCTCGACCTGCGGACCCGAGCGAGCATCCTGCGTGGCGGAAAGTCCGGGGCGGCGATAGTGCCGGGGCAACCGGAGGAGAGCCGACTGGTTCATCAACTGCGGGCAGGCCAAATGCCGCCGCGCGAGCGGTTGATCGAGGCCAGCGTCAAGCCGGTCGATCCGGCAGCCGTGGAGTTGATCGCGGCCTGGATTGCGGCGGGAGCGCCGGAAGTGGTCGAGCGGCCGGATGTGGCGACCGAGGCAGGTGACCGACTGGTCACGGACAAGGACCGCGACTTCTGGTCGTTTCGCGCTCCGAGCCGACCGTCGCCGCCGCAGGTGCGGACATCCGGCTCGCGCGTCCGCAATCCGATCGACGCCTTCATCCTCGCAGGGCTGCGCGAGAAGGGCCTAGAGTTCGTGCCGGAGGCCGATCGCGTGACCTTGATTCGCCGGGCTACGTTCGACGTGACGGGCCTGCCGCCGACGCCCGAGGAGGTGCGGGCGTTTCTCGACGATCCGCGGCCGGATGCCTACGAACGACTGATCGACCGGCTGCTCGCTTCGCCTCGTTACGGCGAGCGTTGGGCCCGCTTCTGGCTGGATCTCGCCGGCTACGCCGATTCGGAAGGCAAACGCGAGCAAGACCTGGATCGGCCGCACGCTTGGCGCTATCGCGACTACGTGATTCGCGCCTTGAACTCCGACAAACCCTACGATCGCTTCCTGCACGAACAGTTGGCTGGCGACGAACTGGCGGACTACACGGGCGCGTCGGAAGTTACACCGGAGATCCACGACAACTTGGTGGCCACCGCGTTCCTGCGGATGGTGCCGGATGCCACCTGGGCCAACATCACGGGCTTCCTGCCCGATCGCGTGGAGGTGATCGCCGAGGAGATCGACGTGCTGGGCGCGGCTGTCTTCGGGTTGACTCTCAAGTGCGCGCGTTGCCATACGCACAAACTGGATCCGATCCCGCAGCGCGACTACTACCGGCTCGTGGATGTGTTCAAGGGCGCGCTCGACGAATACGACTGGATGAAGCCGGACATCCCGCGCGTGTCGCCGGCCATGAGCCGCGATGTCGTGGGCGGACGACATCTGCCCCAGGTGCCCGCGAAGGAGCTGGCGGCGTGGAGGGAGAAGGATGAGCCGTTGAGGCAGCAGATCGACGAGCTGCAGCAGCGGCTGCAAACGCTGGAACGGGCCGGCACGGGCACGGCGAGTGACGCGAATGCGTCCGCGGCCGTCGAGGAGAGGACGCGGCTGAAGGCGGAGATCCAGCAGTTGGAGTCGCGACGGCAGCCGGAGCCGCGCGTGCAGGCAGAGCAGCTGTTGCAGAGGCAGGAGCGGGCCTA
>CAZUJM010000264.1:5542-8578 GCA_964620405.1 uncultured Pirellulaceae bacterium | reverse complement strand
TCAGTCCGTTGGACGCGATGCTGGTGCTGAACGACCTGAACCAGAACGGAGCCAGGAAGGTCACCTCGAAGCCGGAGGGAACTTCCTATCCGGACACGAACAAGGACCAGCACATCAGCCCGCTGGACGCGTTGCTGGTGCTGAACGAACTGCAGCAGCGAGAGGTCGCGGCGCGGACCGCGGTGGCCGCCGTGCCGGCGATTCCCGCGACCGATGTGCGACTTGAGTCGGATGCCTGGGAAGAACTGCTGGACTCCGTCTCGGCGTCGCTCGTGAGCGATCAGGCGGGCAAGAAGAAGCTGTCGGGGAGCTTTGCCGACGAGTAGAGCTGGCCCCGCCGGAATCGGGCCGGAGCGATAGGGGCCGGTCTCGTTTCCGCGGTCGTTCGTGGGGAAGCATCTGGAGCAGCCAAGGTGACCATGAGACCTGACCCCACTCCCCAGGGCATGATTCCCGCGGAACTGCTCGCGCGGAAACGGGATGGCGGTGAATTGACGCCGGGCGAGATCTCGGCGTTCATGCAGGCCTATACGACGGGCGAGATTCCCGACTACCAGATGGCCGCGTTGGCGATGGCGATCTGCGTGCGTGGGATGACGCCCGTCGAAACCATGGCGCTCACGCGCAGCATGCTCGACAGCGGCGAACGGCTGCACTGGCCCGACGGCACAGCGCCGCGCGGGGACAAGCATTCCACGGGTGGACTTGGAGACAAGACGTCGCTGGTCCTGGCCCCGCTGCTCGCCTGCCTCGGCTTCGCCGTCCCGATGATCTCTGGACGTGGACTGGGTATCACAGGCGGAACGCTCGACAAATTGGAAGCCATCCCAGGCTTCAGCACGCAGCGTACCCTCGCGGAACTGCGGCGGCAGGTTGAACAGATCGGCTGTGCGATTGTCGGGGCTACTCCGGAACTCGCGCCCGCCGATCGCAAGCTCTACGCGCTGCGCGACGTGACGGGTACTGTTCCTTCGATTCCACTGATCACCGCCAGCATCCTCAGCAAGAAGCTCGCCGAGTCGCTGGACCATCTGGTAATGGATGTCAAGTTCGGCTCCGCTGCCTTCATGAAGACCGCGGGCCAGGCACGCGAACTTGCCGATTCGCTGGTCCATGTCGCGGAACTGCTGGGCGTGCGCACGACGGCCGTGTTGAGCGACATGCATCAGCCGTTGGGACGCATGGTGGGTAACGCGGTGGAGGTGCACGAAGCGTTGGCGGTTCTGGAGGGCGGCGGGCCGACGGACGTCCGTCAGCTGGTGGATGCACTGGCGGCTGAGTTGCTGCTTTCCGCAGGCTTGTCCGCAGGAGTGGGCGAGGCAAAGCGTCGCGTCGACGAGGCTATCGGCAGCGGGCGTGCGCGGGAACGTTTTGAAGCGATGGTCGTGGCACAAGGAGGTCGGCTGCCGGCGCCTCCGCCCGCGCCGGCCTGCGAGATCCACGCTGAGATTGCTGGCCAGCTGGTGGCGATCCACGGCGAGCTGCTCGGGCAGGCCGTGATCGAGATGGGAGGCGGTCGCCGCTGGGTTGACGATACCATCGACCCCACGGTCGGCCTGGAGATGCTCGTGCGCCTTGGGGACCACGTGGAGCGAGGCCAGCCGCTGGCGAGGCTCTTCCTGCCAGCGGCACGCCGCGAGGCGGTGATTCCGCGGGTGCAGTCGGCCTTCCGAATCGCGGAATCGGTCGGCGCGGGCGTTGGTCCGCCGCTGGTCCTGGAGGTACGCGGCGTCGAGGGCGTGGTGACTCGCCCGTATTAGCTTCCTTGGGCCCGCCATGGCTTTCCTGGGGATTAGAGATCGATCCGCGGAGGTCGTTCTCGCCGAACCCGCGATCCTTCCTAACAAGAGATAACGCATGGCCGAACCGACCGTTGAAGTAGACGAACGAGTGTGGGCCGAACTGGTGCAGCAGGCAGAGGCCGCGCGCCTGCAGGCCCATGCGCCCTACTCGCGGTTTCTCGTGGGAGCCGCGCTGCGGGATGCCAGTGGTCGAACGGTTGTCGGATGCAACGTCGAGAACAGTTCGTATGGCTTGTCGCAGTGTGCCGAGCGGACGGCTGTCTGCACGGGCGTTGCCCAAGGCATCCGGCAGTTCACGGCGCTGGTGGTGGCGTCTGCGGGAGGCGTGGCCCCCTGCGGTGCCTGCCGTCAGGTGCTGGCCGAATTCACGCGCGGCATCGACCTGCCCATCCTGCTGGTGGACGTGACGGGCCAGCGACCACCCGTGCGCACGACGCTCGGCGAACTGCTGCCCATGCAGTTCCATCTGGATTGACCCGAACGCCGCCTGGTACACGCACGGCGATCACGGCGTCAGGATTCCCGCGACACAGGCGGTCATGAACGACGCCAGCGTGCCCGCGATCATGGCCCGCATCCCCAGCCGTGCGAGATCCGCGCGGCGCTCCGGCACCATCGCGCCGATGCCGCCGATCTGCACTCCGATCGACCCCAGGTTGGCGAAGCCGCAGAAGGCATAGGTCAGGATCAGGACCGTCCGCGGCTGGGGCCGCTGGCCGTCAGGCTGCTTCATCCACTGGCTCAGTCCATCGTAGGCGATGAACTCGTTCGCGGCCGTGCGGATGCCTAGCAGTTCGCCGGCACGCAGGCAGTCTTCCTGCGGAACGCCCATGACCCAGGCGAACGGGGCGAACAGGTAACTGAGCAGCGTTCCCATCGACCAGGTGCTGCTGGAGGGTGAACCCGTCCATGCGTTCCATTGCTGGCCCAGCCAGCCGAGAAGGCCATCGCAGAGCGCCAGCAGGCTGAGGAAGGCGATCAGCATCGCGGCCACATTGAGTGCCAGTTTCATGCCGTCGGCTGCCCCCGAGGCGGCCGCCTCGATGACGTTCGCGGATGGATCCTGGTAGTCGATGCGCACTCGGCCGAGTGTCACCGGGTGCCCGGTCTCGGGCTGCATCATCTTGGATACCAGCAGCGCCGCCGGCGCGGAGATGACCGACGCGGTGATCAGGTGTCCGGCGTCGACGCCCATCATCACATAGAACGCCATTACGCCCCCGGCGATCGTCGC
>CAZUJM010000264.1:0-5455 GCA_964620405.1 uncultured Pirellulaceae bacterium | reverse complement strand
TGAAGCTCCGAAAGCGTCATGTCCTTGAGGAACGGTTTGATGACCAGAGGAGCTTCCGTCTGTCCGACGAAGATGTTCGCGGCCGCCGATAGACTCTCGGCCCCCGAGGTACCCAGGGTCTTCTGCATGATCACGGCGATCCATTCCGTGATCCGCTGCATGGCGCCCAGGTAGTAGAGCACCGACATGAGCGACGAGAAAAAGACGATGGTGGGCAGCACGCCGAAGGCCACGGTCTGCAGCAAGGTCAGGCGCCCGGGGGTCTTCGAGTCGCTCGCGTCGCCGCTGAGGCCAAACATGAACTCGGTGCCGGACTGGGAATACGCGATGACGGCCTGGAAGACGTCGCTGAGTCCACTGAAGACGGCGTGGCCGGGAGCGGTCTTGAGGATGAAGAGGGCGAAGCCGAACTGGAGCGCGAGCGCGGCGACCACGAGGCGCCAGCTGATGCGGCGCCGATCGGTGCTCAAGGCCCAGGAGATCAGCAGCATCACCAGTAGTCCCAGCAGGCTGGTCCATCGTTCCATGATTGTCTCTTTCCGGGGCTTCGGTATCTCGTCCTGGCGGGTTGCCTTGGACTTCGCGGCGAGATGCGTTGGGCGGAAGGCGGTTCAGGCGTCGGGTGGGTCGGGTAGGTCCGGTTGCTGCCAAACGCTCATGCCGCCATCGACAAGGAGCATCTGGCCGTGGATGTGGCGGGCTGCGTCGCTCAGCAGGAACACGGCCGCCTCCCCGGCCACTTCGGGGCCCGGCACTTCGCCGTTGGGCGTATGGTGCCGCATCCATTGCAGGACGCGCGGGTCGCGCAGGGCAGGCTCCGTGAGCGGGGTGCGAAACAGGCCGGGCGCGAGGCCATTGACGCGGATTCCCCGCGGCGCGAGTTCCACGCACAAGCTACGCACCATCATCTCGATGGCGCCCTTGGAGGTGTCGTAGGCCGAATGCACCGGCTCCGCGAGTCGTCCGTTGATCGATCCCACGAAGAGTACCCGCCCGTCGATGTGCCCTGCCACCCATTCCCGCGCGAAGCTCTGGGTCATGAAGAAGTGGCTCGCGACGTTCAGTCGCATCGTGCGTTCGAACGACTCCACGGTCATTTCCAAAAAGGGCACGTCGGCGTAAGTGCCCGCGTTGTTGACCAGCAGGCTGATGCCGGGGAGCTGGCGTCGCGCCTCCTCGAAGACGTGCTGCACGGCCTCGGTCGTGGGGCCGGAGAGATCGCCTCCCACGAAAGCCACGCGCACGCCCAGGCTCCGGCAGCTCTCCTCGGTTTCCAACGCCGCGTCGTCCCGTCGCAGGCCATGGAGCACGACGTCCGCGCCGGCCCGGGCGATTGCCAGCGCGAGCGCCCGGCCGACGCCTTGCGATGATCCGGTGACCAGGGCACGTCGGCCCTCAAGCAGTTTCATGGTGGGATCCCGGTGGGCATCCATGCGAAGCAGCGACGCCGCTGGATGTCGCTCCGCGTGGATGTCGTCAAACTTCAGGTGTTGAACGTGCGATCTCCGGCGTCGCCCAGCCCAGGTACGATGAACTTGTGCGCGTTCAGCGTCTCGTCGATCACGCAGACATAGACCTGGACATCCGGCGCGGCCTGGGCGAGGCGGCTGGCACCTTCGCGCGAAGCGATCACCGACAGCAACTTGATCCTTCGCACGCCCCATCGCTGCAGGCACTCCACCGCCGCCAGCGCCGAACCACCGGTGGCGAGCATCGGATCCAGTACCAGTCCGACATCGACCGGATGGCTGGAGGGGAGCTTGCTGTAATACTCCACTGGCTGCGCCGTCACCTCGTCACGATACATGCCCAGGTGCCACACTTCGGCTTCGGGGATCAGGTCCAGTACCGGGTCCACCATGCCCAATCCCGCGCGAAGGATGGGAACGATGCCGATCCGCTCCGCCAGTCGCTGGCCCTCCATCGACTCCAGCGGAGTGGTCACGGCCTGCGGCGCGAGTTGCAAGTCCTGGGTCGCTTCGTACGCCAGCAGCGCGGCCAGGCGTCGCAGCAGCAGTCGGAACTGCTCCGGACTGGTGCTGACGTCCCGCAATTGGGACACATGCCGCTTGATGAGCGGATGGTCGACCTCGATGATCGTTGGCATGGGGAAGCCTCCTGCCTTGCTTGCCGTTTCGCGGATCACGACGGCGCGTCAGCTTATCAGAATCCGCCACTCCTTGCAGGTCAGGCCAGGGCCTCTGCAGGGCAGGCCCGGGGGATCGCGGACCAAAGTTGCTGGGCGTCTTCCGAAACGACGAAGGCTCGCGATAATCCGCTGGGGCCAGGAGTGTCGGAGACGCGTGGTCCTGCGCGTGCGGCCTGTTTGCTGGAAGGAGGACGGCATGGCGGATCCGCCGGTTGAGCGAGGGCACCACGAAACCGCCCGGTCGGAACCGCGGTTCGTCAACTCCGAGGGGCGGCAGCAAAACGCCGCCGAAAGCTGCGAGGCGGCGGGCCTGCGGAGCGGTCTGGCCTGCGAGGGCCTGTCGCGAACGAGCCTTCGCTGGATGGAGGACCCAGACATCGGGGAACTCCGCTTGCTGCGGGCCGACGATCGCTTCTGGTCGTCGTCGCGCGTCTGCCTGCTCAGTTCCCATCGGGGGCGGCGCGGTGATCGCCATCCTTCCTGGTGGGATGCCTTCGGCGATGCGTTGCTGGATGTGGTGGAGAGCGACCGGATGGTCCTCACCGCCGCGGGAACCCCCGCCGACCCATGGCTGCGCGCGGCCGTGAAACCGCTGGGGATCCGGCTCGCCGAACTGCGGTTGCCTCGGCCGGGAGTCGGTATCGAGGCTTGGCTGCGGGAGGCGTGCGCCGCGGAGCCCGCATCCCAGGTGCCCTTGCACCAGGTGCCCCCGCCGTTCGCCTTCGTGTGTGAAGTATCGCCTCCGATCCGAGAAGGCCAACGTCGCCGCCACGCGACGTCTCGAACCGGGAAGGCGGCTGCCGACGATCGACGTGATGCACTGCTGCTGTCGCTCGCAGAGGAAACCCGGGTGCTTTTCGTCCGCGACCGCGGCCGGATCGCGGACCTGCTCGACCACCTGGCAGGTCGTTCCGGTCAGCCTTTGAGCCGCGTCGTTCTCGATGCGCGCGAGGAGTTGATCTCCTACCAGCGGGACCTCGTGTGGAGGTCGCGGGGGGCCGTGCGTCGTGAAGCGACAGGCGTCCCGCTTTCCCGTCGTCTACAGGAACTCGGTAGGCTCCCGGACCAATTCAAGTCGATCGGAGACTGCCCGGAGCGAAGGGTATCGTCGGGTTGGCGAAGCGGCAGGAGCGTGGGGGAGGTGCGATCCTGGGCGGAGGTTCGCGGCGAGATGGAAGGGTTCCTGAGTCACTGGACACGCGAATGTCCGGGACCCTGGCCGGGGCAGTCGGACGAAGAGTACCTGGTGGAGATGATGGTCGACCCGAACGCGCGGCGACGTTCAGTCTTTGATTCCCTCCTCCGTATTGTCCGCGAGCAGCGGCTGCGGGCCTCCCATCGACTGGTTCGCGGCGACACGCCAGTCGTGAGCTTCACGGCGCAGCCTCTGGATGCGTTCGTCGGCCTGCACCGTTATCAGCGGCACCTCGGCCGCTGGGATTTCAATCCGTTCGGCATCTGCCTGCATCGTGAATGGCTCCGGCAGCAAGGAACTCGGCCCGTCGTGTATGGCGACCAGCGGCTATGGCAACAACTCGCGGAGGAGCAGCGGCCCTTCTTTCAATCCAGTCGAGTGCCCGCAGGCTCTCAGGATCCCGACGACTCGACGACCAAGCGACTGCACTCCGGGGCGAGTGGCTCCGCGGGCCACGGCGATGGTCGAGCACGTCTTGGAGACGCCGGACGTCGGGACGATTCGTCGGCGACGACGGACTGGACGCTTGAGGAGGAGTGGCGGTACGTGGGTGACATGGACCTGTCACTCGCGCCGCCCGAGGTCGTGCGCGTCTTCGTGGGCGACTCCGAGTCCGCCCACGCGATCGCCGCGTTCAGCCCCTGGATTGTCGTGAACCTGGAGGAGGCGACCAGGAGCGAGAGGCGGACCCGTGCGTGATGGCCCAGGGCGTCGCCGCGCGAATTCCTTGCGGGGCGAGTTCGCCTCGCAAGGATTCCAGGGCGAACCGGTAACGGCCTCCAAGAACCGGGCACCGACCGCCCAAGCTCCGATCATGGTTCGCTAAGGAAATCGTTCGCCCGGAAGAGGGACGAAAAAGCGTTCAGCTGCGGCGACGGGTCTTGCGGGCGAATCCCGCGAGGCCGAGCAAGCCAAGAGCGGCAGAGGTCAGCGTGGCCGGTTCCGGAACCTGCTGGTTGAAATCGTAGGTGACGGTGACCATGACCTCCGTGTTCACCGGATCGAACTGGCCGGACAGGCCCCCCTGGCCGCCGAAGTCGAGCAGTTGGTTCACGGCGACCTGCATGTCATACATCGTGGTGCCCATGTAGTCGGTGAAGAACGTGGGATTCACGAAGGCGCTGTCGAACGCGCTGGCGATGCCGCCCAAGTGCGTCGCTCCGTCCGGGCCGGTCGGGTCGAAGGTCGCGCCGTCGCCGTTCTCGGGAGCCAGATTGAATGAACTTCCCGTGGACACGCCTACCGCGTTCGTGCCGGAGAGAATCGGCATGAAGCCGCTGTCGAGCAGACGGACGCCTGCTGACGAGATGGCAGCGGTCGCACCCAGCTCAACATCCAAGTTAGCGGGCAGAGGGCCGTCGTTGTCGACCGAGAGCGAACCGCCGTCGATGATCAGGTCGACGCGCACCTCGATCGAGTTCAGAGTTCCCTTGGCGGGGTCAAAGCGGTCAAATTCGAGCTGCTGGACAAAGTTCGGATTGCCCATGAAGCCCTGGGTCTGAATGATCTGTTCGGCCTGGACCTGGGCCATGGTCAGAGAGAACAACACCGCAGCCAGCGCGGGCGATGCAAAACGCATTAGCGACTCCCTTCGTCACAGTAGAGCATCAAGGACATCCGTATCATTGCGGGGGCAAAGCCAGGTGCGGGCCTGGCCGGAGTGCTTGGGCTTCCCGCCCGCATACGCCCCGCGCCGCTGGATAATGCAGCCAGCTTCGACCAATCTTTCCGATCTGTCGTTTACCGTCAAGATGAGTTTTTTTCGGGTGTCCGCGCAATAGTTCAAGCGGTTTTGCGGCGTTTTTCCGCGCGGTGTTCGACGGCTCCCGCGTGGAGCGCATGTCGCTTGAGGCCTATCTCGCCCTGTGCCGCACGGACCGCATGGCCTATGCCAGCGCGGCCGAGCGCATGGTGGCCGCGATCGGCGAGCCGCGCATGCTGGATACCTCGGCTGATCCGCGGCTGGCGCGGATCTTCCTCAACCGCACGGTGCGCGTGTATCCCGCCTTCGCCGATTTCTACGGCATGGAAGACGCGATCGAACGCGTGGTGGGCTATTTCCGCCATGCCGCGCAGGGGCTGGAGGAGCGCAAGCAGGTGCTCTATCTGCT
>CAZUJM010000263.1:220-8591 GCA_964620405.1 uncultured Pirellulaceae bacterium | reverse complement strand
TGGTAGGGCTGTCTTCGGAACTCGGGGAGTCGTCCACGTCGCAGGCGTGAAACAGCCCCCCGAAGCGGCCCGGCTGTCCTGCATTTGCGACCTGCCGCAACGGGCCTGCCGCTTTCCGGGGCGCGTCTGTTTCCGGGTCCTGCGGCCACTTTTTGGCAGCCTCTTTTTGGCAGCCAATCACCGCTTCTGGCAGCCCTGCCCACTCTTTCCGGGCAGGTGCGCGTCCCGCCGGATGGGCTCGGCGAGTCCTTCTTGGGGCCGATTTCCACTGCGGATTTCGAGCGGACAAACTCTTCCATTCCGGTTCGGGACGGGCCGCCGGCGTATCAAAGTGAGAGGACGCTGCACGCATTTTCGATCACCGCCAGCGGTAGCGCGCCGCAGAGCACACCTGGGCTTCTTTTTGTGACGCCGTCGGCGCCTCGTCCGGGGGCGTTTTTCTGGGGCGGATTGGCCCTGGATTATCCTCTTTTCCACAAATTCCACGTCCGACCGCAACTCCGGCCCACTGTTTGCGTAATGGTGGTGCGTTCAGGAGCAACCAGCTAACACGGCTGGCCGCTCTCGGACAAACGCTTTCTCCACGCCGCCGGATGACGCGGATCCGGTCGCCGGGGAGATCGCGACCTGCTGTGCTTCGCACCGTCAAGATTTCCAACCGCGCCGCACCGTGGCTTCTCGAAGCTGCGGCGGCCATCCCGAGAGACTGAATTGAAAATGAATCTTCGTCGTCGTCGCAACTTCCAAGTTGAATCCCTCGAAAGTCGCCTGCCGTTCACGGTTGCCGAGGCGCAAGAGTTCGTCGTCATGGACTTCGAGGACTCCGCGTTGCGTGACGCTAGTTGGCTTGCCTCGCAGCCTGGCGGCACCGTTGCCACCTACGTTGGCTCCAAGGGCGACAGTGGCCACGACCAGCTCTCGCTCGCCGAGGGCCAGGGTCGCGATGGCAGCAACGCGCTGCTGGTCGAATCGCCGGACGCCAACGCGGGTCTGCCCGGCTTCTGGGTGCTCCGCAACGCATCCGCCGGCGGCAGCATCGCCAGTTCCTACAGCGACAAGGGCTACTTGCTGCCCCGCGGTGCCCGCGCGAACCGCCTGGACTTCTGGGTCCGCTTCGAGGATGGCTTCCGAGCCACCTCCTCCGCGACGGCCTACCAGAACGTCAACATCGGCACCTACCATTTTGACCCGGCCAAGATCGGGACCGACAAGACGGTGGAGACCGACAATTGGCACTTCTACCACCAGCTGGTGCTCCGGCACGACAAGGCTCGGGACGGCTGGATTCATGTCGTCGTCAACGAGATCCCCCAGCACCAGCGCGGCCTGAGCCAGTTCCGCGTCGAGAAGAATCCCACGGGCCTCGCGGGGAACTACTGGGAACTCGCCACGCGTTTCTATGTCGACCTGCACCCCTACTTCGGCGAACCGGAAACGGGTTACCCGGCGAAGATGTGGGTGGATGACATCAAGTTGTCGTATGTGCCCGAACCGGACCTCGTCGATGTCAACATCGAAGGTTGGGAGAACGGACAGGAACTGGACGCGCGTGCCGGCGAGAACGTGGAGATGAATGTCACCGTGACCAACAACGGTCCCGACGCCATCAGCGGCACGGTGAACCATCGGTCCCGATATTCTTACGCTCCGAAGCTGCTGGATGGGGCGACGCGTCAAAGCGTCCAGGGACAGCTTATCACGCTGGGCCCTGGCGAGACACGCAACCTGATCCTGAGCCTCACGTCCGGTGCGGACACCCCGGCGGGCACTAACTCGCGCCATTCGGTCGTGTTCATCCCCGCTTCGGAGGAGCGTGTCAACAGCCACTCGCAGGCCGATCCCAACGTGGAACTCGACGGCAGCGTGTACGGATTCTCGGGACCGAGCGACGCGTCGATCCCCTCGTCGTCCATGCGGCTGGTGATCGGCGAGAGTTCGACGAACATGCGGCCCACGGCGCAGGGCGGTGCGATGCTGACGACGCCTCCGGATACGACGCTGACGGGCCAACTGCCGGCGTCGGATCCCGACGGTCAGTCGCTGACCTACATCGTCACCGAGAAAGACGCGGTCGGCGGTGCCCTGACGGTCGACGCCAGCACCGGTGCCTTCACGTTTGTTCCCACCACCGGATTCAATGGCAAGTTCCGCTTCGAATACAAGGTCAACGACGGCGTGGAGGACTCGCGTTCCGTGGCCTCGTGGATCGTGGTTCGTCCGGACACGCTGCCGAGGATCTCGATCAGCAATGTCAGCGTGAGCGAAGGCCAGGTCGGCACCTCAGGTGCGAAGAAAGGCGTTGCCCAGTTGACGGAGGCCAACTTCCGCGTGACCCTGTCCCGGGCATTCGCGGAACCCGTGACGGTGTACTACCAGACGAAGGACGGTACGGCGACGATCGCCGACGGCGATTACACGGCCTCCGAAGGCAGCATCACCTTCGCTCCTGGTGAAACCACCAAGACCGTGACGGTGATTGTCAGCGGCGACAGCAAACTGGAGGCGAACGAGTCGTTCTTCGTGGAACTGTCGCAGGCCAGCGACAACGCGGCGATCGCAGACCACCTTGGCCTGGGCACGATCACGAATGACGACCAGGCGAACGGCAAGCCCGCCAAGCAGGTAGTCGCCAAGGCCGCTTCGACCAAGGAGGTCGGCCGCAACGACATGAAACTGAAGGACCGCCAGGACCACTATGTCGCTCGCCAGAACAGCAAGGGACGTGCCATGCGTGCCGCCAAGGCCCGCGGACGCACGGATCTGGAAACCTACCTCGATGCCAAGCACGTGGACAAGGACCTGGACGAGCGGATTCGTGTCGATGAGGATCCGAAGCATCACAACGAGCAGGAGACCGAACTGGAGCTCGAAGTGGAGAACGAGAATGAGCTCGAGCAGGATCCGCTGAAGGTAACGCTCTAGTCTTTCCAATCCGGATCGCCAGCGAGGTCGGCTCGCACCCTGGATAACTCCATCGCGGGTGCGGCGACGCGGCAGGCATTGAAACGAACACGGGGGCCTTTTCCGGCCCCCGTGTTTTTTGCGCTAAGGTTGCTTGCTGCGGTCCCGATGCGTCGGTGGCCACGAGTCGCCCTCCCCTCCAGTCCCCGGTCGTTCTCCGGACGTCCCACCCGCCTTCAGGTTGACACGTTCCACACCATGCCTTACAACCGCCTCCGCCTCACCCCACCCCTTTTCCCATCGCCGCCAGCCACCGGGTCCACGCCATGAAAACGGCCGCTCTTCGCCGACTCCGCCGAAAGATCGCGGCCGGCGACTCGACCTACGGACTCTGGATCACCCTGGAATCCCCCAGCATCACCGAGATGGCCGTCAACCTCGACCTGGACTGGGTCGTCATTGACGCCGAGCACGGGCACTTGGACTGGAAGGAGATTGTCGAGCACCTGCGAGCCACGGTGCGCAGCGAGACCGTCGCGCTGGTGCGCATCGCGGAACTCAATGGCGGCCTGATCAAGCGGGCACTCGACATCGGCGCCGATGGCATCGTCGTACCCTGGGTCGAGAACGCAGACCAGTTGCGGCAGGCCATCGCCTACGCGCGCTACCCCACCGAAGGGCTTCGCGGCATTGGGGCCGAACGAGCAACCTGCTGGGGACACAGCACGGCGGAACACACGGCTGAAGCGAACGAAAACGTGCTGGTGATTCCGATCATCGAGACGATCGCTACCGTGCCGCATGTGCCGCGGATGAGCCAGGTGGATGGCGCGGAGATCTTCTTTTTCGGACCGGCCGACTTCTCCTCGACCGCCGGGTATCGCGGTCAGTGGGAGGGGCCCGGAGTCGCCGAAACGATCCTCCGCATCAAGGACGGTCTTCGCAAAGCCGGCAAGGCCTGCGGACTCATCGGCACCAGTTATGAGAACGTGCGGCAGCGGCGCGAGCAAGGCTTCCAGATGATCGGCCTCGGACTGGACGCCAGCCTGCTCTACCGCGAACTCAAGTCGTCGGTGGCGAACGTTCGCGGCGCCACATTGGCAAGCAGCCCAGTACCAAGCAGCCCAGTACCCGGTCCCGCAGTCGCTGGCAGCGCGATGAAGGGCACGGTCCAGCAGCCGCTTCCGCGGCCCCCCGAGTCCATGCGGCCCGACCGCTCCGAAACGGTCACCACGATCGGCCAGGGCGTTCGCATCGAATTGGCCCGCGGCGTGACGTTCGAATGTCTCGTCGGCACCGCGCAGCAAGCACGCGGTCTCACCACCGGCTGGGTGCGCTTCGCGCCCGGCGCGGTGCTTCCCTACCATACGCATACCTTCAGCGAATCGATCACGCTCTGCCGCGGTTCGGCGGTCGTCGAAGTCGAAGGCCGCGGCTACCTGCTGAATCGACTCGACAACGTCACCATCCTGCCCGGCCTCGCCCATTCCGCCCGCAACGTCTCCCCGACCGAGGAAGCCGTCTTCCAGGTTGCCCTCGCCTCCGACAACCCGCAGCGCACCCTCATCGACCGCTTCTTCTCGCGGCGCATGATGCCCGCCGACTCCACCGGTTTCCCGCAGGCGGAGCGTGTCCTGCGTTTCGCCAGTGCTCCGCGCTTCGCGGCCGGCCCCAACACCGAATTCATCGACTTCTTCAACGAGACGCTGGTTCCCGGAATCGAGATGAGCGGCGGATACGGACTGTTCATGCACCAGGGTCGACTGCCGGCCCATTACCATGATTTTGATGAGTCAATCTGCATCATTTCCGGGAAAGCCACTTGCATCGTCGAAGGACGCCGATATTCTCTGAGCGACGGAGCGACGGCGATGCAGCCGCGGGGACGCGTTCACTACTTTATCAATGATGAACGCGGCCCCATGGAAATGCTCTGGGTCTACGCCGGGCCACGCCCCGATCGAATTGTTGTCGCGGAAAGCTGCGCCACGGTCGAAGGCGATCCCTGGAAGTGACGACCTTGGTTTGGTGCGCGGACTGCGTCGCTGACGACGGTCCATCGCTGTCGACGGGGACTTGTTTCACCGAACCTCGTACCTGCCGGCACTCGTGGTGTCTCCCCGGGATCCGGGCATTCGACACCGATGCGTGAAACCGTCGCGTTCCAACCCACCCGTGATCGTTCACCAACCCGCGATCTCCCTGTTTGAAGGAACCAGCCATGCGCAGAACCTTCCTGTCCCTGTCGTTCATTTCCTCCCTGGCGCTCGCCGCATCCCTGCTGTTCACCGCCGAATCGCGCGCCGCGGAGGCCCTGATTCCTGCCGGTGCGAAGCTCGAGAAGATCTTCGAGGCCCGGGTGCTGACCGAAGGCGTCGCCGTCGCCCCCGATGGGCAGGTCTATTTCAGCGACATCACCTTCTCGCATAAAGCCCGCGAGGCCGATGGCTCGATCGAGGCGGGTACGATCTACCACTACGATCCGAACACCGGCAAGACCCGCGTCTTCCGCTCGCCCAGCGGCATGTCCAACGGCATCAAGTTTGACGCCGAAGGCCGTATGCTGGTGGCCGAAGGTGCCGACTACGGCGGACGCCGCGTTACCCGCACCGACATGGCGACCGGCAAGACACATATCGTCGCCGCCCTGTTCGAAGGGCGACCGCTGAACTCGCCCAACGACATCACGGTCGACGAGAAAGGTCGCATCTACTTCAGCGATCCGCGCTACCTCGGCTACGAGGGAATCGACCAACCCGTGCAGGCCGTCTACCGTCGCGATCCCGATGGCTCGCTGCACCGCGTCGTCACCGATGCCGGGAAGCCGAATGGCGTCTGCGTCTCGCCCGACCAAAAGACCCTGTACGTCGTCAGCAACGACAACGGCGGCACCAGCATCGACCGCCTCAGCCAGTCCGGTCCCAAGCCGCTGGACGCCACGCAGGTGGGAGTACCACTGCGAAAGGGCTTCATGGGACTGATGGCCTACGACCTGAAGGATGACGGCTCCGCCACCTTCCGCAGAGTGCTTGTCGACTACGGCAAGTCCGACGGCCCCGATGGACTCGTCTGCGACAAGGAAGGCAACCTGTGGGTGGCCGTTCGTGCGGAAGAACGGTTCGGGATCATCGTCTACTCGCCCGAGGGCAAGGAACTCGCTTACCTGCCCACCGAACTGCCGACCAACGTCGGCTTCGGCCGCGGCAAGGACGCCAACCTGCTCTACATCACCGCCGGCAAGAGCGTCTACCGCATCCGCGTGAACGCCGAAGGCTACCACCTGCCCACGCGGTAACTCCAGCCGACGCACGCTGGTCACGAACGCCTCGCGTCGCACCTCGCGGCGCGAGGCGCGAACCGCTCAGGCCAGCAGTTCATGGACCACCCGCGCGCCCGGTGTTTCCACCAGGCTGATTTCGCGCGGACCCACGCGGAACTTCATCCGCCCATGGTCCAGTCCGAACAGGTGCAGGACCGTCGCCAGCCAATCGTAGTGGTTCACGATCCCCTCGACGGCATGGTGCGAAAACTCATCGGTGCTGCCGTGCGCATGGCCGCGGCGGAATCCCGCACCGGCGACCCACATGCTGAATCCATAAGTATTGTGGTCGCGGCCCACTTTGTCGCGGGCCGTCACGCCATCGCGGAACTGGATCACCGGCAGCCGCCCCATCTCGCCGCCCCAATGCACCAGCGTCGAATCCAGCAGGCCCCGCTGCTTTAAGTCGCGCACCAGCGCTGCCGCCGGCTGGTCGATCTCACCACATCGCTCGGGCAGCGCTGTCAGGATCGCCCCGTGATGGTCCCATGCCTGGCCTTGGCAGAGGATCTGCACGAAACGCACGCCGCGTTCGACCAGCCGCCTCGCGATCAGGCAGCGAGTCCCGTAGTCGCGTGTGCGTGGTTGGTCGACACCATACATCCGCAACGTCGCCGCCGTCTCGCCCGAGATGTCGAACGCCTCGCGCGCCGCATGCTGCATGCGCGCCGCCAGCTGGTAGCTCGCCATCCGCGCTTCCAGTTCCCGTTCGCCCGGATAGCGATCCAGATGCTCCTCATTCGCCTGCTTCAGGAACGCCAGTTGCCGCTGCTGAATGGAGCCTCGCAGCGCGCGGGGAGCTTCCAGGTTGAAGATCCGCGGCTCCGTCGGTCGCACCATCGTCCCCTGGTAGATCGAAGGCAGACCGCCATGCGTCCAGTTCTCCGAGCCGATCAGGGGCAGACCGCGGGGATCGGTCAGCGCGACATAGGCCGGCAGCTCCTCCGTCTCGCAGCCCAGCGCATGCAGCAGCCAGCTGCCCAGCGATGCGCGGCCCCCCACGGCGGCACCCGTGTTCAGCGCGTAGTTCGACGGCAGGTGGTTGTTCACGCCCGTGTGCATCGAACGGATCAATGTCACCTCGTCCGCGATCGCCCCCAGATGCGGCACCAGTTCCGAAAGCTCCATCCCGCACTGACCGTGTCGGCGGAACTTCCACGCCGGCCCCATGATCTCGCGACTCGCCTGCGCGGCATTGTCCCACTTCAATTCACCCGGATAGTCCTCGCCATTCCGCTTCATCAACTCCGGCTTCGGATCGAACAGGTCGATCTGGCTCGGCCCCCCCAGCATGTACATGGAGATCATCGCCCGCGCCTGCGGTGGATGGTGCGGTGGCTTCACCGACAGATCGTAGGTCTGCGGCTCCAGTTCCGGCTTCACCGGCGTGGATGTCGATTCGGCCGCCAGCAGGCCTTCCTGTCGCAACAGCCAAGCCATTGCCAGGCCGCTGAGTTGAAACGCCGAGCCATGCAGGAAATGTCGTCGTGAACAGAGCATGGTTGCTGTCCCGTACCTGGGGAGTGGATGGTGGCTGGAGGGGAGGCCGAGGAAGGTTGCCGCGGCGCGGAGGTGGCTAGGGAGTATAGAGGAACCGATTCGAGGCCATGAGGATCTGGCACAGCGTCGCGAGCGTCCGTCGCGTCGCCGCTGCCGGGTCCGCCTCCAGCGATTTTCGCCAATCCGGGTCGGCGTCGTCCCGCACTTCCGTCGCCTGATCCGCCAGGTACGCCGCGCATCGTCGCAGCTCCTCTTCCGACGGCGGTTCGGCGAAGAGGCGTTCGTACAGCAGGCGGAGGCGGGCGGTTTCGTCGTGCGGAGCGTCGCGAAGCAAGCGGGCGGCCAGTTCGTCCGCGGCCCGCACGCTTTCCGGGTCGTTGAGGAACCACAGCGCCTGGGTAGCCACGGTCGCCTGAGGTCGCGCGTGGCAGTTGGGTGACATCACCGGCTGGTCAAAGGTCGCCAGCACGTCCAACGGCAGTGAGCGTCGCACCTGCACATAGAGGCTCCGCCGTACTCCCTCCGCGCCGCCGGACTCCACTCCGGCCAGCAGCCCATCGCGCACTTTGGGGCGTCCAATGACGGCCTTGCCCTCCGCATCCTGCGTGACGGGCAGGCTCTCGCCGCCCAACCGCAAGTCCAGCCGATCGG
>CAZUJM010000263.1:0-210 GCA_964620405.1 uncultured Pirellulaceae bacterium | reverse complement strand
CGGAGCACTTCCGCCTCCAGGCGCCGCACGTTCATTCGCGCCCACCAGCGATTTTCCGGATCGCGCGCATCGAGTTCCGGCGAACGACGCGACGACTGCCGGTAGGTGCGTGAAAGGACGATCAGCCGATGCAGCCGCTTCGCGTCCCAGCCATGCCGCACGAAATCATCGGCCAGCCAGTCCAGCAGTTCCGGATGCGTCGGTGCCTCG
>CAZUJM010000262.1:7494-8613 GCA_964620405.1 uncultured Pirellulaceae bacterium | reverse complement strand
CTTTCAGTTCTGAGTTCAAGCAAATCAAGCAATGCTGGACCTTCAACTGGTAGCCGACGCGGCCGTTGGCCCGCTGCGTCTCCACCGGCTCGACGACCAGGTTCGTGTTCGCGCTGCGGATGTCCAGGATCTGCCAGTCGCTGCGACCCGCGTAGTTGACGTTGACCGTCCGCACGGCCCCCTCGCCCTGGTCGATCGAGTCGAAGTTGATGGTGCCCGGATCCAGCACGACGTCGGTGCGGATGAACCCGGTGATGGTCAACTGCACTTCGGCGTAGAACGGCTTGTCGATCGTCACCGTGATGGTCGCCTTCCGCTGGCCCTGGAAAGCCCGCGTGTTCAGCTCGACCAGGATGCCACCCTTCTCCCAGGTGCCCAGCGTGTCCTTCACGATGCGGGGCATGGCACAGCCGCAGCTGGCTCGGACGGCCGCAATGTGGACAGTTTCCTTGTAGAGGTTCTGGAGTTCGAAGACGTACTCCGTCTTGGCGGCCCGCGCGACGGTCCCGTAGTCATGGACGCGCGTCTGGAACATCTTGTTGGCCCACTCCTGGGCAACCGCCAGTTGGGCTAGCAGGCAGAGCAAGCACGGAGCGATGAAAAGGCTGCGAAACACAGCGACCCCCCTCATACTTTTCATGCACCCAGGTCGCCAGGCGATCCGGGCCGGTGAGCGTGAAACCTGCTGTTAGGCCAGCAGACTCTCCGACGCGAACGGCTCTGGAGAAGAGAGCGAAATTTCTCGCGTCTGAGAATCTTACACCATGAGTTCGCGGCGCCCGGAAAAAATTTTGCAAGGGCTTTGTTCAGTCAGGATGCACGATCTCCCTCAAAAAGTATTCGGCTGCCCTCTTCAAACCGAACGAGCCTTTTTCTTTCGCTGGATTCACTTGCTGGAGGTAGGCGACTCGCGAAGAAAGTTCGATGGGGAAAGCAAGGAGGGCGATCGGTGCCAGCACCTCGTAGCCAGCACCTCGCGTAGCCAGCACCTCGCGTAGCCGTCCCATCTCGTAGCCGGCACACGCCGTGTGCCGGACAAGGACCCTGCCAGCCGGCGTCATCCCGAACCCCGCCCCGGAAACCGCGCGCGTGTTCCCGGGGAGCCGTACCGAGCGACCC
>CAZUJM010000262.1:0-7394 GCA_964620405.1 uncultured Pirellulaceae bacterium | reverse complement strand
TCAGTCGCGTTTCGGCGCCCCGCCCCGATCGGCACACGGCGTGTGCCGACTACAGGCCGTCGCATCTCGTAGCCGGCACACGCCGTGTGCCGGACAAGGACCCTGCCAGCCAGCGTCATGCCGAGCCCTGCCCCGGGAACCGCCCGCAGGTTACTGGGGAGCCGTACCGAGCGACCCTCAGTCGCGTTTCGGCGCCCCGCCCCGATCGGCACACGGCGTGTGCCGACTACAGACCGTCTCATCTCGTAGCCGGCACACGCCGTGTGCCGACTACAGGCCAGCGAAGACAGGCAAGATATGTCAACCACACCGAACATCGCCCCTGTCGGAGGCCCAATTCGGCGGCCGCTTCGCCTGCAGAATGGTGACTTCGCGCATTTACAAAGGCCGCGACGCTCGGCTAGAATGTTGGATTCCCCAAACACCCCCTTCCCCGGAGGGGGCCAGCCAAAGCCAAGCCGGGCCCGAATCCAAGGGCGCGCCGGTGGACTGCTAGCTGGATGTTTGGGAGACGAGGCAAGGTCGAACCTCGGTCGGCTTCGCATTGAGCCTTGGGAACGTCCAGCCTCGTTGTCGTTGTCTTGTTTCCGTCGTGATGATTCCGTTTCGTTCGGGCTGCTGGTCCGCGTAGCGTTTTCCCTCAGGTTCCTCCCATGTTCGAATCCTTGCAAGAAGGCCTGGCGAGTGCTTTTAAAGCGCTGCGCGGCAAAGGCAAGTTGACCGACGCGAACATGCGCGAAGGCCTGCAGATGGTCGAGCGAGCCCTGCTCGACTCGGACGTCAGTTTCGAGGTCGTCCGCGAGTTCATGGAGCGGGTGACCGACCGGGCGGTCGGCCAGACGGTGCTTTCCTCGCTCAACCCTAGCCAGCAGATCGTGGGCATCGTCCACGACGAACTGGTGAACATGATGGGGCCCGTCGACTCGGCGATCCCCCTGCGAGCGGGCGAAACGACGGTCGTGATGATGTGCGGCCTCCAGGGGTCCGGCAAGACGACCACCTGCGGCAAACTGGCTCGGATGCTCCAGCAAAACGGAGCGACCGTGATGCTGGCCGCGGCGGACCTGCAGCGTCCGGCGGCGATCGAGCAGCTGCATGTGATCGGCCAGCAGCTCGGAGTGCCCGTGTTCTCGCAGAAGGGCGCGACCGATCCGGTGGCGGTCTGCGGCGAGGCGCTCAAACAGGCCAAGTCCAGTGGCGTGCAGGTCCTGATCCTGGACACAGCCGGACGGCTGGCGATCGATACCGAACTGATGGCGGAGCTGAAGAAGCTCGATCGGCTCGCCCAGCCGGACCAGATCTATCTGGTGGTCGACGGCATGACCGGCCAGGACGCCGTGCTTAGCGCCCGGGCATTCAACGAGGCGTTGGAGCTGGACGGGGTCATCATGACCAAGCTGGACGGCGATGCCCGTGGCGGGGCGTTGCTGTCGGTCAAGGCGGTGACTGGCGTGCCGATCAAGTTCATCGGCACGGGCGAGCGGATGGAGGGCTTGGAGCCGTTCCGGCCCGAAGGCATGGCCGGCCGAATCCTGGGCATGGGCGACGTCGTGGAGATGTTCCGCACGGCCCAGCAGGAGTTCGACCAGGACCAGATGGCCGATACCGAGGCGCGGCTGCGTCGCGGTGAATTCACGCTCGAGGACTTCCGCAAGCAGCTCGAACAGATCTCCCGCCCCGGCCTGATGCAGAAGATGATCAGCCTGCTGCCCGGCATGGGTGAGCTGCGGAACATGATGCAGCAGGCAAATACCGAAAAAGACACCCGCCGCGTGCTCGGCATCATCGACTCGATGACCCCCGCCGAACGCCGCAATCCGGCGATCATTGACGCCAATCGACGCCGACGCATTGCTGCGGGGTCCGGTACCCAGCACTTTGAAGTCAACGACCTGATCAAGCAGTTCGACCGAATGGCCTCGGTGATGAAAAGCCTGGCCGGCGCGGGCATGGGCGACCGCATGCGGATGATGCGGGACCTGCAGGCTGGCGGTGGCATGGCACCCGGAGCGGGCATGTTCCGCCAGAAAGGCAGCACCGGCAAACGACTGACGAACGAAGAACGCAACAAACTGCGAAAACAACGTGAGAAAGAGCTTCGGAAACGCAAGCGTAAAGGCAGCTAAACCACCCGGACTGGTAGCTGGAACTGGTAGCTGGAACTGTTAGCCCATGCAGCTGCCCCTGCTCCCGCGAGAGTCAACTCAATCCAGCGAATCAACTCATCCAACCAAAGCACCGCCATTTCACCAGACCACCGATCCTCGGCGGCGAGGCTCGGAAGAAGCAAACAAAAAAAACGTCGGCAACCGACGAAACCATTTTCAGACGATACAATTCGCGAATTCAACCGTTTTGTTGAGGAGAAACGAACTGTGGCTGTACGCATTCGCATGAAACGCCTGGGTCGCACCCATCGCCCCTTCTATCGAATCTGCGCGACCGACGCGCGGTCGCCCCGTGACGGGCGCGTGATCGAGGAACTGGGCTACTACGATCCGATGGTGAAGGAGACCGACGCTCGCGCCGTGCTGAACACGGAGCGGGTGGCGCACTGGCTGAGCGTTGGAGCGCAGCCGTCGGACAAGGTCCGGACGCTGATCAAGAAGTACGGCGCGAACGGCACGCACCTGGAGGCCCAGAAGGCTGCCCTGGCGCGGCTGGCCATTCGCCCGACCGCTCCGCCCCCCGTGGTGATCGAGCTGCCGAAGAAGAAGACGGCGGCCGAGATCGCTGCCGAGGCAGCGGCCGCCGAAGCGGCAGCGAGCGAGGGAGCGGACGAGGGTGGATCCGGTGACGAGTAACGCGGGGGCAGACGACTGCGGACGGTGCCGCCTGGGCGGTTCCCTGTTCGCCGTCGGTCGCTAGCCCGCTCGCGTCGGGGACCCCCCTGCCATGCGGTTCGATGTGGTGACGCTGTTTCCCGAGATGTTTCCGGGATACCTGGGTCAAAGCCTGTTGAACAAAGCGATTGAGGGCGGGCTCGTCGAGTGCCACCTGTACAACCTGAGGGACTGGTCCACAAGCAAGCACCAGACGGTGGACGACCGACCGTTTGGAGGTGGACCGGGCATGGTCCTGAAAGTGGACACGGTCGTCGAATGCGTGGAGGCGATCCAGAAGGAGAGTCCCGAAGCGGCGGAGGTGATCCTGTTCACGCCGCAGGGCCAACGACTGGACCAGCGACTGGTAGAGGAACTGGCTCAACGGCCTCGCCACATTTTGCTGTGCGGCCGTTACGAAGGTTTTGACCAGCGCGTCATTGACATCCTGCAGCCGCGCGAAGTCTCCATCGGGGACTTCGTGCTGAACGGCGGCGAAGTGGCGGCGATGGTCTACATCGACGCCCTGGTGCGGCTGGTTCCCGGCGTGCTGGGCGATGAACGCAGCCACCAGGACGATTCGTTCTCCAGCGGCAACCGCTGGCTGGAGGGCGCACAATACACCCGGCCTCGCGAATACCGAGGCCACGAAGTACCCGAAGTGCTGCTCAGCGGCAACCACCAGCGGATCGCCGCTTGGCGGGCCGAGCAGAGCAGGCTGCGGACGGAACAGCGGCGGGCCGACCTCCTGGAGGTGGAGGCCCAGCGCTCGCCGGCGGCGTCCCCACGCTCCGCGGACTTGAGGTCCGTAGAGGCGGCCGACGCCTCCATGCGGCCGACGACAACCTCCGAATAGCCCATTACCGCGTCCCTCGCCAGCGGCTCAACGCCGCCCCGAGCGACGAGCAACCATACCAAGTGAAACGCTTTACTCAGCAAAGGTGTAATCATGGATCGCACGAAGGTGCTGGCTCTGGCCAGTGAGTCATCCCGCAAAGCCACCCTGCCCTCGTTCGAGATCGGCGACCTGGTGGACGTCCACACCAAGATTCTCGAAGGCGACAAGGAGCGGATCCAGATCTTCAGCGGCACGGTCATCGCCCGCGCGGGCAGCGGCATCAGCGAGACGTTCACCGTCCGCCGCATCGTCGCCGGTGAGGGCGTGGAGCGTAAGTTCCCGCTGCACTCGCCCCGCATCGACAAGGTGGAAGTGAAGCGTTCGAGTGTGGTCCGCCGCGCCAAGCTGTACTTCCTCCGCGAACGCATCGGCAAGGCCGTTCGCCTCAAGGAACGCCGTCGCGCCCAGTAGCGCTGCCGCGTCCCCGACGCACGCGCTCGGCATGCCTCGCGGGCCACAGTCGCCCGCAGGCTGGCCGAGCGTTTTATCTTCCCGTGGAAGTAGTCGGCACACGCCGTGTGCCGATCTCAACCAGCCACACAAGCCAGCCCAGCCGCCCTCGCGCACCGAGCGAAAACGTCGCCCAGACGGCTGGCTCCCTGACGCGTCTTGGCAAATTCGCCAGCCCACCGCTTCTGCCCGGCACACGGCGTGTGCCGGCTACGTGTGGGGAAGTAGTCGGCACCCGCCGTGTGCCGATCTCAACCAGCCACACAAGCCAGCCCAGCCGCCCTCGCGCACCGAGCGAAAACGTCGCCCAGACGGCTGGCTCCCTGACGCGTCTTGGCAAACTCGCCAGCCCACCGCTTCTGCCCGGCACACGGCGTGTGCCGGCTACGTGTGGGGGCTTCTAAAAAAAAGAAGCCTCGCTGCCGCTGGCGTCAAACGCATGGCGAATATGCGTGACCGTTGGCGGGCCACCGTCGGGCCAGAGCACTCCGACCACATCGAAGCGAACCGGGCACTCCAGCAGCCGGTGCTGCCGGAGATAAGCACGAGCCAAGCGTACCAGTTGCTGCTGCTTCCGCGGCGTCACGGCTTCCAGCGGATGTCCGGCCACCATCGACTGCCGTGTCTTGACCTCGACGAACACCAGCGTGCCGCGTTCCACGCCGATCAAGTCGATCTCGCCTCCGGCAATCCGCACGCCGCGGCCGACTACCCGCAGCCCCTGCCTTTGCAGATAGCGTTCGGCCAACCGTTCGCCGTCTTCCCCGAGTCGCCCTCGCCGGGAAATCGCCGACCCAATAGAACCTGCTCGTGATCGCAGCCAGCAAGCTAGGCGGGCTGGCCAAGACTGCAGCCAGCAAGCTAGGCGGGCTGGCCAGTACTGCAGCCAGCGAGCCAGGCGGGCTGGCCAAGGCTGCAGCGAAGCCGTCGTCTGGCGAACCGAATGGCCCATGAACATCCTCGCTTTCTGGTCGCCAGGCGCGGCGTCATCGCCCGGCCCCGGCGTCCCCGCGACCTCCTGCCCAACTGCTGTTCGATAACCGTTTACCTTCTCCACGGCAACTCGCCGTGCAACCCGATCGCTGTCGAAGGGAACTGGTACACGACCGAGCGGTTCTATCGACAGCCGGCCTTCGAGGAACTGGGCTGGAAGGACTTGCAAGCCTCGCGCGTCGACCAGCCCGCCCCGGTTCTAGGGCCGCGAGCCGCCGAATCCCTCGACGACCTCGCCACGCAAGGTAAGCGACTGCCACAGATGGCGAAGCGCGTGCTGTGTGGTGGCGGCACGCGTCTGTGCAAGTGGTTGCGAAAAAGAAGGCGAGGGTGGAGCTCTCGCCGAGGCACGCTAGTCCAGCGGCGGCACCGGCCGTCCGTCGTTGATCGACGCGAGGCTCTGGTAGACGATCGGGCTGATGTCGTAGTTGATCCAGCGCACGGAGCCATCGAGGAATCCGAAGGCCGCGTCGCTGCCGCGGATGGCGCCGAACTTGAAGATGGAGGGATCGTCGTTTCCGGTGGGGAACGCCGTACCCACCTGCGAGTCGTCGGGATTCGCATAACGAACCGTGGTGGGGAAGCTGTCGCCGGGCATGCCGGACAGGTCGGTATACTGGCTGACCGGCGGACCGATCCAGCGGTCGCCCACGCAGATGGTGGAGCCAACTCCGTCGCGTACCGCCGCCAGGGGCACGGCCAGATCCGGGTGGAACGGCCCCGAGTACCGGGCGTCAAAGCGGCGCCGGTAGGAATCGGTCAGCGACACGCCGCTCGGCGAACTCGGCAGCCGGATCGGCTGCCCTTGGTTGTCGACCATCACGCCGCCATTGGCCGCATAGTCCAACAGGGCCGCCGTGACGCCCGACTTCGTGGCGAACGGCGCTCGGCCCGCGTCGCGGCGACGCGGACTGGCATAGAGCGGCACGGGCGTGCCCATCGCCACCTGGTTCTCCGGCTCCCAGTTTCGCTTCTTGGTGTTCAAGGCGTCGAACTGATTCTGCAGGTCGAGGTAGGGCAGGATCACGAACGCCCAGGAGACCGTCATCTCCATGTTCGGCGGATTGGTCTTCTTCGTCTCGTACTGGTAGACCAGCGGCGGCAACGTCTTCTTGGACTCTTCGTAGGCCAGCATTCCCGAGACGATGCCGCGGACGTTGTTGAGGTTGTCAGTGCGCTGGGCCGCTCCCCGAACCGCGTTCACGGCCGGCAGCAGAATGCCGACGAGGGTTCCAATGATGGCGATCACCACCAGCAGTTCAACGACCGTAAACGCCGATCGCTCGGCTGCCGCACGCGTCCCGCTCCGACGAATCACTCCAAGCTTCATGTTGGCCCCTAAACACCAGCCGCCCCGAAGACCACGGCCGCCTCTTGTTGGTTCCTGCCTCCAAGGCCTCGAAACGCCCCGGATGACTGTTCCGGCAGTACATCCTGGCGCGGTCCTGCGGACCGGGCCTTCGTCCCTAGAAACATAATGACAAAAGAGCCAAATGAAGTCCACTGGCAAAGACGGCGAAGATCCCGCGACGAAGTTGCTCCGTCCGGCGCTTTCCCCGCCCCAGCGGCCGGCCCTCCGCTGCAGCGTGCGTGCCCGTTCGGTTTCGTGAACAGTTGGCCGCTTTAAGCCGCTGGACCTGAAGCGTCTCCCGGTTCCTCCCGACTCGCCGGCCTCTCATCAGGGCCAGTTGCTCCTTCCTCGGCCCGCCTCGGCTGCTCGACCGCTGCCGCCGACGGACCGGAAGTTTTCGGTGTTTCCCTTTCCGGCGTCTCCGATTCAGGCATCTCCAACGAGGGGGCCGTGGCGACCGCCGTTTCCGCCGCCTCGACACGCCGCGTGCCGTCCGCCACCAGCTTCATGCCGACCACCTCCCGCGGCGGCTGCTTCGCCTGGCAGGAGCAGACCATCGTCGTCGATGCCCCCGAAGACCGCGCGCGGTAGTGGCAGACCGGACATTCCCAGATCCGGTACAGATCGTATTTCAATCGCTCAAACGGGCCCTTCATACTGCGTCCTGGCTCCCTTGCCCCTGGTTGGCTGCTGGTCGTGTGCCTGCGATTCAAGTGCCTGCGGGTCGCGTCGCTGCTCCTCGAACAGCGGTCGGCGGCGGATCGGCTCACCGGGACAGCCGCTTCCCCATTCTCGTCGTGCGGCGATCGTAACACGCACTCCCCCGGTCCGCCAGCGCGCAAAAAAAGAGCGAGGCTCCACCGTGGGTTCCTCGCTCGTG
>CAZUJM010000261.1:895-8707 GCA_964620405.1 uncultured Pirellulaceae bacterium | reverse complement strand
CAAAAAGGAAGGAACTCCTTTCCGACGGGCGATCGGCGGGGCGCGTCTGAGTTGGGCGGGTCTGGTGTTGACGCTGTCGGCCCTGAGTCTGCTGGGCTGCCAGGCACCGGGCACCGGTCCGAACGTCGAGGGGGTCAAGCAGTTCCAGCAGGGACAGCCCCAGGCGGCCGTCTATCAGTTCCAGCAGGCGCTCGCCCAGAATCCCCGCAATCCGGACGCCTACTACAATCTGGGTGCCGCGTATCACTACCAGGCGAAGCAGTCGAAGGACCGGGCCATGCTCAGCCAGGCCGAGACGCTCTACAACCAGTGTCTCGACATCAGTCCGGACCATGTCGCCTGCCACCGCGCCCTGGCGGTGCTGCTGGTCGATACCAATCGGCCGCAGAATGCGTTTACGTTGCTAGAACGCTGGTCGACAGTCAACCCGCGGTCGGCCGATGCCCGCATCGAACTGGCGCGTCTTCATGAGGAGTTTGGCGAACGGGATGCGGCTCGACGATCGCTGAGCGAAGCGATCGACGCCGATCCCTCGAATTCACGGGCCTGGGCGGCCATGGCTCGGTTGCGAGAGTCGGACGGCGACTATGCCCAGGCGTTGCAGAACTACCGGCAGGCGTATGCCCTCAACGCGTACCAGCCGGGCGTGGCGGACCGCATCACGCAACTCCAGCAACGCATGGCCCAGCAAGTTCCCGCGAACGGCACGGCACCGCTGATGGTGGAGACGCCGCGAGGGTGGACCCAGCGCTGATCGCCAAAACGCCGGCCATCCTGGGCGGCCGGGTAGTCGCAGAGGCTCCGGGCCGTTCGAGGGCGAAGCCTCCGGTCTGTTGCTTTCCGGCCGATCGAGGACGCCCACAGCGTCCTTTCTGCGTGGAACTTCCCAGCATGGCGAAACTTCTGGCAGGGGCGATCCGGACGTCGGGCGGATGGTGTCTTTCGCCCCTGATAACCGGGGAAGGCCGACCCGGGGCCGCCAGCGGATCGGGAATCGGCGCAGGGAAGGCCGGCCGGGACTACTCTTGGGGATCCAGGGAGAGAGGTGGAGCCGGCGACTGGTGGTTGGTGGGCCGGAGCCTATCCTTCTATTGGAGACGGTAAGCGAATAAAATCTCCCGTTTGTACCGAGGGGCTTCGGATGGCGGAGGAGCCCTGGGGGCGTCCCGTCCCGGGGGCATCGCGTCCCGGAAGTCTGAAGAACGAACCTGATGAGGATCAAGATGGCATCGGTCCGCGAAGACCTGAAGAACCGCGTTTACAACTTTTCGGCCGGCCCGGCCGTCCTGCCGCTGTCGGTGCTGGAGCAGGCCCAGCGCGACCTGCTCTGCCTGCCGGGCGCGGGTGCGTCCATTCTGGAGATCAGCCATCGCGGCAAGCACTTCGAGGCCATCCTGCAGTCCGCGACCGACAACCTGCGGACCCTGCTGGCCGTGCCCGCGAACTACCAGCTGCTTTTCCTGCAGGGCGGTTCGCGCCTGCAGTTCTCCATGATTCCCATGAACCTGCTGCGAGGCTCGGGGCAGTCAGCGGACTACATCCTGACGGGAGCTTGGGGCAAGTCCGCGTATGTGGAGGCGGTGAAGGAGGGGCCGGTGCGCACGGCCTGGGACGGCAAAGCCGACGGCTACAACCGGATTCCCACCGATGCCGAACTCGACCTCGACCCCCGCGCCGCCTATTGCTACTTCACGTCCAACGAGACGATTGAGGGCGTGCAGTTCGCGACGGAACCGGCGGTCGGCGATGTGCCCCTGGTCTGCGACGCCTCGTCCGACTTCCTGCACCGGCCGCTCGACATCTCCCGCTACGGACTCGTCTATGCCTGCGCCCAGAAGAACGCCGGCCCGGCGGGCGTTACCGTGGTGATTATCCGCGATGACCTGTTGGAACGCGGCCAGGAGTCGCTGCCCGGGTATTTGAACTACCGCCACCACGCCAAAGAGAACTCCATGTGGAACACTCCACCCACGTTCTCGATCTACCTGGTCGACCTGGTCGCGCAGTGGCTGCTGCGGGATGTGGGCGGACTGGCCGCCATGCATGAACTCAATCAGAAGAAAGCCGCCCGCATCTACGATGTCATGGATCGCAGCGGCGGCTTCTACCGAGGCCATGCCCAGCCGGGCAGTCGGTCGCTGATGAATCCCACCTTCAAGCTGCCTGATGCAGCGCGCGAGGAGGCGTTCCTGTCGCAGGCTTCCAAGCGAGGCCTGGCGAACTTGAAGGGGCATCGCAGCGTGGGCGGCATTCGAGCTTCCATCTACAACGCCATGCCCTGGGAGGGCGTGGTGGCGTTGGCGGAGTTCATGCAGGAGTTCCACGAGAAGAACTCCTGATCACCGTGGAATGGGTCGCCGTCACCCCGAGCCGGAACGCAGGCGATTCCGGCCACCTTCCTGTGCCCGCCCTTGTTTTGTTGCCTTCTTTTTGCGAACTACGGACGATCCCGACATGCCAAAAATCATCGTGCTCGACAAGCTGGCCGACGAAGGACTCCAGATGCTGGCCGCCGCGCCCGGCATCGAATACGAAGTCCGCACGGGCCTGAAGGGGAAAGACCTGCAAGAGGCTCTCGCGAACGCCGATGGAGCCATCTGCCGCAGCGGCGTGAAGATCACGGCCGACGTTCTAGAGGGGAATCGCCGCTTGAAGGCGATCGCCCGCGCCGGCGTGGGAACCGACAACATCGACAAGACGGCGGCCACTCGGCTGGGCATCATCGTCATGAACACGCCCGCCGGCAACACGCTGAGCACGGCGGAACACACGATGGCCTTGATGCTGGCCATGTCCCGCAATGTCGCGCCCGCGTACCAGAGCCTCATCGAAGGCCGTTGGGACCGCAACTCCTACATGGGCACGCAGTTGGCCGACAAGACGCTGGGCGTCGTGGGCCTCGGCCGCATCGGCCAGGAAGTGGCCTCGCGCGCCATCGCCTTCGGCATGCGCGTGATCGGCTACGATCCCTTCCTTTCCGCGGAACGAGCCGCCGAACTGGGAATTGTCCTGGTGCCGTCGGTCGAGGAGATGCTGCCGCGTCTCGACTACCTCACCGTCCATACGCCGCTCACTCCCGAGACCGAAAACCTGATCGGCCTGCCGCAGCTGGAGAAGATGAAGACGGGCGTCCGTCTGGTGAACTGCGCCCGCGGTGGCATCTACAACGAGGACGCGCTCGTGGCCGGTTTGAAGTCCGGCAAGATCGCGGGTGTCGCCCTGGACGTATTCGTCGAGGAACCCTGTGCCCAGCATCCCCTCTACGGCATGAAGGGCGTCCTCTGCACGCCCCACCTGGGGGCGAGCACCGAGGAGGCGCAGACGCAGGTGGCCCTGGAAGCCGTCCAACTGCTGATCAACTTCTTCAGCACCGGGGAAGTCCGTCACGCCGTCAACATGGCCGCCATCGATCCGAAGACGCTGGAGTCGCTGCGTGGCATCCTGGTGGTGGCCCACCGGTTGGGCCGGTTCCTGGCCCAGTGGAGCGACGGGCCGATCCACGCCTGCCGACTCAGCTACCGCGGCGAACTCGCCTCCAAGGATACCAACCTCGTCAGCTCCGCCTTCTGTGCCGGACTGCTGGAAGCGGCGCTCGGCGAGTCGGTCAACATCGTCAACGCCCGCGTCCTGCTGCAGGAACGAGGGATCGAACTGGTGGCCGAGAATCGGCCGGATCGCGGTGCCTTCAGCTCGTCGATGGTCGCCGAGGTGGTCACGCCCCTGGGGACATTCCAGGCCGGCGGCACCCTGCTTGGCCACGAAATGCCCCGCCTGATCCTCCTGCAAGACTTCCGGCTGGAAGCCTATCTGGACGGTATCCTCTTCATCTTCACCCATCAGGATGTCCCCGGGATCATCGGGGCCGTGGGAAGCATTTTCGGCAGGCATCAGGTGAACATCGCCCAGATGTCGGTTGGCCGCGCCGGTCCGGGAAGCGAAGCCATCGGGATCCTCAACCTGGACAGCGCCCCCCCGCAGGCGGCGATCGACGAAGTGCTGGCCCACCCGCACATCCAGCGTGCCAGCGTCGTGACACTGCCCCATGCCGGCCAACTGCCGGCATGGCTGTAGTCGTCCCCCTGAAGGCTCGCCCGGGGCCACGAAGACCAGCCCCGGGCAACGCCTGCCCTCGGTGGAATCACCCACCAGAGTCTCATTGTCCGGCGTCGAATCGCAGGCTTAGCGGCAACGTCCCGGGAACGCTCTTCGCGGGCGACGTTTTTTTGCCACGGAAAGTGGTTCTTTTTCGGCGCGCCGTTTCTTTGCGTGCCATGATTGTGCGGCCATGTTGTGCCGATAAGGAAAGACGGGTAGACCCGTCGCCTGTCGGTTCGCGATGCGTCGAACCTGACAATCGGCAAGGCTGCTAGCGAATGAACCTTTTCCCCCGGTTTCCGATGGCGGATGTGGGATAAAGTTTATCGCTGGCTGACGCCTCGACGATATCGACATGGCAAACGGGTGGCGCAGCGTCCCCGCGGGCTCAAGGGTTCGCGGGAGGCTCTCGCTTGGCGGACCAAGTTTGGACCTTGTATCTGAAGAAAGCTAACGGGTTTATGACGATTCGAGAGAACGCAGTTTGCCTGGCAGACCAGGTTCACGAAGCCCTGGTGTGCAGCCCGTACCTGACCCGCAGCAAGGGAGTTCGCTGCGAAACGCACGACGGACGAGTCACCATCCACGGGGAAGTGGGCACCTACTTCCAAAAGCAGATGGCCACCGAGGTTCTCCGCAAGGTGCACGGAATCGGCGAAATCAATAACCAGCTCCAAGTGAACTGGCCGGCGCTCAGCTAACGTCCGACCCTCGAAACACGCTCCCTTCCCTCCTCGGGAAAGGCCTGAAATCACGCCCCGACCGTCCCCCAGGACGGTGCGGGGCGTTTGCATTGGGGGGCCCGTCGCACGGTGAACGGCCGCTACCGCCCCCTTGCACGCGTGCGCGGTCGACGGGATACTCCCCCATCGTCGGGCCGTTGTCACGGCCGTCGCAGTGCGGTTACCGCCCGACCTCCGGGGATCCAAGCGGACCCCGGCCGAAGTCGCCTTTTGGCGCGTAACTCTTCTCTCCCCCCCACGTTCCCGAAGGAGTATTCCATCATGAGTCGGCCCGGAGCAATCACGTTCAAGGGGAATCCGATGACGCTGGCAGGATCGGCCGTGCAGGTTGGCCAGCAGGCCCCCGCCTTCACGCTACACCGGTTTGCCGACGGCAAGTTGCAGACCGTCTCGCTGAAGGACCTGGCCGGCAAGCCGGTCATTGTCAGCGTCGTCCCGTCCCTGGACACGGGTGTCTGTGCGAAGCAGACCAAGGAGTTCAACGAGAAGCTGGCCGGCATGGGCGACAAGATCCACGCCCTGACCGTCAGCCTCGACCTGCCATTTGCCCAAAACCGCTTCTGCGGCGCCGAGGGCATCACGAACCTGATGTCGCTGAGCGACTACCAGGATCGCCGCTTTGGGCAGGACTACGGCATGCTCATCGAGGAGCTGAAGATCCTCGCCCGGGGCGTGTTCGTGATCGACGCCGCCGGCAAGGTGGCCTATGCCGAACTGGTACCAGAAGTCACGCAGGAGCCGGATTACAGCGCCGCGCTGGCCTGCTTGGCCCATCTGGCCGGCTAGTCGACGTCTTAGGCTGGCCTGGAAACGTGGAGGCGACCGACCGGGGCGTCGGTCGCCTGCTGGGTAGCCTTGAGCCACGGGCGTGAAGCTTCGCAGCTCGCAAGATGGGCAAGCTGCGGGGATGAAACGAAAACGCCGCGAGCGATCAGCCTTTCAGCCAGCCCTCGACCACGGTCTTGGCGTGCTGCAGGGCCGCTGGCAGTTTGCTGGCGTCTTTGCCACCGGCCTGGGCGAGATCGGGTTTGCCGCCTCCGCCTCCACCGACCACGGGGGCCACTTCTTTGACCCAGTTGCCCGCGTGCAGCTTACCCTGCAGGTCGCGGCTGACGCCCGCCACGAGCACGACCTTGTCGTCGCCTTCGGCGGTTGCCAGGAAGATCGCACACGGCGAAACCGTCTGGCGGATCTGGTCGATCATCTGACGCAGCAGGTTGCTGTTGGAGCCGGGCACCTCGGCGACCACCACGCGGACGGTCTGCACCAGGGCAGCACCCGCCAGCAGGTCGTCGGCCGTCGGGCCCTGGTGGGCTTCGCGATTGGCCAACTGCCGCTGCAGTTCCTCGGCTTCCTTCTTGAGTGCTACCAGGCGTTCGGCGACCTCAAACAGCGACACATTCAGGAGCCGCGCGGTTTCCCGCAGCAACTGCCGAGCATCGGTGATGGTCGGACCGGCGGAAGCCGCAGCCTCCGGCGTCGCGGCCTTTCCTGAACCGCTGAGCTGTTTGCGGGCGTCGCGGACCTGCTGAAGCAGTTGGCGAGCCAGGCCGGGGACCGCCGATTCGCCGACTCCCAGCGTCGTGGCGGCCTTCTGCAGCGTCGTCCGGGTGCGTTCCTGATACTCGCGGGCCTTGTCGCCGGTGAACGCCGTGATGCGTCGCGTGCCCGCCGAGACGCCTTCTTCGCTCACCACCTCAAACGCTTCGACATCGCCGGTTGCCGTCAGGTGCGTGCCGCCACACAGCTCGCGGCTGAACTGTCCCATGGACACCATGCGGACCGGGTCCGGATACTTTTCGCCGAACAGCATCATCGCACCCGCCGCCCGCGCCTCTTCCAGCGGAACGGTTTTCCAGCCGACCGTTTCATTCGCGACGATACGCTCACGCACATCGGTCGTGATCTGTTCGAGCTGTTCGGGGCTGACCGGGGCGAGGTTGGTAAAGTCGAAACGCAGCCAGTCGTCCGTGACCTTGGAGCCCTGCTGCTGGGCATGCTTGCCGAGGTTCTTCTGGAGTGCGTAATGGAGGATGTGGGTCGCGGAGTGGGCTCGGCGGATCGCGTCCCGGCGGGCGCGGTCGACCTGGGCCGTGACCTTCTGGCCGACCGCAATGCGACCGACCAGTTCGGCGACCTGATGGAGCACGAGGTCGCCGTCCTTTTGCGTGTCGACGACTTGGACCTGTCCGGAGTCGCTGGTGATCTGGCCGCAGTCGCCCACCTGACCACCCGACTCGCCATAGAACGGCGTTCGGTCCAGGACCAGGATAGCCGCCGTGTTTTCGGGCAGTGAATCCAACGCGTCGACGACCTTGTCGCCAACGATGATCGCCCGTACCTGCACGTCCGCCTCGGTGGAGTCGTACCCCACGAACACGGACTCCTTCACCGTCTCTTTCACCTGGTCGATCGGGCCGGAACTGCCCATGACCGTATGCACCACGCCGCCCGACTTCTTGCCGTGCTCTTCCATCGCGGCCCGATATCCGGGCCAGTCGAACGCAAAGCCCTTCTCGGCGGCCATGGCCTCGAAAAGCTCCGCCGGAACGCCATGCGTCTGGTAGAGTTCGGCCGCCTTGGCCCCGTCGACCACCTTCTTGCCGGCTCCGGCCAACGTCTCGAAGGTCTTCTCAATCCCCTGCAGGCCCCCGTCAATGGTGCCCAGGAACGTCTGCTCCTCCTGCCGGATGACGCTCGCCACGCGCTGCGTGGTTTCGCGGAGTTCCGGGTACGGATTCGACATCATCTCCGCCACGATCGGCACGAGTTGATGGAGGAACGGTTCGCGACGGCCCATCTGGTGTCCATCGAGCACGGCGCGGCGGAGCAGTCGCCGAATGACGTACTTCTCCTTGTTTGGGCCGGGGTAGACGTTTTCATGGATGGCGAAGGCGCAGGCGCGGACGTGATCGGCAATGCGACGGAGACGTCGGCCGTTGTCGCTGGCCGGTTCATACCGGGTTTCACACAC
>CAZUJM010000261.1:0-885 GCA_964620405.1 uncultured Pirellulaceae bacterium | reverse complement strand
GATCGGTCGCAGGATGTCGATGTGGTAGTTAGTGTCCACGCCCTGCAGCACCGAAGCCGCTCGCTCCAGGCCCATGCCGGTGTCGATGTTCTTGTTGGGTAGCGGCTGTAGGTTGTTGGGCGGATCGCCCACGCGGTTGAACTGCGTAAAGACGAGGTTCCAGATCTCCACGGACTTCCCACTGTCGCCATGGAAGAAGATTTCGCTGCACGGGCCACAGACACCGTCGGGGCCCTGCGTCGGCGCGCCGGCGGGCCAGAAGTTGTCATCCTCGCCCATCCGCTCGATGCCGTTGGTCGGCAGGCCGATCTCCTCGTTCCAGATCCGCGCCGCTGCGTCGTCGTCCTGGTAGACGGTCACGGAAAGCCGCCCGGGTTCGATGGCCAGCCAGCGTTTGTCCGTCAGGAACTCCCAGGCCCAGTGGATGGCCTCGCGCTTGAAGTAGTCCCCGAAGCTGAAGTTGCCGAGCATCTCGAAGAACGTATGGTGATAGGCCGTGCGGCCCACGTTGTCGATGTCGCCCGTCCGCAGGCACTTCTGGCAGGTGGTCGCTCGAGTGAACTCCAGCTTCACCTTGCCCAGGAAGTGGGGCTTGAACTGGTTCATGCCGGCAGGCGTGAACAGCACGGACGGATCCCAAGTGGGGACCAGCACATCGCTGCGGCAGCGGGTATGGCCCTTGGATTCGAAGAAGGCGAGGTACTTTTCGCGAAGTTCGTTGGTTTTCATCGGCAGCAACGGTCCTGAAGCGGGGCTCCGGGCTTAAAGTTTGCCAGATGATAGCCATTTCGCCTTGTCGGTACTAGGCGGACTGGAGCGCCGTCGTCCCGGCCGCATCGAGTCGCGCGAGAAGACACCGGCGCAGGCCGCCCCAGGAGCGCGGCC
>CAZUJM010000260.1:0-8734 GCA_964620405.1 uncultured Pirellulaceae bacterium | reverse complement strand
CAAAGGTTTCCTGGACCTGATCCAGGCCCTGGAACTGGCCAGCCAACGCGGGGTGGACGCCCGGCTGGTGATCGCTGGAGGCGGAGACGAGGATCCCGAGACGATCCGGGCGGCGGAGCGATCCGAATTCCGCGACCGGATCTACCTGCCCGGCCATCAGGAGCAGGTTGGCGAGTGGATGGCTGGCATGGACGTCTACGTCAACTCCAGCCACAGCGAGGGCTTGAGCCAGTCGGTTCTGGAGGCCATGTCGCTGGGCCTGCCGCTGATCGTCACCGACGTCGGCGACCATGCTGAAGTCGTGGGCCGGGAAGCGGGATCGTGCGGACTGGTGGTGCCGCCGGCCCAGGCAGCCGCCCTGGCCGACGCCATGGAACGCCTGGCGAGCGATATCGCGTTGCGACGATCGTGCGGAGAAAACAGCCAGCAGCGCCACCGCACGCAGTTCTCGCTGGAGTCCATGATGGCCAGCTACGAGCGGCTGTTCGATGCGCTGGGGGCTCCCGTCATGGCGGGCGGTCGCTAGAACGGCGAGCCAATCCACGGCGACTTCAGACGCACGGTGCCGTCAGGACTGCGTGCGCTGAAGGACTGTGTGCGCGGTAGGACTGTGTGCGCGGTAGGACTAGGGTGAGTGGCGTGCTGCCATCGCGCCGCGTGCTGCGGATCGCAACCGTTCGGTGCTGCAAACCGCCCGCGCTGCGTTTCGGTTTCTGGTGTCCCTGTTTCTGGCGTGACGCGGCCCTTCCCTGGTGAATCCAGGCGAGGTCCTGCGCGGGCCGACATGGAGTGAACCAAGAGCGGCCGAGCGGGCTCGGTCAGCTTCGCGCGGCCTGGCACTCGGCGGCGACCGCATCTAGTTCCCGGCCCAGTCGCGCGGTGAGCTTGCGACCGTCGTAGACCTCGATGGCAGCGTCGAAGTTGTTCCGCAGTTCGCCACTCCGCGCGGCGGCCTGCGCCGCCTCCAGGGCCTTGGCGGTCGCCTCCAAGTCATGGGGCGGGGCGATGAAGCCGAGGCCGTACTTGCGAATCAGATCCGCGGTCGCTCCCTCGTCAACGAATGCGAGGATCGGCTTGCGGAACGGCAGCATCTCAAACAGCTTCCCCGGAATCTGTAGCGTCGTTCCCTGCTGGATGATGACAAACACATCCGCGAGGGCCATCTGCTCCAGAGCCTGACGGTGCGGCAGTGGCGGCGAAATACGCACGCAGTCCGCCAACGATTCGGCAGACACCACCGCCTCGATCTCCGCTCGTCGCTCGCACCCCCCCAGTTGCTCGAACTCGACCCGAGCCGCGTTGCGCTGGTTGACCCGCTTGATCGCCTTCAGCAGGACGCCCGGATCCCGTTGACCGTAGAGTGTTCCCGGATGCAGAAAGCGGGCGGGACGGGACGACTCGCTTTCGCCCCAGGGGGGCGGTGCGAGGCCTTCGTCCACGCCATGTCCGTCGAATCCGTTGGGAATGCACACGAACTTGTCGGCCGGCTGTCCGCTGTAGAAGCGGCGGAACTCGTCAGCCATGCGTTCCGTGTTCAGGATCACGCGACGAGCTTCCCGGACGCACGTTCGTTCCATCGCCACGTGGCGCCACTGCGCAAGCTGCGACTTGGCCCGTCGCCCCCAGGGATCCCGGCTCCAAGGATCCCGGAAGTCGAGCACCAGCGGAACCTGCGTGCGTCGGCTGGCGTCCAGCGCCGCGAGGTGTACGGAAAACGGCGGCCCTGAAGCGAAGATCACCTCCGCATTCAGCTCGCGCACCAGCTGCTCGGTAGCCAAACCGGCCGTGCGCCTCCATCCGACCTTGTTGTCGGGAACCGCGAAGCAGAATTCGCTGACCAGATTGCGCCAGGTGGGCTGCCCCGCCACGGGCCGGTCGGCCCCGGGAGCTTTCCCCGCCCCATCGGCCGCGGGGGGCCGGCCGCTCCCCAGCCATGCCTTGATCTGCTCCTCCCGCCGAAACAACGGGCAGCGACGGATGACCAGCCCCTCGGGCACCTGCCGCAGCAGGTTCTCATCCCAGGCGACTTCCCCTCGCTCCGCCTCGCTCGTCACCACGGCCGGATCCCAGCCAGCCTCATGCAGGTGCCGGCAGAATCGCAACGCGCGGAACACCGACACCGTGGCGTAGGGCGGAAAATAGTAACTCAGCAAGACCACTCGGCGATTACTCATGACATCACCTGCATCGGCTGGCCGACGGTCAACTGGTCTTCCTCCATCGCGCCAGCCGCCGGAATTTCGCCTCCCGTGAGTTGTCGTTCGCGCACGCGTCCCAACGCCACCGCCACTCCCATGAACCAATACGCCGGGTCCAGTTCGTTGTAGGTCACCGTCCAGCCGATGGCACACCAGCCGACCAACCCCGCCATGGCCGACGCGGACATCAGCCAGTAAGTGGACTGCCCGGTGAAATAGAACCATTTTCTCAGGGAGTTCAAACGCAGCAGCGAAGAGCCGACGGCGAAGGCCCAGATCGAGAATCCCAGGAACCCCGTCTCCGAGAGGATCGCCAAGTAGGTGTTGTGGGCCGAACGAATACCTTCGCCGGTCAGCATGTTCGCACTCAGGTACCCGGCCGATACATAGGGCGAATTTCGGTAACCGACGCCCATGGGATGGTCGAGCGCCATCTGCCAGTAAGCACTATGGATGACGAAGCGAGAACTGGCCGATGCCTCCTCCGTCGGATTCATGATCGTGGCCATCTTCTCCCACCAGTCGCTGGGCATGGATCGAAGGCCCACCGCCACGAACAGGACCAGCGCGTAGGGCAATACCTGCCGGATGCGCTGGCGCGGGATGATGGTCACGAGCAGCATGGCCTGGAGGGCGAGGCCAAGCAGGGGCGTGCGGCGATAGGTATTCACGATGCTGACCACGACCAGGGCCAGCGCGAACCAGGAAAAATATCGCTGTCCGGCAGTCCGCGCGTAGAGCGCATACATGCCGATCATGGGAACCATGGTCACCAGCACGCCGGCATGTTCATCCGGAAACACACCGAACTCCTCGGAGAACCGGCCCGGCAGGTAGCCGAAGCGGGTACCGATGACGTGCATGAACGCGCCGTGGAAAACGCCCGCGATGCAGGTCCAGCCAAAGACGATGAAGTCGCTTTCCTTGCGCAGGCAGGAGGCCAGCAGGGCCACGAAAAGCAGTGTCTTGCCGAAGTTGGTGGCTTCCGACTGCGATAGGCTGGGTTGTCGCGCCCAGAGGATCGTGGCCATGCAGACGAGCCAGTAGAACAGCAGCGGGATCAGGATCCCCTGGCTCCATCCGGCGCGTCCCTGCTGGTCGCGCGGCGCGCAGATCACCATCAGCATCAGGACCAGGGACGAGATCAACTGCAGGCGCAGCACTGAGAGTTGCGGGACGATAATGTGCGGATTCAGCAAATAGGTCAGGGTGCCGAAACAGGCGGCACCCAAGGCGCCGCTGAAGGCCCACCCCAGGCCACACAGGATCAGGAATGCATAGACGATCAGTCGAATCATGCAACTACTTCAGCCTTCCCGCCAATCCTCGCTCTCCCGAGACCGCGCAACGGAGCCTGCGTAACGAAAACCGCGCGGACGCTCCGCCTGGCGAAGCATCCCGGCCCGTTCGACGTCCGCGTCCGGCTTGCCCGCGGCCACGCGGGATCCGGAACGCCGAGCATGCCTCCATGAACCGACTTTAGGTTAGTTCAGAATTCACGGACGGAGCGGGAGATTCAAAGATCCGACGGGGCGGAAGGCCGCGAAAAAAATGCATCCGTTGCGGAAATCGCCGATCGCGTGGACTTTTTGGACGTCTCGTTCCGCGTTTCCCAGAAGGCCGCAAGCCGTTCGATCCAGTCGCCGCCGGTCCCGCCAGACCAGTTGTCTGCGAGGAGACGGGCGTGGGTATCGGAGATGGCGGAGCCGGCCTGGATGGCATCCCCACCGGACGAACTTCCGTCCGACGCGTTTCGCGGCCATCCGGCAGATACCGGTACCTGGGGCCGAGCGGCCGGTGGAGCCTCGAACTGGCCCCCTTGGAATGCGACCACCAGGTCGGCCGTGTTGAACTCCCCGTCGCCGTTCCAGTCGCCTTCCTCCCACTTCGTGCCGCCCTCCGCGCCGTCCTCATACTTGCCCGCCTGGAAGACGAGCACGAGATCGGTCGTGTTGAACAGACCATCCCGGTTGGCATCCCCGGGGACCTGCGGCTCGAGCGTCTTTTCGTCCACGCGGATCCACGAGACCCCCGCGCGCGATGCGCCTCCCGCATCGAGGGCTGTGTACTTGAAACGCGTCGTTCCGAGGAACCCTGGAGCGGGCGTGAACACAAACCGTCCCGAGTCGGGATCGAGTTCCAAGCGGCCGCCCTCCGGCTGGGCCTCCAGCGCAAACCGCACCGCGTCCCCCTCCGGATCGACCGCCACCAACTGGCCGTTCAGGGGCTGATCCGCCACCGCTTCCAGCACCTGCCCGGCCAGTACGGTCGGGCGACTGTTTTCCGCCGCTGCGGTCGAGCGGACGCGAATCGTGGCCGCGACAACCGGCGCGTCCGCTGGAGAAACCAGCTCGCCATCGGCCGGTCGAACCAGGCGCCAATCCGTCTGCGAGCGATTGGCGGGCCTCAACTCCTCCAAAGCCACAAACTCCAGTCCCGCCAATCCGGTGGAATTCACGACCATGCCCGGCAACACCGACAACCGCAGGATCGCTTCGCGGACCTCCCCCGGAGCGAGCTTGATCGAGGTGCCCCAAGGCAGCTCGGTCACGGGATCGAGCACGGAGGCGATCAGGCTGCTGCTCGCGAACGGTCGGAGGACGCCCTGCGCGGGCTTGTCACTCGAGTTCCGGATCGTCGCGCGGAAGCTCCGGTCGAACAGCCGCGGTATCGCCACCAGCTGCCCTGGCAGCAATCCATCCAGCCGCACCTCCACGTGTCCCGGCTCCGGCACGTCACTCAGCGCCACATCGTCAATCCACATCTGCAGCGGATAGACACTCGGATCCACCTGCGCGGGCGGCAACAGCTCGACGGAAAAACGCGTCAGCAGTTCCCAGTATTGACCCATGCTGGCGGTCGGGTTCCAACCTGTGTTGGGATTGTTGCGTTGCGCGTCGGGGTGCGGCGCGAGCACCACCCGGACCCAATCCCCGGCGGATTCGTCGAAGCGAACCTGCAGGTCATGCGTGAACGACCAGTTATCCGACTCCACCACGCGCGTCGAAACAGTGGCTGGGTCGTAGTGATAGGTCACGATCCTCAGGTTTGCCCGCGAACTGCCCTCCGCCAAGTACATCTGCCGCAGGCGTTCCTCGAAGCGGACCCAGAACTCCAGTCGATTCGCCCGCTGTCCGCGCGGCAGGAGATACCCACGATCATCGGTCAGGCTGGCGATCGTCCGCGCGCCCTTGATGTTCTTCATCACGAAGGCGCCGGGAACTCCCTGGCTGGCGTCAGTCGACTCCACCAGCACCGCGTTGGAGCCGTTGCGACCGGCTCCCACGCCCAGCTTCACCGACGCGTTGCCGAGAGGCCGTATGTAGGCGGCGGCCGTGCCCTGGGGCTGCTTCAGCAACCAGGGTTCATCGTGCAGTTTCGTGTCTTCAAAGTCGAGGAGCGAATACACCGAAGTGGGCGTTCGCGACTCGGACGAAGCCGGCGCCGTGATGAGCACCTTCAGCGACGCCTGCGCCGAGTCGATGCCGTCACTGACCCGGTACGGGACCACCTCCTCCAGCAGTTCGCCCTCTGCGAACTGCGCCACCGCAGGCAGGCGGTTGTCGAGCACATAACGATAGGTGCCGTCCGCGCGGAAAAAGAATGCCCCATATGCCCCCGGCACTTCCGTTTCCGCTTCCGCCAGCCCAGCGGGAATGGCCGTTCCACCAACCATCGCGACCCGCAACACATCGCCGTCCGGATCCATGTCATTGGCGAGCACCGTTCCCCGCGTCTCGTTCGGAACAAGTCCACGCGCCACGAGACTGCTGTCGTCCCACGCGTAAGGCTCATGATTCCGGCCTTCAATCGTCACTCGCAGGATCGCTGGCCGCGCGTCCACGCCATTCGAAACCTCGTAGGAGATCGAATCTGTCAGGAACTGGCCCAGGCCCAGCGTCTGCACGGAGGGCAGGCTCTCCAAAATCCGATATTCAAACCGTCCATCGGGCTGGATGTAGAAGTCGCCGTAGCTGCCGGGCGCCTTGGCACCCACGAAGTCCTTCCGGCCGTCCACCTGCACCACCTGGAGCGTGGCCCCGCCGCCCTCGTCATTCGAAATCACGTTGCCTTCAGCTCGGATGGCTCCCGTTGCCATCTGCACCAACGCTCGATCGTTGCGCAACAGCATTCCATTCGGATCCAGCGGCGGCGCGAAGCTACCATCCACCCAGAACCAGGACCGAGCGTCTGCCGATTGCTGCTTACCGTCGCTGACTGCGTAGTTGAATCGAAAGAGCCCCGTGAAACCCTCGTCGGGTATGAACGTGGCAACCCCCGTCTCCGCATTCAGCGAAACGCGTCCTCCTTGCTGCGACTGCGACCGCAACAGGTAAGTGACCGGATCGCCATCCGCGTCCCGACCATCGAGTTGCATCTTCGCCACGCGGTCCGGTGCGGTCTGGACCGTCAGGCCACCCTGGATCCGCGGCACGTGGTTCTCGCGCGGCGCCTGCGATACGATCTTTACCCACGCGCCAAAGGTGGTGGCGTCCGGCGGACCCGTCACACCATAGTACTGGTCGAGCCGCAGGTAGGGAGAACTCTCGGCATAGTTCCCAGGCCGCGCCTCCGCGCTGGGAATGAAGACCACTCCCGAACCGTGCGTCTGACCCGCCGTGTCGGCTCGCGGCGTCACCCGAAACTGGAATGCACGCGTCTCGCCGGGCGCCAGCGTAATGGTCCCCGGCGCTTTCTGGGTCGACGGATCGAGCAGCACCGGGCCCACGACGCTGCGGGCAGCCAGCACGAGCTGTCCGGAAACGGGCTCCGTTCCCCGGTTCGTGACCCGCACCGGCATCTCCTTCATCTGCCCCACCGGCGCATCCACGAACTCCCCCTCCATGTAATTGTCCAGCCGCACTTCGATCTGGTACGGGTCGGGCTCGTAGAACAGGCTGATGTCATCGACCCACATCCGCACCGGATACTCCTTTTCCGGATCGTCGAAGTAGGGGCTGATGTCGAGGTAGAAACGGGTCGCCAGATCCCACATGCTTCCCCGCGGCTGCGTCGGATCGACCGCCTCCCGCTCCCCACTCAACGATCGCTGGTGCGTCGGAGTGGTATTCAGCACCACATGAATCCATTCTCCACCCGCCAGGTCATGGCGCAGCACCAGCTGGTAGTAGAAGTGCCAGTTGTCCGACTCCACCACTCGATCCGTACCAATCTTCCCGGGATCGAAGTGGTAGGTTCCCACGACGAAGTTCTGGATGTTCTTCGGATCCGCTCCATCGGCCTTCCGAAAACCCTCCTCAAACCGTATCCAGAAACTCAGTCGATTCACCGGGTTGCCTCGCGGTGCCAGGTAGCCGCTTTCATCCAGCAGGCTGTCCAGACGCCCAACGCCCGACTGGTTCTTCAAAACCCAGAACCCCGGCATGCCCGCCGCCTTGTCGGGTGATTCCACCAGCAGCGCTTGGCTCCCGTTACGTCCCTCCCCAGGCGCCAGCTTCAACTGGTCATTGCCGCTGTCGCCCTTGGGCGTCACGTAAGGCGCAGCCGTCCCCACGGGCTGCGCAAGCAACCATTTCTCATCGTGCAGCTGGGCGTCCTCGAAGTCGAACAGAACGACTTCCCCCGCTACGGCCAAGAACCGTCGCTCCTCCAGCGACTCGGCAGCCCAGAATCGACGCAAACCTCTTCGCACGGTCCTACCTCCCGCTTCACTCATCCGGCCAGCGCGGCTCGCCGCCCCAAGCCTGCCGCCCGAATCGCCCCTCTGGCCACGCGGGACCAGCGGCTGAACCGTGCGCTCCAACTCATGTTCGCTTGTTCACGGTTCGCCCCCAGGTTCGCCCCCAGGCTCGGCCCACTCTGGCTCGCCAAAACTCGCCTCGCCAAGACGCGCAAAATCGCAGCCGATGCCGGCAGGCAAGGAGACACTTGCAGGCGGGGAATTGAGAACAGGGATCCGGGGGCCATCAGCCGAGAGCGAATGCCCTGAGGACAACTCCCATCCACGATTCGCTCGCGCGTTCGAAACGGCTTCGCCTGATCACGCACCTGTCGATCCGTCACCGCATCCGAGCGAGATACGACCAAGGCCATTTCGGGGAACAGGGGGACTGCTGTTTCAGATGCTCAACACCTGACAAAACCGCTCCAGTTCCGATTATTGCCATCCGAACCACCATTGCAACAATCAAGCGAAAAGATCGCATGCGGCAACCGAGGGTACCCGCAAGTTGCCCCGCTGGCGAAGCGTTCGGGAGGCTGACGCAGGCTGTCGACCGCGATTCGCAACGTGCCGCTGCTCGGCCTCTCGCCCCACGAACCCACCTGCGTGCCGATGCCTGCGTTGCAAGCGATCCGGCGCGTTTTTAAGTAGCCAAGAGGCAGACGGCGCAAAGAAAAAGGCGAAGCCGTGGGGCGGCTTCGCCTGAGCGTATTTCGGGGTTGAAACGCGGATCAACGGGCTTGGGCGATCCGTTTCCTTAGCGCGCCGAGGCTGACCCAGCAGCGATACTTGCGGCAGTAGTAGAGCATCCCGCGGAGATGCCATCGCAGACTTGGCGACAGCAGGCTCTTGC
>CAZUJM010000259.1:0-8759 GCA_964620405.1 uncultured Pirellulaceae bacterium | reverse complement strand
CAGTCGGATGTAACTGTTCGAGTGATAGCGAATGCGCGCCAACAGCTCGACCTGGTCCGGAAGCTTCACCAGGTAGTCGTTCGCTCCGAGCGCAAACGCCTGCGCCTTGATGACCGGCTCTTCCTTGCTCGACAAGACGATCAGTGGGATCATCCGCGTGGCGGCATTGGCGCGGTAGAACTTGACCAGCGTCAGGCCGTCGATATCCGGCATGACGAGATCCTGGAGGATCACGGTGGGCTGCACCTTCAGCGCGGTCTCCAGGGCCAGCGTCGGATCGCTGCAGTAGTGGAAAATGATGTCGCTTTCCTTGGCCAGCATCTGGCGCACGCCCTCGCCGATGATCTGCTGGTCATCCACCAGCAGCACCACGATGGGAAACTTCTCGGCGTCGTTATCTTGCTGGGCAACCGTACTTGAGCTTTGCATGTTTATTCCCGTAGTAGCCTGCCTGGCGGTCGATGGCTTTTCCGTGCGTCGACGTACTGCTGCGAGCTGACCACAACTCGATCAGCGGAGTTTTGATTGTGGATTGGCGAGGAGGAACTCGAGGTTCGCCGCGATGCGATCCAGCGGCAGGATGCGTACCGCTGCGTCCATGCTGGCCGCGGCCTTGGGCATCCCATAGACAACGCAACTCTGTTCATCCTGGGCGATAGTGTACCAGCCGGCCTGCCGCAGGCGCAACATGCCTTTCGCGCCGTCCGCCCCAATTCCCGTCAGCAACACCGCGACCCGTGGAGGAACACGCGCGTCAACAAGACTGTTGAACAGCGCGTCCACGGAGGGACGATAAGGGTTGTCGGCCGGCTTGCGCGTGTACTCGAGCGTTCCATCCGTCGTAATCACCAGATGATCCGAGGTCACGGCCACGTAGGCGGTGCCCGGTTCGGGGCGAGCTCCCGACCGGGCGACGCTCACACGAATCTTGCAGCGAGTACCGAGCCAATCCGCGAGCGGCTTCGCGAACTCCTCGCCGATGTGCTGCGCGATCAGGATTGCGGCCGGGAAGGTCGGTTTCAGCCCGGACAGCAACACCTCAAGCGCCGCCGGCCCGCCCGTCGAGGACCCAATTCCCACAATCGGAACCTGGCCCGCGTACGAGGCTGGCCCGCTGGGCGAAACAAACGCGGGCTTCGCGGGCGGCGCGGGCGACGAGGGCACGCTGCTGGTCACGTTCAGTCGCTGGTTGATCCGATCGACGTTCTTCAGCTTATTGAGAAGATTGGTGACGCTGGCGGAGTTACCACCCAGGGTCGGCGTCTCGACCGCGTCGTAGGCCCCATAGCCCATCGCCTCGTTCACCAAGCCGAAGTTTCCGGTCACGGTCGCCGTCACCACCAGAATGGCGCAGGGCGTCCGCTTCATGATCTCGCGAGTCGCATCGGCGCCCGAGACGCCCGGCATCACAAGATCCATCAGGATGACGTCGGGACGGTCGGAGAGACACTGGCGGATCGCCGAGTAGCCATCCATGGCGATCCACGCCAATTGATTCGCGGGATCGCTGAGCACTACCCGTTTCAGGGCCTCTACCGCGAGGGGAAGGTCGTTCACTATGGCCACACGCATGGGATTCCTTTCGCACCATCAGGTCATCGGGGGACGCCAGCAAATCAGCCGGCGGACGATTGAGATTCCCCGATCAGCGTGTAAACCGCGTCGATCAACGACTCGTCGTGGAAACTGCTCTTCGTCAAGTAGTAGTTGGCTCCCGCCTCCAGCCCCCGCAGCCGATCTTCCTCCCGATCCTTGTAAGACACGATCACGACAGGAATCACTTGGAGCCGCGCATCGTCCTTGATCTTCTTGGTCAACTCCAGACCGTTCATATGGGGCATGTCCACGTCGCTGATGACGAGATCGAAATTCCCGTCGCGCACCATGTTCCAGCCATCCATCCCGTCGACGGCCACGGTGACATCGTAACCGCGGGACGTCAGCAACTGCCGTTCGACTTCCCGCACGGTGATCGAATCATCGACTACCAGCACTCTTTTCTTGCGATTGTGCAGCAGCCTTGACCCGCTGTCGTCGGTCCGCTCCAGTCTACCCGATTCCAACATTCGTTCAATCGCCCGCCGCACGTCATCGACGTCGATGATCAACGATGGCGAACCATCGTCAAGCACGGCCGCGGCACTGATGCAGGGCACTTTCCCCAGGCGATGGTCAAGCGGACGCACCACCAGATCCTGCTCACCCAGGAACCCATCCACCAGCAATCCGTATTGGTCGGCATGGTTGCTGAACAGGACCACAAACAGATCGTCGTCGGACGGTGCCTTGCTCTCGCAACCTGCTGTCGACACGCCGTTGCCACCTGGCGAAACGCGTTTGTTCATACGCAGGATCTGCGTACCGAGGACCACACCGACGTTTTGGCCATCGACCCGGAGAAACTGTCGATGCTCCAGCGATCCGATATGTTCATGCGAAACACGCAGAAGCCGATCGATCCGGTACTGCGGAAAGGCATAGGGCTCCCCGGCGACATCGACAAGGACAGCGCGAATCACGGACAGAGTAATCGGCAGGTGCAGATGAAAGCTGGTTCCCACACCCAACTTGGACTGCAGTCGGACCGTCCCCCCGACAGACGTCGCCATCGTGTGAACTACGTCCAGCCCCACGCCACGCCCCGAAAGTTCGGTAACCTCCCCGCGCGTCGAGAATCCGGGCAGGAAGAGAAACTCGTAGAGTTCCGCATCGGTCATGCGGGACACCATCTCCTGCGTGCTGAGCTTGCGATCGACAATCTTCGCGCGCAGCTTGTCCAAGTCGATCCCTCGACCATCATCGGAGATCGTGATCGCGAACATGCCCGCACTGTGCCGCGCCTCCAAGCGGAGCGTGGCCGTCTCCGGCTTGCCATTCGCCACACGCTCCGCCGGACTCTCGATCCCATGATCGATGGCGTTTCGCAGGATATGATTCAGCGGAGCGTCCAGCTTTTCGAGTACGTCTCGATCCACGGGCGTCGTCTCGCCGACGATCTCGAAGTTCACCGACTTGCCCAACTGCCGGGAGATATCCCGAATCATTCGAGGGTAGCCCTGCACGCCATCGCTCATCGGTCGCATGCGGCTGGCAATCACTTCGTTGTACAGTCGGCTATTGAGATCGTCGGACCGCCTGGCATGGCTTTCGAACTCCTCGATTCGTCGCCCCAGCATCTCGCGATTCAGCGACATCTTGGTTCGCAACTCATGGATGAGTTTATTGCCCTCGACGGAGTCCTGGGGAGATAGAGACTTGGCAAGTTCATCAATGATGTCGGTCAGTCGGTCCTGTTCACGCTTGAGATTGAGCAACGATTGCGCGAACGGCTGCAGCCAACGTGCTTCCACCAGCGACTCGCCGGCGAGGCCCATGAGGCGATTGAGATTCTTGGCGGTGACGCGGACCACACGTCCCTGGGCATCTTCCGGCTCGGCCGCCGAAGCAGCGGGGGCCTTGGGGCGATCACTGCCGACGGGAGCCACCGTAGGCGCTTCGGGAGCGGCCGGTGGAGGCGAAGCCGGCGGCGGGGTCGACGAAGGTGCGGCCTGGAAGGTTGTCGCGGGCGCGGGTAGATCCGGGCTCGGAAGATCCCCTTGAGCGGGCGTCAGCGTGCTTGTCACTTCGGGCGCCGTCAGCGCCTGGAAGACGCCGTCAATCTCCTCCGTCAGCGTTCCCACCGTCTCCTCATAGTTTGCCCCCACGGTCTCCGCCAGTTGCCGCTGCAGTAACAGCGTCCTCTCCAGGGTCTTCGCTGTGTGTTCCGAAAGAGCCGCTTCCCCAGCGCCCGTGGCCTGCACCTTCGTTTCCAGTGTGCTCAGCAGCTTAGCAAAGGGCTCCACGCGCAGCAGCATCGCGACTCCGCGCATTCCTTTGATGGTCGCCACGGCCTCCGTCAACTCATCCGCCGAAAGCGGGCGTGTCCGCCAGCCATCCACCGTGGTCGTCAACGCACCCAACCCATGGCCGACATCCGCCCGGAACATTTCCAGAGCCGCAGGGTCGATGGCGGCAGATACCGAGGTTTTCCACGCGATGGGTTCAGCGGTGACCGCAGGAGGGGCGACCGCCGGAGAGGCAGCCACCATCGGTTCGGCGACCGGCTTGGCAGCGGCACCGCTCGTCGCCGCGGGAGACTTGGAGCCCGGGTCCTCACCGCGGAGAACGCGTTCCAGCGCCTGGATCATCTCCGCGATGGACGCCTGATGCGGCTTGAACCATTCCTCAAAACCACTGCCGGCCGCTTCACCGAACTGCCCGAGCCAATCGGTGCCGGCAAGCAGTACGTCAATCCCGCTGGGCGTCAGTTGAAGGCTGCCTTGCTGCACGGCCACGAGGCAGTCCTCCATGACGTGCGCCAGCTTGACGGCTGGATCGACACCAATGAGCCGCGCCGCGCCCTTGATGGAGTGCGCCGCACGCATCAGAGGCTCCACCTGGCGCGGGCTGGAACTGCGTTCCAATTCCACCAGTCCTTGGTTCAGGACATTCACCTGACCACGAACCTCCTCGCGGAACAATTCCAGCAGCGAAGAATCGATCTCAGGCATGTTCATTGAAAACCTCTCTGCAACTCGGCGAACACACGATCGGCGTCCAAACGACAAACGTACTTCCCAGCCCAATCGTAGACGTCACGCGAAAAACACCTGGAACTGCGTCGCAGTGTGGCGGGCAATTCCGTGCGATCGCGCGCCGCCAGGTGGTGAACGCCCGAAACCTCATCCACGGGAAACACCCAGCGCTGCCTGCCATGCTCGGCGACCAAGTATCGCGGCGGGCCCGACTTGTCCGAATCGTTTCCATCCGCGCTTCCGATGCTGAGCAAGCGCGCGAGCGAGACGCACAACTGGAGTTCCCCGCGTATGTTCACCACGCCCTCCAGGTGGCTACCCGTGCGATGGGGAATACGATGCACGACGCGGGGCTCGGCCACCTCCAGAATGGAACTGACCCCCAGCGCCATCCATTCCTCGCCCAGGCGGAAGATCAGCACGGTGATGGCATCGGCTTCCAGCCTGGTGTCGAACTCGGCCAGCCGCGCCTTATGCTCCTCAAGCCATTCCTGCGGGGGCTCCCGGTTGAACAGGCGCGCACCCGCATTCACATAGACGGGGCAGTTATGGCAATGGACGACCTTCGGAATCTCCGGACAGGTCCGATCTCCCAGAACACCGATCAGGTTCCAGCAATGGTTCGCTTCGTCCCCCGAATCGACCACGACCAGCGTCTGTTCCAAGCTTGTGAATTCATTCATGGTTTGAAGGTATCCCGTGCAGGTATCCGATCCAACCGGCGTTGATAGTTGGCTGCCTGCGCAGCGTTGCCATTGATTTTCGACAAGAGCATCAGGTGCGTGAGCGCCTCCCGGTGGTCAGGCACCACGAACAAGGCTTGCTGAAAGAACTGCTCGGCGGCGTGCATCTCCCCACTGGCCTGCTTGATCACTCCGCGCAGACAGAGCACGTCGGGATCGAAGCGATGCGTCGCCTGCAGTCGCTGGCAGCAGGACTCCGCTTCCTGCAACAGTCCGCGATCGGCCAGGTCCCGGGCCTTGGCAACTCCCTCCGCAATCGCCCCCACCTGCGTGCTCGTCGGGTCCGTGACTTTCGGGTCCGTGAACTTCGGGGCCGTGAACTTCGGGGCCGTGAACTTCGGGGCCGTGAACTTCGGGGCCGTTACCTGCGGGTCCGACGTCCGGGCCACTGCGAAGGACGATTCGAGGGGTGCTGTCGCATCGGAAGCCCCAGGGACCCCGAAGTTTTTCGCAACCGGCGATGAGCCGCCCGACGGCCTCCGCGCGTCTGCCACCCCTGGCGACGTCGGTCGCTTCGGCGTGTTCGCCTGGCGACTGAAGGAGGCCGGGAACTGACCGTGCCAGGACACCAGACCCATCTGCCGTCCATGCCGGCATTCCGAATGCCCGAAGTAGAGCAGTCCGCCGGGAGCCAGCAGTCGCCCCAGGTGACTCAAAGCAATCTTCCGCGCCTCCTCGGTCAGATAGATCAGCAGGTTTCGACAGAAGACCACATCGAACGGTGCTTCACCCTTCAGAAAGTCGACGGCCGACAGGTTCTCGCGGCGGAAGTGCACCAGCGCGCGGACCGAAGCATCCAATCGTCGTTCGCCTCCTTCGTCGTGGAAATGCTTCCGCTCCAGGCGCTCCGTTGTCTCGGTGCGCTCCCGAAACGCGAGCGTCCGATACAGGCCTCGTTTCGCCACGTCCAGGGAACCGCTGCTGACATCGCAGCCAACGATCTCGAACTGTTCCGGCAGCACACCCATGTCCAGCAAGGTCATCGCCATCGAGTACGGTTCTTCGCCGCGACTGCAGGGAACGCTCAGCAGCCGCAGCTTCTTGCGTCCCGGACCCTCCGCGAGTCGCGCGCGACAAAACAGGCGTAGGCACTCAAACGGCGTCACCTCGCGAAAAAACCACGACTCGGGCACCACGATCTCGTCAACGAAGCTCTGCAGTTCGCGCGGCTCGGACTGCAGCTTCCACAGGTAAGATCGCGCATCCGGAACCGAGACCTCCTTCATGCGATGCTGCACCGCCTGTTCGAGCGTCCTTCGTCCCACCGACGCGGAACTCAAACCAATGCTGCTGCGTAACAGCTCGGCGATCCCCTCCAGCGCCACCTGATCCAACTCGGCCATCCCCCGCATTCCTTTGCCTTAATACGCCGATACCGGAAAGACCTGCGACTGCCGCTCCGGCGACAGCACACGGTCCATATCCACGCGACAGTAGGTCCCGAACTCGTCAATCACGGTGGGCCCCCAGGACCAAACCTGCACCGGTTCCGATTCCCTCGCCGTCCTGCCGCTTTCGGCAACCTGCACAGCCTCAGCCCGGTCAAAAAGCAGCCCCACCTGCCGATACTGCTCGTCATGTGGCCACTGGATCACGATCACCCGGCTGCTCCAGAGCGACCGCGCCGTGCCCAACTGGGTCAGCGCACTGAAATCGATGACCGGCGTCACCACGCCTCGGTGCACGAATGCACCCGCCAGCCAAAATGGCGACGACGGAATCGGATCGAAGACAGGGCGTCCCACCACCTCGACGACATGGTCGATGGGAATCGCGAACCGTTTGTCTTCGGCGTAACACATCAGCATCAACATGGATTACCCCGACACCTTGAATTGCGACACTTCCGCCTGCAGACCACCTACGGAGTCGCGCATGTTGGCGGCCGCTTGGTTGAAATCGCGGGCGGCGTTCGCCACATGGCGCACTCCCCCGACCAACTGCCCCATCGCGTCATCGATCTGCCGGGCACCGATCGACTGCTGGGCCACGGCTTCGCGAACTCCCTGAAACTGCCGTGTCAGCGAATTGACCTGGTCTAGAATTTGCGTCATCTGGTCGGAAATACTGGAGGTCTGGTTGATGCCCGTGCGCACATCATCACGGAACTTGTCCATCTCCATGACGCCCGAGGAGACGGCGGCCTGCATTTGCCGCACCATCTGCTCGATGTCGAGCGTTGCCACCGCGGTCTGGTCGGCGAGCCGGCGGATTTCACGAGCCACCACCAGGAAGCCCCGTCCCGCTTCGCCGGCTTTCTCGGCCTCGATGGCCGCGTTGATCGAAAGCAGGTTGGTCTGGTCGGCCACCTTCGTGATGGTCGTGACCACCGCGTTGATGCCGCTCGCCTTCTCCCGCACGACACCGAGCTTGGCAGAGATGGAGCTCGTCGAATCGGCCAACTGCCTCATGCCCACCTGCATGTTATTCAGCGATGACCGCCCCGAATCCGCCAAGCCGCTCGCTTGGTCGGCACGTTCCTGCAGTTCGTTCGTCGTGGCCTGCAACTCCTGCCCCGTCGCCGAGATCTCCTTCACGGCGCTGGCAATCTGGGCCGCGGATGAACTGAAATCCTGGACATGCGAATCCTGCTCGCTTGCTGCGGCCCCGATCTCCGTGGCCGTGGAATGCAATTGAATACTGGACACACGCACGTTGGTGATCAGATCGTGGATCCGCCCGATCATCCGATTGATCAACGAACCCAACTCCCCGATCTCGTCGGCGGAATGCACTTCCACGCGCTGCGTCAAGTCAGCTGCTCCCCCGGCAATGTCCTCCATACGCTCGATCAGCTTGTTCGTGGGGACCACAATGCTCTGGGATATGCGATACCCCAGCAACACGACAACGGCCAGCAGAAACGCGTTGAAGAGCAGCAGCCGGCGAGCCCAAATCCGCGTCTTGGACTCGGCCTCCTGCTGAAGTTCCTCCACCAGGGCGGAGGCGATCTTCACGGTACCGTCGATCGCCTCCCGATGCGTCGCATAGTGCTGGCGGATGGGCCCATTGAACGCAGCCAGCATCGCCGGCGTAGCCGACTCGTCGCCAATCTTATCCAAGATCTCCTGGCGCGCTTCTCGATAAAATGCCATCGCGGGCTCGTAGGATCGCTCCGTCAACGATGTCGACAGTTCGCGCAGTGTTGGCTGGTCCTTCAGCGCATCCACCCAATAGCCATGCCGACTGACATACTCCGCTTCCAAGGCCTTGAATCGGTCGACGAGCGACTTTCGCTGCGCGATCTCCGCGTCGTTCAGGACCTGGTAGAGCACGAGATACGATTCCACCAGGTACTCCGGCGGTGGCAGGATATCCGCCACGATATCCTTGGCTTGGGTGATACGCTGGTAGAGCGGACCGTTGATTTGAAGTTCCGACCGAACCTTCCATCGCATCAACTCCGCGGCCACCATCCCTGCGACGAAGATTCCAATCAGAA
>CAZUJM010000258.1:7744-8804 GCA_964620405.1 uncultured Pirellulaceae bacterium | reverse complement strand
GGAGGGTTCCGCGCGCCCGGAGGGTTCCGCGCGCCCGGAGGGTTCCGCGCGCCCGAAATCCCGGCAGCGGCCCGATCACCCGCTGATCGAAGGGCGATGGCTGGACTACAATTCCCCGAGCCCTGCAGGCCGCAGATCTCCGGGAGGTTTTGTCTCCGGGAGATTCCGCCGGCCGGTACCCCGCCGCCCTGGCCTCGACCTCACTCTGCAAAGACCGCCACATGACCGCCGCATCCGACTCGACCTCCCGCACCCCGCGCCGCATCGCCCTGGTCGTCTACGCGATCCTCATGGTGGCCGTCTTCCTGGGACTCCGGCAGGCACGCGACTGGTCGGCGCGCACCTACGGCGTGGATGCGGCTCGCAACGACTGGCAGGAGTTCCGCGACGACGTGGCCCGGGACGCCCCGCAAGCGCCCGTCCAACGTCGCGTGCCTCGCAGCGCCGAACCGCCGGCGCTGGTGCTGATGCGCGACTACTTCACCGAGTGTCTGGTCATCTCGCTCGTGCTGACTTCGGCGCTCTACGGCACGATCGCGTTCTTCGTACTGGGCGTGCTGTCGGGTTCACCCACGCTGGCCGACGAGTCGACCGATCGTTCCGCCCGCACCTCGTGAGTGTCTTCGTCTGGCTTGCGGCATCCCCGTCGAATCTACGCGTTTTCCGGTCGGTGTTGACCACCGGGAACTGATGGCCTATTGTTCCCGCTAGGTGCCCCAGGCCCCGCTGGACGGCCTCAGGCCCGTTGGAAGATCGCTGCCGGGCCGGCAAAATCCCCTCGTTTGGAGTAGCAACGCGGACATGAGCACCGGTGAAGGAACCATTGGCAACCTGGGGACCGCCCGCGGTCGTGACTATCCGTGCATCCGCCAGTTCACGGTGTTTCTTGAGAATCGCGTCGGCCAGCTGCTGGATGTGGTCCGCCGCTTCGAAGGCAGCAAGGTGCACATCGTCGCCCTCTCGATCCACGACTCAACCGAGTGCGCCTTCGTGCGTTTCCTGCTGAGCCATCCCGAACAGGGAAGGGAGATCCTCGAACGAGCCGGACTGGCGTTGATCG
>CAZUJM010000258.1:6927-7734 GCA_964620405.1 uncultured Pirellulaceae bacterium | reverse complement strand
ACGGACCTGGTGGCCGTCGAACTGCCCGAGGGGCCCCAGCCGCTCCTGCAGGTCTGCACCGCGCTGCTGCAATCCGAAGTCAACATCGTGCAAGCCTATCCGCTGCTGATGCGGCCTCATGGCCGTCCTGTCGTCGCTCTCATGGTCGACAACACCGACATCGCCCTGGATACCCTGGCGAGCAAGGGCTTCACGGTCATCAGCGAACGCGACCTGACCGACGTCGAATAGGCCCAGTCCCACGCGACGAGCCGAGAGCACGGCCAGGACACGACGGCCCTCTTCGAGCGAACAAGTCGCGAGTTCGCGCGCCTGCAAGCCGTTCGCACCCACGGTCCCTGATACGCCTTCACTCCAGCCCCACAGCAGGAAGCGGCAGGAGCGCCGCGTTACCGACCAGCGGAGGAACGAGCACGCGGACTGAGACGGCAAGGCTCGAGGAGAAACTCGGGCGAGAGTCAGCGGAAGCAAGGACGTGACCGAGCGATCGCGCCTCGAATCTCTCTCGCATTCGTGCTGACGCGGTGATTCAAGCACGAGTGGACTCGATTGCCGCCCGCCCGGCGGATCTCGGCCGCGTCCCCGAGCGTAGTCGGCACACGGCATGTGCCGATCCAAGATGAGCGAGTCTCAGCAGCGTCCGGCGCCGCGTCCGCAGACTCGTTCGGCACACGGCGTGTGCCGACTACCTTCACCCGTCACGTTCGGCACACGGCGTGTGCCGACTGCTTTCAACCGTCGTAGTCGGCACACGCCGTGTGCCGATCCATGCTCAGCGAGTCTTCGCAGCGTCCGGCGTTGGGTCCT
>CAZUJM010000258.1:6183-6917 GCA_964620405.1 uncultured Pirellulaceae bacterium | reverse complement strand
CGATTTCGGCGTCGACCTCCGTCCGCTTCCGCTGCGCTTCGAGCGGATCCTCGAAGTTCAGGATCAAAGGCGGCTGGTCTTCGAAGACGGTCGTGGCCATGCCCGCGATCGCCCAGCCGGCAGTTTCCTTGCGGAGCAGCCACACGATCTCATGCGTGGCCTTGCCGGAGGATTCCTGGTCGGTCCAGGTGCTCAAGACCTGGGCTCCGGATTGGTCGGCGCCAACGTATTCGACATCCGAGACGGCGAACACCGCGGTGTTGCTTCCTGGCGGACGAATGGACGCTTCGGTGCGGGCCATCTCCTGCTGCGCCTTGACGCTCAGCATCGACGTGGCGCGCGGCTGGTCACCCGACTTGAGCGCGGTGAGGAACTGGCGGACGGTCTCATCCGGCTGGGCGAACCGCAGCGTGTTGACGGGAGCGGCGGCCTTGCCGGCCGTGGAATTGGAGTCCGGTGCTGCTGCGGGCGGAGCCGTGGGGGCCTCCGGAGTCGCAGCCGGTTTATCCGACGAACCACCGCAGCCCACCTGCCAGGCCAGCAGCGTCACACATCCCCACACAAGCATCCCTGATCGCACGCGCATCGTACCGGTCTCCGTTCCGGTGGTGTTCTCGAGATCGGGCCCTCGCCCGAGCCCTATGCTTCAAAGCATAAGGCTGGGGAGTGTGGCAGGAACGGCCCAAAGCGTCAAGAGAAGTTGCCGTGGCCGGGAAGGTCACGACGAGCACGTG
>CAZUJM010000258.1:0-6173 GCA_964620405.1 uncultured Pirellulaceae bacterium | reverse complement strand
CGACGGCGACGTCCGAACCAGCCGACCGATCCGGCGGCCAACAGGGCCAGCAATCCAGTCGACGGTTCTGGAACCGCGGACACTGCCGATCGAGGGCCGGCCTCATACCCGCCAGCCTGGAAGGCGATCACGAAATCACTGCTGTCGAAGTCCGCGTCTCCACTCCAGTCACCCGTGCCCCAGGTGCTGTTCTTCGCCACTCCATCTTCGTACTGGCCGGCCGCGAACACCTGGACAAAGTCCGACGACACGAACACACCGTCCAGGTCGGCATCGCCAAAATAGGTCTTCTTCAGCGAGTTCACCCAGGTCTCGCGATCCTGCTGGTTCACCAGTTTATCCCCGGTCACATCGAACTTTACCGCATTGGTTCCCTGCCGCACCTCGGCAGACAGGGCATCGATATCGGCGGAAGACAGCAGTCCATCGCCGTTGAAGTCACCCGGCTTACCGGCGGCGTCGGCGGTCACCACGATGTTGTCCACCGCCCACCACCAGTCGTTGCCGGCATCCACGAGTCCGAAACGGACCTGCGCGGAGGTCGCGTTGGCGGGAGCGCCCATGTTCAGCCGCACGTTCTCATCCGCCCGCTCCAGCGAACTGTTGACGCCACCGAAGGCCTCCAGGTCCAGCGTCAGCAGGTTCTTCCACGTCGTACCGTTGTCGAACGACACGTCCACCAGTCCCGCGGTCAGGTCATAGGGACGGAAACTCGAATCGAACGACAGACGGGCACTGGCCTTGTCGTAGCCCACGAGATTGATGGGCGAGGTCGTCACGAAAACGTTCATGGACCCAGGAACGTCGACGTTGCCGTTTTCATTGAGTCCTCGACCATCGACCTTGTCTTGGTCGTCGTACTCATCGGCGTCGGCCACCATGACCGTTCCCTGCCCCAGCGTGAACAAGCTGCGATCTTGGTCGCCGGCCGTCGCGGTCCACCAGGCCTTGTCGACGAACGTGAAACCGTAGAATTCCTCGGGACCCACATCCGGATTGTCGGGATCTGGAAGGGGCGTGTCTTTGTTGTCACGGCTCCAGCCCTTCGGCAGTTCGTCCGTCCAGACGTCGCCCATCGTGAGGTCTTCGCTGTTGGACTGCGCTTCCTTCAGCTTGAGCGACTCGAAGTTCTCCGAGAACAGCACTTCTCCGCTGGCGGTGCCGGCAAAGAAGAGGCCACCGGCGAGGATCGCGGGTCCTGAAGAGGAAGCCGCCTTCGACATGGCACGTCCCAGTTTCCTCGCCACCGCCTCCGCAAGATTCACGACGCGCATCACATGACTCCCCAAAAGTTACTTGAAGAACGGTCCCGACGAACCGCCGCATCGTAACGGTCGCCACGGCACTGCTCAAGCAACTTCCGGTCATTCCAGACGAATCCATCATTCCTTTGCACGATCCTCGCGCTTCGATCATGAAGCGGGATACCCGAGTCGCTCGGACAGGCGATGCAGCGGCTCGAGGAAGGGCTGCAGGTGTTCACGATAGTGAACCCAGCGTCCGACGGCGGAGCGGTCTGGCGGCTGGCTTGCCCGATCGCCGGTGGGTGCGAAAACGGGCGGGCGGCCGTCGACGGCATGATGGCGCGTTAGCGCGTCCTCCCACTCCAGGCCGCAGGCTGCCAGGATCGGAGTGAGCGTCCCGCGCACGTCCGCCACCAACGACTCATAACGACACTCCAGCCAGTCGTTGCCGAGCCAATCGCGAAGCGCGCATCCCAGCTCAAAATCGTGGATCGTTCGCGCGACCGCGCCGGGCAGCGACAGGTAGTCGACGCTGAAGTCGTTCAGCGTGAAGCAGGTGAGCAGGTTGCTGACCAGCGTATCGCGGGGGTCGCGTACGGTGACCAGGACGCGGCTGTCCGGCAGCAGTCGTTTGTAGAGGGGAACCAGCGGCAGCAGCGATGGATTCTTATCCACAACCACCCGGTCCTCGATCGAGGTACCGAGGGCCGCGGCGAGTCGATCGCGGTAGAGCTGGCCCAAGCGTCGCCGGCGCGATTCGGGCAGCGTCTCGAGCATCGGCCAGGTAACTCGATCCAGGCCGACGTGACCCAGCAGACGTTGCAGCACGAGGCGTGGAAACACATCCCACTCGTCGCCCGCCTCTACACACGAGTGCGTGGCGAGGATCTGTTCCAGCAGTGTCGAGCCGGTGCGGGGCAGTCCGGTCAGCAAGACCGTCGGCCGCGAGGGAGCGTATTCCAAGGCGTCACCGTCAAACGTGTCGCCCTCGCGGGTCGCCCGCTCGCGCGTCCAGCGACTCGCGACGGCTTCACGAACCAGTCGATCCAGGTTCGGCAGCACGCGATCGCGATGGGTGCGGGCGGGCTGGGCATGAGGGACCAGCAGGGACTTGCCGCGACCGAGCGCCGTCCACGCCTGCTCGTAGTCGCCGGCGGCGTCGCACACGCGGGCCAGTTCGTGGCAGGCGCGGGATCGCGTCAGCCAATGCACCTTGGCGTTGCCAGCCACTTCACGCAGGAGCCTTTGGGACGATGGCGTGTCCCCCAGTCGATGCAGCAGTCGTCCCTGGACCAGCAGTCCCTCGGGATCGCTGGCAAGGCGTCGCAACCGCGCCTCCACCTGCTCCAACGCGGCAGCCCAGCAGCCCTGTCGTTCCAGCAACAGCGCCAGTTCCAGATGCGCATCGACGGGCGGCGACGGCAACCTCGCCAGTCTCTCGAAGGCGGCCAGCGCCTGTCGCGGCCGCCGAATCAGCCGCAGCGACTGCGCCACCAGATGCTGGATCTCGGGACGATCCCCGCCCCGTTCCAAGGCCCGCGCCAGCAGCGACTCGGCGCGACCATAGTGATACATGCTTCCCAACACCCGACTCGCGTCGACCAACGCCAGCAGATGGTCCGGGTGCTGGCGGACGATCCGATGGAAGCTCCGCAGAGCCTCCGGCCAGCGATTCTGCACCCAGAGGGCGCGGGCCTCCCGCAGCTCGCGCAGGTCCTCCATGGACGCGGAGCTCTGCGGCTGCGTCGGCCGATCGGTGCGAATGTCCCGCGCACCACGACGCCTGCGTTTTGGTCGACTCATCGGACCCCTCCCCTTCCGCAGCCTCTTGCCGCCACTCTCCGCGCGCGGGTGATGCACGTCCTATCGCCCGCTTCGGTTCTAGTCCGGATCGTACCCCCAGGCAACGCATGCGGGCCGCAGCGTGTCGAGAACCGGCTGCAACCACCGCGCGTAGTGGCGCCAGCGCCCGATCGAACGCCGGTGCGGCGCGTCGCGCACCGCGGCACGACTGGGGGAGTGGACCAACGCACCCCGCCGACGTTCTCGATAGTCGTCCACCGCCGGGTCCCAGTCCAGCCCCAGCCCCGACAGCACGCCCTCCAGCGTCGATCGCGGGTCCGCCACCAGGTCTTCGTAACGCACCCGCTGCCAGGCGTCGCCCAACCAGGCCTCCATCCTCGCGCCGCACGCCATGTCAGTCACATACTGGTTGACCACTCCCTCCCAGGTCAGCGCGGCAACGCTGAATTCGGTCAGAGGGAAATACTGCAGGTACGCGCTGACCACGACGTCGCGAGGATCACGAAGCGCGCAGAGGAACTTCGATTCGGGAAAGAGTCGATAGAGTGCTACGGCGAGGCTGGTGTGGTTGGGATTCTTGTCCAGATGCAGCCGCCCGTCGATCGGTTCACCCAGCATCGCCTCCATCATCTGCAGGTAACGTCCGCGAAGCGCGCGGAGCCTCTCCACGGACAGTCCATTCAGCGAGTCGATCGTCACCGGCTCGCCAGCATCGGACGCCATCGCGGGAAACACCTCGCGTGCGAACACCGGTCTCTCCGACGAGCTTACCAGTCCGGGATGGGCGTCGAGCATCTGTTCCAGCAGCGTGGTGCCGGACCGGGGAAAGCCCAGGAGATGCGCGATCGGCCGTGGGTCTTCGCCCGCATCGGCCAGCGTCCGCCTCCAGGCGTCGCGCATCGCGGGATCCAAGGACGCGTAGAGAGAGGCGAAGTAACGATTGACTTCGTGGTTCCGTTGCCGCAATCGTGAGGCCTCGGGAAACGCGCGCTGGATCGCCTTGCCGCGTTCCACGGCCTGGACGGCTCCCGCGTAGTCCTCCAGCGCATCCCGCGCGGCGGCCAGTTCGTACCAGGCCCGCACGCCCAGGTGCAGCGAAACCGGCGGTCCGTCCAGCAGCGATTCCAGCCGCCGACTCGCCTCGCGCGCCTCGCCCGACAGACGCAGGATCCTGGCATGGACCAGGGACGGTTCCGGCTGACCGCCGGCCGCCGCCAAGCAGGACTCAATCGCCTCGCGAGCTTCCTCAAGACGATGGCACTGCTCATAGAGAACAGCCAGTTCGCCGAGCAGCGGCGGCGTGAGACTGCCGGCCGCTCGCAACGCTTCCAGCCGGGCGAGCGCCCGCTCGGGACGATGGATCATGCGAAAGCTTTGAGCCACGGCGGCCGCGAGTTCCGCGACGCCGGCCGTCGCCTCCGACAGCTCCTCGAGGATCGCTTCGGCCCGGTCCACGTCGTACCGCTGGCCCAACGCTCGCGCGTACTCCAGCTTCGCCCGAGCGTTGCGAGGCTCGGCACGGCACGCGCTTCCGAACTGCTCCAGCGCTCCCGCCCAATCTCCCAGCATCCAGCGCCGGCGGGCCTCCTGCAGCGTGGCCGAATCGTTGACGGTGTACGGCGAATCCGCGTTCATCGGTGCCTCGCCGGGTCCGTATCCTGGGTTCTCGCCTCCCGCGGTCGCGGTTCGGCCAAGGCGACGCGCGGCCATGAACTACAGGCGATTCTCCGCCATGTCGCGCTCGTAGAGTGCCAAGTCCGATTCGAAACGCTCCTTGCTGATCCGCCACTGGGGATGGTCGTCCGTGTGGGAGTTGCAGTGCGAGACGAGGAGCTGGTAGAGGAACTTGTGCAGGTGGCGGGGCACGCGAAGGTTGCGGAACCCCTCGAGCAGCCGCTGGTGCGAGATCGACTCGTCGAAGAAGTCGCCGATGGAAGGCGTTCGTCCGGTCATCGCGCAGGCACGCAGACGCGCGTTGGCCACGTCGAAGAGCGCTTCCCCCGTCCAGGCCAGCGAAGGCACCATGTTCTGTTTGTCGAGCCGCGCACGCTGGTTGAAATCCCGATCCTCACGCTCGACGAAATACTTCAGCTCGGCCGGCAGCAGCAGCTTGACGCCCAGCCCCGGATGCTTGAGGAACTTGTTGTCCAGCATCGGCCAGATCAACGCCTTCATCAGCTCCGCCGTGCCGTTGATCAAATACGGCTCGTCCACCCGATCGACGAGCACGAAGACGCCGCCATACCCGAGGCTATGCAGGATCCCCTGGAACTTGGTCAGCAGTTCATAGCGATCGTCGGTGCGATCCTGGTTCGGAATCGGCTGCCCGGCGAGTTCAGAGCCGCGGAAACCCATCAGCGCGCGGCGCAGCGGCTGGATCGGTCGGTTCAGCACCCGCAGGCTGCGGGCGATGCCCCAGGCCATCCACGTTCGCGCGGCGCACTTCAGCAGCCACGGCAGCCAGACCAGCAGCAGGCAGAGCGGATAAAACCCGCGCGGCATGTCCGACCAGAGCTTCTGGAAGTTCGCCTGGTCGCGAGCTCCCAGGAAGATCACGAGCATGATGAGCGACAGCAGCGCGGTGCCCGCGGCGCCGAACCAGAGCGGCAGGCGAGCCTTGATGTTCCAGAATCCCAGGCGACGACGCAGGACGTCCCAGCGCTTCACGAACGCCTGCTCCGTGGACTGGTCGTAGCAGGCCGCGAGCAGCAGCAGGTCGCGGCTCTGGTGGCGGTCGAGCTTCGCGCAGTCGGCCGGGGCAAGCACCTCGTCCTGGGCCAGTTGGCTGGAACCGACGACGCGGTTCACCAGGTCGGTGACTCCCAGCGACAGGATCGCGTCCATGTGGTCCCAGAGCCGCCAGCTGGCCAGCGCGCGGTCGATGCGACGACGGCGGCTGGGCAGGCGGTTCACAAAGCGGTCGATGAACGGATTGAAGTCGTCATACTGGATGATGAACCCCCGCGCCTCGGCATGCTCCCGGTTGTGGGCCTGCAAGTGCCGCGTGATCTGCAGACGCATGGCCGTCTTGCCCGCGCCCTTCTCCCCGAAGACGACCGAAGTCGCGGGATCGGTCGGCTGGCCGAAGATCTTGTCCCACGAAGGATGGAACGCATTATGGATGCA
>CAZUJM010000257.1:0-8837 GCA_964620405.1 uncultured Pirellulaceae bacterium | reverse complement strand
GGGCCCTCACCAAACAGCACCGGCGAAACTTGGTCCTGCTGGCCTCCTCCTTCAGCAACAGCTTTCCCAGGCGAAGTGGCGGAAGGCCCCCAGGCTGCTTGACGGGAAGCACTCGGTGGAGGCTCCCGATGCTCGTCAGCAAGACTGGGGGTTGGGGAACTTCTCGTGCCTACAGGTTTCGCGCTTTCATCGCAAATGCCGCGATGTTCGGAGGCCCTGGCCTTCGCCTGCTGCGGAGAGACCTCAGGTGCTCTCTCCGAGGCGGTCCGCCAACGATCGCCACGGGCCTCCGAGTCACCAGCCGAACGCAACGGCCGCTCGGCGATCGGTCCATCGAGGAGTTGGTCGATGTTGTCGAACGAATCCGAGGGCATCGCGCCCGCCTTGCGGCGTGGTCCCGACGCATCCGCCTGCCCCGGATGACTCGCGGAGGATGCGGGGGGTGTCTTGGCGACGTCGTCCGCCTTGACCAGAACCATGCCGCCGCATCGAGGACAGGGAAGTATCTGCCCCAGCAGTCGCTGATCGCGGACCCTCAGCCGAGCCTTGCAGGTTGTACAGACGACGGCAAGCGGTTCCAAGTGCGTAACTCCCTCTCCTACGACCTGCTCTTCAGGCCACTCACCCTTGATTTTAGCGTGCGGGTGCTCTCCCGCTCCAGAAACCCCCAGGCAACTCCAGAAACTTAGGGAACCTTCCCGAGAAACTCCGCAGGCAGCTTCCAGCCATTCTTTTGGGCGGAGTCCCGAGTGGTGATGATCACCTGCGACTTCGTGGCCGCTTTCTCCGGTGGCGCGATGACCCAAACCAGCTTTTGTTCAGTCATTTGAACACTCTCCACGGCTTGGGGATTCGCACGACGCACGACTTCGGTCAAAACCTCGCGCAGAGGTCGGTCCTCCAACCGGATTCCGCGCAGTTGCTGGTTTCGAGTGATGCCATCCAACTGCAGGTCCTGCCCCCGCAACTCAATCTCGAATTGGCTTGCCCCATGTTTGTCCCGCACTGCCGCGGCGACTTCCTGAATCACGGCCTCCAGGGATTGCTGTCGGACCACCAGGGAGATCGGACGTTCCAAGAGGGCATCGGCCTCCAACGCCTCCTCGGTTCCCACCGTTGCCGCCTCAGGCCGAGTTGGACTCGGCGTGGAGTCCAGCAGAGCCAGTTCCGTCGCCAGAAAAAGATTCCGGGCAGCGACCGGGGGCAAAGCCGCGTTGATCACCAACCCCGCCTCATCGCTGCCCACTCGAGTCCATCGGCGAACGGCATCGAGCATCACCGGAAAGCGACCGGCCAGCGGCTGCCAGAAGTCCGCTCTTGCGTTGCCCGCGAGCCCACGCTTCGCCTCCCCCAGGAGCGCATCCAGGCGATCGGGGATCTCCAGCACTTTGGTCGCAACGCTCTCACTGCCCGTGTAGACGAGCCTGGCTTCGAGGAAAAAGACTTTCGGCCCTACAAAACATCCCACGCTGACTGCCTGTGCCGAATCGCCACAGAACCTCAGGAACGGATCGCGCAGCTTTCTCAGGCCTCCGGTCCAGAGCGCATCGCCATCCGCGGCCAGAAAGTTAGGAGTGAAAAAACCGTACAGCAGCCATTGATCATCACTCACACGGCGAAGGACTTCGAGCTGCCTGCGGAGGATGGGAGGGCGATCCTCTTCTACCAACTGCGTCAGGGTGGCATCGGCAGCCGCGATGAGCCATGAGCTGGCTTCCTCGGGGAACCAAACGCTCCAATTCCCCAACGTCCCCTGCAAGCCCCGCTCGTTCACTTGCGCGTTCTTCACGCACGACTTCGCCCTCTCGCGGGCCGCATCGGTGACCCGAAGGTTGAGGCTGATTTCGGGCGTCTCCGCATCACGGGGCGTGAAGGCGATGAGCAGTTCGGCCGTCTCCTCAACGCTTAGTTGGAGTGACGCCAGCAAGGCAGCCAGGCGGTCCTTCACCTCCGGTCCCAGCGCCTCCAACGTCGACCGAGCATTCGGTTCCGCCTGAATGCTTGCGGGCCTGAGCCACAGCATACCTTGGGCTCCATCCGGAATCCGCAGGAAAGTAATGGCCTCTCCTCGAGTGGGCGACTCCCAAGGCAGCGACGTCGCCTGCCTAGCGTCCAATCCAGCGTCGCGGGCGGGCGGGTACTCCGAAGCTTTTTCGACCACGCTTGTGGGGGTCGGAGCGCCAACGGCCTCCCTGCGGGGCGGCCCTGCTTCAGCCAACGACGGGGAGCGAGCAATCGGACTCTTGGCTGGAAGCGGTGCGTTGGGCCTGGATTGGCCGAAACGATACGCCACGAGACCGACGGCGGCGATCGACAACAAAAGGACGAGGATCAACCACGCGGGACGAACAGACTCCTTGGAGCGGACGGCCCCTCGTTCGTGAACCATCGACCGCGGTCCCACGGACACCCGAACGGGTTCGGTGGAGTGGTCTGGCGATGCGGATGCCGCGGGAGCAATGTCGGGCGCAGGCGGCGTCTCCGGGGGACGCCCTCCCGTCATGCTGCGAACACGGGCGGCTCCGCCTGATAGGACACTAGCCGTCGAGTTCCCGTCCGATTCGCGCATGGAGCCATCCAAGAGGAGCGACAGAAACCCGGAGGCGGACGCCAGGAAGGCATCCTCCGAAGGACTCGTCAATCGCGGTCGTGGACACCAGCCGGGCGGCATGAATCCGAGCAGTTCGCGCGCAACGGCCGCGATGTCGGGACATTCTTGGCGGGGCGCCAACATCCGCTCGACGAGAGCCTGGAGTTTTCCAGGCGCCTCCGTAATCTCCTCCAATGAACCGACCGAAGATGTCGCCTCGAGCTTTCCCGCCTGGGGTCCCGGCGGTCGAGGAAATGGCGGTCGACCTGCCAACATCGTATACAGCAAGGCCCCCAAGGCACGCACATCCTCGGCGACATCCCCCGCCACGAAGGGCGCGGCCGCGTCGGCGGATCGGTTTTCTTTCCCGGCTGCTTCAACGTAGGCCGACAAGGCGGAGGCTTTTCGCCAAAGCCCGGAGAGCAGGACCGTTCGCCCTGTTTTCTGGATGAGTATCTCCTCCGGCGCAACACCTCCGTGGCTGCCCCCCCGCGCGTGCACGGGCACGAGCGTGTTGGCGATATCCAGGGCAATCGAGCAGGCGCGATCCACGGAAATACGTCCACTGGTTCGCAGCAGCCGTGCGAGCGTTACTCCGGGTGGATGTTCCTCCACCCAGGTCTCCCCCTGTCCCCCGGACCAGGCTCCGTAAATCCGCGCACATCCGGGATTAGTCGCCATGGGATCGACGAGCAGCGAGCGGGCCCCATGGCGATACTCGGGCTTGAATACGGACAGCACCACCGGGTGAGCCGACTGCTGATGGACGGCATCCCAGCGTCTTCCCCAAGCCTGCGTCTCCCCGCGGGGAGCCGAAATCAAGAAATGCCCTGCGTGCCGCAGTCCCCTGCCTCCCTGCTGGAGACAGCCCGCCTGGTAGCGAGTCAGATGGTGTTCCTGGACGAGGAACTCCAAGAACTGCCTGCCTGTTTCTTCCCCGTCAACGGGAACCTGTTCGCGGTACTTCTGCAGCAGCGACAGCGTCTTGGCTTCGCCCCAGAGCCCAACGCTAAGGGCCAGCTTGCAGATGTCTTCCGCGTCCGTCTCCATGCCCCCCCCTTCAAGCTGCAACCTTCTATTCCGCGAGAGTCGCCCCGCCTTATTCTATGGGTTCGGCGGCTTTCCTGCCGCCTCCGAGCCTTCGAGTCTCCGGCATCGACGCAGCTACCCGCCTGCTCCACGAAACCTCGGGGGACACCCGCCTCGCCATGCTCCTTGGTACTTCGTGCGTTGCTATATAATCCAAGTGTCCTACTGGATGGATCCATGAGTTCGCCCCCGGTTTCAAGGGAACCGCCTTCATGAGCCTCAGCCGCCCTTGGTTCATCCTCCTGTGGGCCATTCTAGCGAGTTCGCTTCTCGCGACAGAACGGCCCTCCCCTGCCGTGGAACGCTATCCGGGGATGTGCGATGCTTCCGCTGCGGTCTCGCTGGACGACCAGCATTTCATCGTAGCCGACGATGAAGTGAATACGTTTCGCGTCTACGCGACCGAGACGGCCGGCCCGGAACTCTCGGCGATCCCTTGGGACGCATTCCTCAACGGCGATCGCAACCTCAAACATCCCGAAGCGGATATCGAGGGGGGTACACGACTGGGCGATACGCTCTTCTGGATAACGTCGCACGGCCGCAACCAAGAAGGCAAATGGCGGCCCAATCGCCATCACTTCTTCGCTGTCCAGATCGTGAAACAGGAGGGGCAGTTCACGGCGCGACCGGTGGGAACCTCCTACAACCGCCTCGCCATCGACCTCGCCGATTCGCCCGCCCTGGCCGGCCTGGGACTCGCCGAAGCCCTCGGACCTCCCCACGAGAGCGAGGACGAACTGGCCCCGAAGGACGAGGGTTTAAACATTGAAGGCCTGACGGTCGACAAGGACGGCCAAGGAGTGCTCCTGGGCTTTCGCAATCCCCTTCCCCAGGGCAAGGCCCTGCTGATCCCGCTGCGAAACCCGCAGGCGGTCGTCGCCGCAGGTCAAATGCCACAATTTGGCGTCCCCATCCAATTGCAACTTCACGTTCGCCTGCGCGGCAAAGAATACGCATTGGGAATCCGCAGCATCGAGTACAGCCCGGCCGACCAAAAGTACTTCATCGCTGCCGGCCCGAGTGACACAAGGGATGTTTTCGCGATCTATTCCTGGGGAGGCCTTGCCGACGAACGCCCCCAACTGCTTCGCTCCACCACCGCAGTGCTTGAGCAGCAGGATTTCGCGCCGGAAGCCCTGGTCCTGCTGGCTAACCGGCCCCAATTACTCGTGCTCAGTGATGACGGCGCGATGCAAGTGCGCGTCGCTTCGGCCGCCGAGTGCCTGGAGGGGACCTACCAAAACGGCCGGTGCAACCAAAAGCACCTGAACGACCCGAGACGACGGACTTTTGGAGCCCTGCGAATTGACAAGCGATGAAAGGGGAATGTCGTCGGGGCGGGCTGGTGATTCGCCCAGGCAACCTCACGTCCTCTGCCGCGACTCTGCCCGATGCTTCCGCGCGAGCAGTTGATCGCACACGATCTGCAACGCCTCACCAGCAGCGCGCACCTGCTGCTCGCTCACATCCAAGTGCGTCAGTACACGAATTCGCTGCGGGGACTCGGCGAGCACAAGAACGCCTCGGTCGCGCAACCCGGACACTACTTCCGCAGCAGACCCGACCTCCGGATCGATGTCGAAAAAGACAATGTTTGTCTCACAGCCAGGATAAGTCAGGCTGCAACCAGTTGCGTCCTTCAGCAGGTCCGCGAAGAGACCGGCATGGGCGTGGTCTTCCCGAAGCCGCTCGACGTGGTTTTCCAGCGCGAAGAGGGCGGCTGCCGCCAGCATGCCGCTTTGCCTCATGCCTCCGCCAAACAGCTTCCGGTGCCGCCTGGCGGTCGTCATCAGTTCAAACGACCCCGCTAGTGCGCTGCCAACCGGGGCCCCCAGCCCCTTGCTGAAACAGACGCTCACCGTGTCGAAGCCCTCGGCCCAGCGAGCCACCTCAATGCCGGAAGCCACGGACGCGTTGAACAGGCGAGCTCCATCCAGATGCGTGCGGAGGCGCGAGGAACGCGCCCAGTTCAGGAGCTCGCGGAGGATTGCCACGGGCCAGACCTTTCCTCCTCCCCGGTTGTGCGTGTTTTCAACGCACACCAGTCGAGTCTGGGTGAAGTGGTCGTTGCAGGGGCGTGGCAGCCCCGCGACCTCGGCCTCCCCAAAAACACCTCGAACCCCCGCTACCGGCCTCGCCACCACCCCGCTGAGTTGGGCGGAACCACCCTGCTCATGGGTGAAGATGTGGCAATCGGCCTCGCACAGCAGTTCGTCGCCGGGTCGACAATGCAACCGGACGGCCACCTGGTTGGCCATGGTCCCCGAAGGCATGAAGACGGCCGCCTCCTTGCCCAGCAATTCCGCGACCCTGTGTTCCAGAAGCTGGGTCGTCGGATCGTCCCCCAGAACATCGTCCCCCACTTCCGCCTCGGCCATGGCCATCCGCATGGCGGCGGTAGGTCGAGTGACCGTATCACTCCGCAGGTCCACTGGGTTCTTCTTCATGGGGGCCTCGCAAGCGGCATTCCGGGTGTTGGGCGTGGCGAAAGTTCGCTTGAGCCGTTCGGGCGAACAACGGCCTGAATCAAGATCCAGGGCGACCCGAATTATAAACGAGCGACGCATCCACCAGAACGGATGCGACCGATGGACGCCACGGTGCTCCGCATGCGGAGACCGCACCCCTGTCCGGACAGCGAGAAGCCCGGACGCCCAGAAGCCAAAATGGACCTCCGTCATCTGGACACCCTTTCCAGCGTCTGTTTTGATGGTTGATTGTGGACGGCACTGATGCCCCTCCGGAGACCGCGACTCGATGGCCAGTCTTCCTCAACTCCAGATCCGACAGATCGACGCCCGCCTGGAGTCGGTCCAACCTGCCCTGGACGAACTCCGGGAGCGTCTCAGCCCTCGCGGTAACGTAGTGAGTGCGGCAGGGCGGCAGCGAACCATCGACGTGTTTGGAGCCCCCCTGAGTCCCCAGGAGGTGGTGGAACGCATCTGCGAGGAGGTGCGAGACCAGGGCTTGGAGGCGCTCCTGCGCTACTCGCGGCTTCTGGACCGAGCGGAAATCACCTCGGAAACCCTGCGAGTCTCCGAGGAAGAACTCGCCCAAGCCCACCGCTCGGCCGCCCCCGAGTTCATCCGGGCCATTCGCCGTGCCCGGGAGAACATCCTCGAATTCCAGCGGGCGATCCTGCATCGAGACGTGGAGGTGAGGCGAAATTCGGGAGCCGTTCTAAGGCAACGTTACCTGCCACTGCGACGAGTTGGCGTTTGCGTGCCGGGAGGAGCGGCCGCGTATCCGTCGACCGTACTGATGACCTCCGTGCTGGCCCAAGCGGCTGGTGTCCCCGAAATCGCCCTCGTGGCCCCCCCAACCGCGTTCGGCTCCTACAACTCCGACCTGCTCGCGACCTGCCACGAGATTGGCATTCGCGAGGTCTATCGGGCGGGCGGTGCCCAGGCAGTCGCCGCCCTGGCCTATGGCGTGGAGGGACTTCCGCTCGTCGACAAGATCGTCGGCCCCGGCAACCTCTTCGTGGCGTTGGCTAAACGCCAGGTCTACGGTCAGGTCGATATCGACTCCATCGCGGGTCCCAGCGAGGTCGTGGTGCTGGCGGACCGAGGCGCCGACCCGCGTCACATCGCGGCAGACATGCTCGCCCAGGCGGAACATGCACCGGGAGCCAGCGTCCTAATTGCCTGGGAGGATGGAGTGCTGGAGTCCGTGGCGTCGGCTCTCGCCGACCAAGTGGCTCGCCTGGAACGCCGTGACGTCACCATCCACAGCCTGGAAGACTTCGGTGCGCTCATCCGCGTGGCGACGGTGGCGGATGCCTGCGAACTCGCGGACCTCTTTGCCCCGGAACACCTCCATATCGCAACCGCCGACGCCGCCTCCCTGGTTCCGCGGATGCGGAACGCCGGAGCCACCTTTGTCGGATACTTCGCCCCGGTCGCGGTGGGCGACTACATTGCCGGCCCCTCCCACGTCCTGCCTACGGGAGGCACGGCACGTTGGGCCAGCGGACTGACCGCCAACCACTTCCTGAGGTCTTCCAGCGTGATCGAATACGATCGTCCGGCCCTGCAAGATGTGTCCGCGGACTTGGCCGTCATCGCCAACAAAGAGGGCCTGACTGCTCATCGCGAAAGCGTTGAACTCCGATTGCAGTAGCAGGCCAACACGCGGGCCCAGGCCAGCGTCCGTTCGGCCGCCGGATCCCGCACCTCCACACCGAGGGAAAAGATGCAATCCCAGGACTACTTTCGCCAAGAAATCCGCCAGATGGCAGGCTACGTTCCCGGAGAACAGCCACAAGCGGGCAAGTTCATCAAGCTGAACACCAATGAAAACCCCTACCCGCCGTCGGAGAAGGCCATCCGAGCCATCATCAGCGCGGCGGGATCCGGACTGCTTCGTTACCCGGACCCGATGGGCGATGCCTTTCGTATCCGGGCCGGCCAACTCTGGGGACTGTCCAAGGACTGGATTCTCTGCGGAAACGGCAGTGACGACATCCTGACCATCGTCACGCGAGCTTTCGTGGGCAGTGGCCAGCGTCTGCGGCTGCCGTATCCAAGCTACATCCTCTACCGCACACTGGCCCAGCTCCAGGGAGCGTTGAGTGATGAGATCCACTTTCGCCCCGACTGGAGCCTGCCGGAGGCCTTTGCTGCCGCCCCGCCCGCCCAAGACCTCCGCCTTGTCTTCGTGCCGAACCCGAACAGCCCCTCGGGCTCCGTGATCCCCCCTGCGGACCTGCTGGCTCTCGCGGAAAAACTTCCCTGCCCCCTGCTGATCGACGAAGCCTATGCGGATTTCGCCGACACCTGCTGCGTTGACCTCGTGCGTCAATCGGACAAGATCATGGTCTCCCGCAGCCTCAGCAAAGCCTATTCCTTGGCAGGCCTCCGATTCGGCTACTTGGTTGCCCAGCCGCATGTGATCGAGCAACTGGTCAAGGTGAAGGATTCCTACAACTGCGACGCCCTCTCGATCGCGGCGGCCACCGCGGCGCTCGAAGACCAGCAGTGGCTGGCGGAGACCCGGAGCCGGATCCTTGCGACCCGCCAACGCCTGGAGAAGGGCGTGACGGAGCTTGGTTTTTCCGCACAACCGTCCCAGGCCAACTTCGTCTGGTGTACCCGTCAGGATCGCCCCCTGCGACCGCTGTATGAGGCCCTGAAAAGCCGCCAGATCCTCGTCC
>CAZUJM010000256.1:289-8864 GCA_964620405.1 uncultured Pirellulaceae bacterium | reverse complement strand
CTGGCGATGGCGCGCGGAGGCGTGCCCGGTGGTCACACGGCTTGCCTGCTGATGACCGTCGGAATTCTCTGCTTCTCCGGCTGGCTCTACGGATTCGCACTCGCCGGTTCCACCCGCTGGCCACTCATCACGCCCCTCGGCGGACTCTGCTACCTGCTCGCCTGGACAACGCTCGCCGCCGCCGCGCTGCGCACTCGTTAGCGATCTGCGTTCCTGGCGACTCGGACGGTTTCGGAGGCTTCTTGCCGGAAGGCACTTGCCGTAGGACGCCGGAAACGAAACACTACAGCGGCTACGCAAGTGGACCGGGTGATCGCTGGCCTGGCGCGCAAGCGTCTGGCGGGAGGAAAGTCCGGGCTCCGCAGGACAAGATGGTCGGTAACGCCGACCGGCCGTGAGGCCAGGGACAGTGCCACAGAAAACAAACCGCCGGGTGCGTCCGTTCGCGGACGCGTCCGGTAAGGGTGAAAAGGTGAGGTAAGAGCTCACCAGCAGGCGAGGTGACTTGCCTGGCTTGGTAAACCCCATCTGGAGCAAGGTCAAGCAGGGAGCAGTTCTCGCTTCGGCGCGGACGCGAGTCGGTTCGGTTCGCTACGACTCCCGGGTAGACTGCTGGAGGCGGCGGGCAATCGCCGTCCTAGAGAAATGGTCACCCTTCGCTCACGCGAAGACAGAACCCGGCTTACAGGTCCGCTTTCGTAGCTTTCGTGACGCGCGGCGAGTTCGGTTCCCGGGCCGCTGCGCGTCGAGCGAACTCGGTCCGCTGCCTGCCGCGTGCACCATCCGCACGCACCACCATCCGCACCCCGCACCATCCTCTGGCCACGTCGCGCACCGCGCGACCACGGTCCTCTTGTGAAGGAACTCGCCATCATGCGATCGACCGCTATTGCGCTGTTGATACTTCTGTCCTGCCTGCTGACCACGCCGTCGACCGTGCGTGGACAGGCCGGTGAGCCGAAGCTGACGGCCGACTCGATGCCCCAACCGGGCGTTCCCGAAGGCCGTATCGAAGGGCCTTTCGAGTGGCAGGGCCAGGTGTTTCCCGGCACGCGACGCAACTACTGGATCTATGTGCCCCAGCAGTACGACGCGACCAAGCCCGCCTGCGTGTTCGTCGTCCAGGATGGACTCGGCCGCGCGAAGGACTGGCACCTGACCACGGTCATGGACAACCTGATCCACAAGCAGGAGATGCCGGTCACGATCGGTATCTTCATCGAACCGGGAGTCGTGCCGGCCACGAGCGAAGGCGCCCAGCCGCGTTTCAACCGCAGCTTCGAATACGATTCGCTTGGCCCCCGCTACGCCCGCTTCCTGCTCGAAGAGATCCTGCCCGAAGTAGGTCGCAAGTACGCCCTGAGCAGCAACCCGAACGATCGCGCCATCGCGGGCGCGAGTTCCGGCGCGATCTGCGCGTTCACGGTCGCCTGGGAGCGCCCCGACGCGTTTCGACGCGTCTTCAGCACGATCGGCACCTACGTGGGCCTTCGCGGCGGCGACGTCTATCCTACCTGGGTCCGCAAGTTTGAACCCAAGCCGATCCGCGTCTTCCTGCAGGATGGCAACCGCGACCTGAATATCTACGCGGGCGACTGGTGGATGGCCAACCAGTCGATGCTTTCATCACTGCGTTTCGCCGGTTACGACGTGAATCACGCCTGGGGCGAAGGCGGCCATGACGGCAAGCAGGGCGCGGACATCCTGCCCGACGCGATGCGTTGGCTATGGCGCGACCACCCGAAACCGATCGAGGCCCGCTACGGCGGTCCCGACACGCCCACCGAACTGCTCATACCCGGCGAAGACTGGCAACTGGTCAGTGAAGGCCACCGCTTCACCGAAGGCCCCGCCGTCAACGCGCGCGGCGAGTTGTTCTTCACCGACATCCCCAACCATCGCATCCACAAGGTCGACCTGCAGGGCAAGGTCCAGGTGTTCGCGGAGAACAGTCGCGAAGTCAACGGCCTGATGTTCGGCGCTGATGGCTACCTGTACGCCTGCCAGAATGGAACGAAACGAATCGTGCGCTACGACGAGTCGGGAAACGAGGAGGTGATCCTCGAGGATGCTCCTAGCAACGACTTGGTCACCTTCGCGCGCGGCGGATACTACACCGACCCGACCAATCATCGCGTCTGGTATGTCGATCCCCAAGGTAATCGCTCGCTGGCCGACGAGGGCATCGACTTCCCCAACGGCGTCGTGCTCTCCGCGGACCAGCAGTGGCTGTTCGTCTCCGACACGCACGGCCGCTTCACCTATTCGTACCAGGTACAGCCGGATGGCAAGTTGCTGCACAAGCAGGAGCATGGTCACCTGCACCTCGCCGACGATTCCAACGAGAGCGGCGCGGACGGCATGACCGTTGATCGCGACGGACGACTGTATGTCACTACTCGGCTTGGACTGCAGGTGCTGGACCAGCTCGGACGCGTGCACCTGATCATCGCCAAGCCGCAGGACGCGTGGCTCTCGAACGTCGTCTTTGGCGGCCCGCAGCTCGACACGCTCTATGTGACCTGTGGAGACAAGGTCTACCGCCGCAAGATCGCCGCCCAGGGCGTAGTGCCGTGGCAGCCGCCAGTCCTGCCCCCCAAGCCGCGACTGTAGTCGGGCACACGGCAAAAGTTACCGCGATAGCCGTCCGCCGGACCGCTCCGGCAAGCGGACGGCAGTCGTGTTCCTCGGTGTAATCTCGGAGCACAGCGCCAGGGCATGACCGGTGGAACCGCACGCCGGCGCGGCTTGCCACGCATCCGCTCGCGCATCTCGCCGGCCCCGTGCGCGGTGACAGCTCCCTGCGCGGTGCGGCCCCGTCCCCGGCCGATGACTCGCGATGCGGAAACGCAACCGGCGTAGCTCACACGCCACCTCTGGCCTCGCTCGCGTTTCAAAGGCACCTCGCGACGCCCCCCTTGCCCTCGGACCTTCCTCCCGACCGTGGCGCGCCGCCGCCAGGCACTCCACCGCCGCGGGCACGGCAAAATCCTATGTTTCCCAGGGAGCTTCTTCCCCGGCGCCGGCGAGCATCCAGGCATCGCCCGGCCCGGTCTCGTCCTTTCCTATCCTGCCGGATCGCTGTGGCGCGCGCTGCGCGGACAGCCAGGAGTCGTGCCGTGCTGCGATGCTTTTTGATTGGTGGTGATTCGTTGCTCGTCGAGTGCGGCGAGACGCTGTTGCGAGGCGGTCATGCGGTGCTGGGGGTTGTCACCAGCACACCACGGATCGCCGAGTGGGCACGACAGCGGGGCATTCCGGTCCACGAAGCGCAGGCGAACTACACGTCGTTCCTGGCAGCCCAGCCCTTCGACTACCTGTTCAGCATCACGCACCTGGCCATGATTCCGGCCGATGTCCTGCGGCTGCCCCAGCGAGGGGCCGTGAATTTCCACGACGGCCCGCTGCCTCGTTACGCTGGGCTGAACGCACCGGCCTGGGCCCTGCTGCACGGCGAAACGCATTACGGAATCTCGTGGCACCGCATCACGGAAGTGGCCGATACGGGCGACCTCCTCAAGCAGGTCCTGTTCGATATCGCGCCGGACGAAACGTCGCTCACCCTCAACACCAAATGCTTCCAAGCCGCGCTGGACTCTTTCGGCGAACTTGTCGGAGAACTCGACCAGCAGCGTGAAACGGCCACTCCCCAGGACCTGTCGCAGCGCACCTGTTTCGGCAAGTTCCAGCGCCCCGCCGCCGCCTGCTTCCTCGACTGGCACCAGTCGGCCGATCGACTGGAGGCGTACATTCGCGCGCTCGACTTTGGACGCTACTGGAATCCACTCGGCACGCCCAAACTGCAGTTCCATCGTCAAGTCATCGCCGTGCGCCAAGCGCGCGCGGACGACGAGCCGATGCGCGAAGCCGCGGGAACGATCGTGGGACTGGACGCCCAGGCGATTCGCGTCGCGACCGGCGCGGGCAGCCTGTGGATCACCGAGTTTGCGTCGCTGTCCGGCCGCGTGCTTTCGCCTGCGGAACTAGCCGATCATTGGAACCTGCGAATCGGCGATCGCTTCGAGCCGCTGTCAGCCGCGGAGGTGGAAGCACGCTCGGCCCAGGCCGCGGCCCTCAGTCGCGCGGAAACGTTTTGGCTCGACCGTCTGCGGTCGCTGCAGCCCCTGGACCTGTCGAATCCCGCGGAATCCCAGCGAACCGGGAACGCGCAGTACTCGACGCTCCGCGTCGCGGCCCCCGCCGAGTTCCTCCGCGAATTCGCGGGCGGCGATGGCGTAAGCGTCGTTTCGCCCGCCGACTTGCTGACGATCGCCTGGACCGCCTTCCTGGCCCGCGTCACGTCGCGGGAACGTTTCGATCTCGGATTCCGCGATGAAGGCCTCCGGCAGCAGGTCGGTGATTGTGGAACGTGGATCGCGCCGCAGGTGCCTCTTCGCGCGCAATGGCAACTGGAAGAAACCTTCGCACGACAGCTGCCCGGCATGGCCGCGGAACTGCAGCGAGTGCGCGGTAAACGCACCTGGCTCTGGGACCTCGTCGGCCGCTCGCCGGAACTCCGCGAGCAACCGCCGCTGGCAGCCGGGCGGCTGCTGCCCATGGCCGTGGAACAGGCGGACCACGACGAGGTGACGCCGGCAGCCGGCGTCGGGCACTCGCTGGTCATTTCCACCGCGGGCGACCTGGCGTGCGTCTTCGACGACACACGCATCAACCAAGAGACGGTGCAACGCAACTTGGATCGGTTCCTCATCTTCCTGCGGTCGCTGATCGACCGCGCCGAGTTGCCGCTGGGAAGCGTGGCGATCATGGACGAGACCGAACGCGCGCGGATCTTGGAGGTGTGGAACGACACCGACGCAATCGTCCCGGCCGACCACTGCATCCACCACGAGATTGAACGCCAGGCCCAGGCCAATCCCGACCGCGTGGCGCTGGTCTTCGAGGACCAGCCGCTGACGTACGCGGCACTGGACGCACGCGCCAGCCGCCTCGCGCAGCATCTGCGGACGCTGGGCGTCGGGCCGGATCACTTGGTGGGCATCTGCCTTGAGCGTTCACTGGACCTCGTCATCGGCGTGCTGGCCACACTCAAGGCAGGCGGCGCCTATGTGCCGCTCGACCCGGACTACCCTCGGGAACGGCTGGCGCACATGCTGGAGGATTCGCAAGTCACTGCCGTGCTGACCCACGAGCACCTGCGGGACGCCCTGCCGGCGCACGGTGCGCGCGTCGTCTGCCTCGATGCGGACCAGTGCCTCTTCGAGCACGCCGCGGCCGCAACCTCGCCGTCCGACGTCCAGCCGCACCATCTGGCGTATGTGATCTACACGTCGGGTTCGACCGGCAAGCCGAAGGGCGTGATGGTCGAACATCGCCAAGCGATCAACTTCTTCGTCGGCATGGACCAACGCCTCACCGAACAAGACGCGACGGGCAAGACGGAACCACCGGGAACCTGGCTGGCGGTTACCAGCCTCTCATTCGACATTTCGGTTCTGGAACTGCTCTGGACGCTGTCCCGGGGCTTTCGTGTCGTGCTCTATCGCAACCGCGACCGGGAGGCGGCCGTGCGCGGAGCGCATGCGGACCTGCGGAACGCGTCGAGCGCGACGCCACGGCGGTGCGTGGACCAACCGATCGACTTCAGCCTGTTCTATTTTTCGAGCAGCGAACAGACCGACGCGTCGAAGTACCAACTGCTGCTGGAGGGAGCCCGGTTCGCGGACGAGCACGGTTTCACGGCCGTCTGGACGCCGGAGCGGCATTTCAGTCCCTTCGGCGGCCTGTATCCGAACCCGGCGGTGACGGGTGCGGCCGTGGCCGCGACCACGCGCCGCGTGCAGGTGCGAGCGGGCAGCGTAGTCCTGCCGCTGCACCATCCGGCGCGGGTGGCCGAGGAATGGTCGGTGGTTGACAACCTGTCCGGTGGCCGCGTGGGAGTTTCGTTCGCGGCAGGTTGGCAGCCGAACGACTTCCTGCTGCGTCCCGAATCGTATGCCGACGCGAAACGCGTCATGTTTCGCGACATCGAAACGGTGCAGCGTCTGTGGCGCGGGGAGTCGGTGGAGTTTACGAATGGGCGCGGCGAACCGGTGTCCATCACGACGCATCCGCGGCCCGTCCAGGAGACGCTGCCGGTCTGGGTCACCACGGCGGGCAACCTGGAGACGTACCAGATGGCGGGCGCGATCGGCGCGAACCTGCTGACGCACCTGCTGGGGCAGTCGCTGGAGGAACTCGCGCCCAAGATCGCCGCCTATCGACAGGCACGCGCCGAAAACGGCTTTGATCCCAACGCCGGCATCGTCTCGCTGATGCTGCATACCTACGTCACCGACGACGCCGACCAAGTGCGCGAGACGGTGCGTGGACCGCTGCGCCAGTATCTCAGCACGGCACTCAACCTGCTCAAACAGTACGCCTGGTCGTTCCCCGCCTTCCGGCGTCCGGCGAACGCCGAACTTGCCACGGGCGATCTCTTCGCGCACCTCACCGACGAGGAGCGTGACGCGCTGCTGGAGCATGCGTTCGAGCGATACTACGAAACCAGCGGCCTGTTCGGGCGCCCGGAGGACTGTGTCGCGCTGATCGACGGCCTGAAGTCGATCGGCGTCAACGACGTGGCCTGCCTGGTCGACTTCGGTGTGCCCACGGAACTGGTGTTGCGGAGCCTGCCGCATCTGGATCGCCTGCGGACCCTGTGCCAGCCAGCCCAGAATCAGCCAGCCCAGAATCAGCCAGCTCCGGGGCAGCCAACGCAGGACGCGGCGGACAGAGCCGGCGGCGCCGCATGCGGGGTCGCCGCGACACGCAGCCCTGCGTCCCAAGACCAGTCGCTGGCGGCCCTCGTCGAACGGTACCAGGTGACACACCTGCAGTGCACGCCCTCGATGGCCCGCATGCTCACCCAGGACCACGGTTCGCGCGACGCCCTGCGGCGCATCCGGTACCTGCTGATCGGCGGCGAGGCGTTCCCGCTGGCGCTGTCGCGTGAGTTGGACGGACTCGTCACGGGCGTCGTGCTCAACATGTACGGCCCCACGGAGACTACCGTCTGGTCGTCGACCCAGGCCGTCGTCGGCTCCCCGGACATGATCTCCATCGGACGCCCCATCGCCAATACGCAGATGTATGTGCTCGACGCCCGCCGGGAACCCGTGCCCGCTGGCGACATCGGCGAACTCTATATCGGCGGCGCGGGCGTGACACGCGGCTATCTGCGGCGCCCCGAACTGACCGCCGAACGGTTCGTGCCAAATCCGTTCCGCCGCGAACGAGGCGCGCGCCCCGAACACGACGCGCGCATGTACCGCACGGGCGACCTCGCACGTTTTCTACCCGACGGTTCGCTCGAATTCCTCGGCCGCGCGGACCACCAGGTGAAGATCCGCGGCTACCGCATCGAGCTGGGCGAAATTGAAAGCCTGCTCGGGCAGCATCCGGCGATCCGCGAGAATGTCGTCGTGGCCCGCGAAGACCAACCGGGCGACCAGCGGTTGACGGCCTACTATGTCCCGCGCGACTCCGACCCCGGCGCGGAAACGCTCAAAGACCACCTGCGTTCGCGTCTGCCCGACTACATGGTGCCGTCGCAATGGCTGCGACTGGCGAGCCTGCCGCAGACGCCCAACGGCAAGATCGACCGCAAGGCCCTGCCAGCTCCCGGCCAGGGCCAGTCGACCACGGCGACCTCGTTCGTCGCGCCCGAAGGCGAACTCCAGCAGAAGCTTGCCGAACTCTGGAAGTCGGTCCTGGGCCGCGAACAGTTGGGCATCGACGACAATTTCTTCGACCTCGGCGGCCACTCGCTGCTGGTCGTCGTCCTGCATCGACAACTTCGCGAGCAGGTAGAGCCGTCGCTTTCGCTGACCGACCTCTACCGATTCCCGACCATCCGGACCCTCTGCGACCACCTGGCGAACGACGAATCGGGCATGGCGTTGCAGCAGAGCGTCGACCGGGCGCAGCGGCGGCGCGAAGCGTTCCAGCGACGGCGCGGGCCGCGAGGCGGGTGATCCTGTCGCCCGAGGCTTGACGCCGTCTTTGCCGGCCCTGACCAGACGCACTCGAACGCGTCCCGGTCTACTCGTGCCCTGCGGGTTCGTCCAGCCGCACCAGTTCCACTTCGCGGGTCGTCGTTTCGAGGATGGCGACCGTCGGCGCACCGTACGACCAGCCGCTGGCTTCGCCCGGATTGATCCAGAGCCTGCCCGCTTCGTCCCGGTGCACCCGCGCGCGATGCGTGTGGGCGTAGACCACGATGTCGCAGCCGTCTTCGCCACCGCGAAGCAGTTCGCGCTGGTGCGTGAGCAGGAAGCGCGTCCCATCGGCCGCCCGATGGCAGAACGGCGGGTCGCCGATCGTGCCCAGGATCTCCATGCCGCCGTGGATTCCCAGGCGGTTCCCCTCGTTGTCGCCAAAACTGGCCACCAGGGGACAGCCAAGTTTCCGCAGAGGCGGCAATGCGAACGTCGACACGAAGTCGCCGGCGAACAGCACCAGTTCGCAGCCACGTTCGTTGAAGACCGCAACCGCCCGACGAATGTGGGCCAGATGATCGTGCGTGTCCGCGAAGATGCCCACTCTCACAACGCGCGGCTCCCGACAGGCGCTC
>CAZUJM010000256.1:0-279 GCA_964620405.1 uncultured Pirellulaceae bacterium | reverse complement strand
AACGCCGGCTCTAGCCGGAATGCCGGGCACCCGCGAGCCCGGCACCTCCGGTCGAACCGAGTCGCGTGCGAGGCTGCGGGGTTCGCGCGTCCGACGCGAACCCCCGTGAGCCTCTCCGGGCAAAGCCTGCAGGCGGACCGCACTGCAGGCGAGCAGGGCCATGGGCGACAAGAGTGGCAGGCATGTCCGCCGTGCTCTCGAAGCAGTCCCCCCCGCTGGGCACGGGAGGGAGAATCAGACACTCAACGCGTCCGGGACAGCTCCAACCGTCCCGGCGAG
>CAZUJM010000255.1:0-8873 GCA_964620405.1 uncultured Pirellulaceae bacterium | reverse complement strand
GTTCGTTGCCACGCAGCCTGAGGACTCGGTTCATCCGACTTTTGCGTCGGCTGAACTCGTCCCCGCGTCGTGTGGGCGGCTTGTATCCGGCCTGAAAAAACTTGCCAAGGTCGATTTGACGAATTTTTTCTTGCTGCTTGGAGACGCCAAGAAAGCGGCGGCTGGGCCGCTTGTCCGGAGCAGACGGCAGGCTCCTCGATGCTCCGTGACCTCGGTGGTCTCCGTGGTGAAAATCTGCCTCGGAGAGGTGGGCAGAGTGGTGGCAGTGTGCGTCCACGTTTCTGCCCTGCGTTGTCGACTCCCGCCACCAAGAGCCTGGACGTGCCGCGGCCAGAGTGGGACGCGGCACGTTGAGGAACGCGGAGGTCGATCAGGCGGGCATCCAGGGGCAGTTGCGGTCGCCGTCCAGTTGCTGCAGCCAGTACCGCGAGACATCTTCGTCGGTGAGGGCTTCCGCGTCGCGTGGATTCGTCGGAAACGCGCCGGCCAGCACGACGACATCCCCGGGTTCCGCCTGGTCGAGAGCCCAGCAGATCGCGCGCGCTCGTTCCGGCATGACGTGAGCCTGCGCGGGACGGTCGAAGCCGTCCAAGACGTCATGGGCCGCGTTGAGGGACATCTTTCGATCCAGCCGGCTGCCGGTCAGGATGGACGCGTCGCTCCAGCGTTCCAGCGTGCGTCCCACCTGGGCCCGCGTGGTGTCAGACTGGCGATGGTCGACACCCAGCAGGCAGGTCAGGTTGCCCTTGGTGAGCGGGCGAAGCGTGCTGAGCAGGTTGGCGAGGGCGTGCGGTGAAGAGGAGTGGTCGACGAACACCGCGAAGGGTTGCCCGCATTCCAGGCGTTGCAAGCAGCCCGGCACGCTTTCGATGCGCTCGAGGCCTCGTACGATGTCGGAGAGGTCCAGGCCTGCGACCAGCCCGACCGCGGCGGCGGCCAGGCAGTTCGCGATGTGGCCATCGCCGATGATGGGAGTCCGCACGGCCAACGATTCGTCCCCGGCGTCGATGAGGAACGTCTGTTCGCTGAGATGGCGTTCCAGCACCGTCGCCGTCAGGTTGGCTTCCCCATGCATGCCGAATGTCAGCGTGGGCTGCTCCAGTCGTTCCAGCAACGATCGGCAGACAGGGTCGTCGGCGTTGAGTACGGCCACTCCGCCCGGCTTGAGGTAACGCAGGATGCGGGCTTTTGCGGACTGGTAGGCGGCCAGGCTGTTGTGCGCCGAGGCGTGTTCGCGGCGGACATTCGTGATCACGGCGGCATCCAGCTGCAATCCGCTCAGCTGGTGGCGGCTGAGAGCCGTGCTCGACGCTTCCAGGATCGCGACATGGTCGCCCTGGGCTCGCACTTCGGCCAGCCAGCGGGCGACCTGGGTGGGGCCGGAGTTTTCCACGGTGGCCGCCGACAGGCTGGACGACGTCTGCTGGGAAGCGGCGAACATTGCCTGCAGCAGCATCTGCACCGATGTCTTGCCGTAGGTGCCCGTGATGCCGACCGTTCGCAGCGACTGGCTCGGCGAGTTGGCCAGGGCATGGCAGAGCTGGCCGAAAGCCACGCGGCAGTCGTCCACCAGATACTGGGGGATCGCACAAGGCAGCGGTCGCTCGCACAGAAGCGACGTCGCGCCGCGGTCGATTGCTTCCTGGATCTGTTCCTGAGTAGTCAGCTCGTCGTCGTCCAGGACGACGAACAGGTCGCCGGGCTGGCACTGGTCCGCGCGGCAGCTGCACGATCCAACGCGCGGTTCCTCGTCGGCGAAGAACCACTGACCACCAGTGATCACTTGGGACAGGCGCAGTCCGTGCGCCGAAGAATGCGAGAGTGGCATCTCCTAAGGCCTCCTTGCCCTAGTGCGGTTGGAACCGCAGTGGTTGATTGATCACCGCGCCGTCACCCTCCTGGTTGAACGCAGTGTCCACGAACGCTGATCGAGCGAAACCACGGAGGTGATCTCGACGATCCGAAATCGTTTCCGCCGGTCATCGACCGAGCCGGCCAGCAGGTGTCACCCCGTGCAGACCAGCCAGGCATTCCCGCAGACGACGGAAACGAACTTGAAACCGCTCCTGGGTCTTGGCGCGGCTTCAACTTGAGCGGCGATTGTCCGAATTTCGCCGGTCGTGTCAAGGTTGCTCTGGAGAGCACCGGACGCGGGCGGAAGTCGGCGGAGCAAAGCGGCGGGGGCGTTTAGTGCCGCGAGCGCGTCCGCCAAGACTTTCGCGAGCGAAGATCGGCCGCGGGGCTGACGCCTCGCCGACGACCGGGAGTCTGCCGCGTGCGATGACGCAGCCAGCGACGCCCTGCTCCGGTTTCCAATGCTCCATCATCCCTGCGGCCGGCGGAATACGTGGTCATAGGCCTGTTTTCCTGGGCGGGCACGCAGATCGCCTCTGGTGCGCCGCCGGCTGCCCTACATGGCGCCGGACAGCTCGTCCCGGTTCGGCTCCCTGCCCGCTGGTTGATCTCGGCTGCTCGCGAAGAGGACTGCAAGCATCGCTAGCATTTTGTCGATCCCAGAGGGTCGCCGCAACGAAAAATCTGGTCCGCGCCCCAGTTTTTCACCGACTCATCACGCCGTCTTGGTCGCTCAGCGAGGGCGTGAGTCGCTGAATTGGTTGCCTGGGTAAAACGGGGTGTTTGCGTGGAGTTGTGGGAACTGTTTTTACCGGCGGCAACTCACTAGAACTAGGCCGATGACCACGCATCGCGCGGGGTGCTTCGAGGACTCAGGGTATCGCGCAGGCCACGAGCGAGGGAGTTTCATGAGCGTACATGTGCTGGCCACGTTGGATACGAAGGGGGCCGAGGCGGAGTGGGTTCGCCGCGAACTGCAGGCGGCGGGAGTCCCGGTGACGCTGGTCGATACCGGCTGCCTCGGGCAATCACCGGTGTCGCCGGATGTGACCCGCGGTGAGATCTTCGCGGCGGCCGGCCAGGATTGGGCAACGATCGCGGCTCGGGGCGATCGCGGCGAGGCGGTCAAGCACGCGGCCTGCGGCGCGGCCAACTGGATCTCCCGTCGTCATCAACAGGGCTTGGTCACGGGCATCCTGGGGTTGGGCGGATCCGCGGGAACGACGATCGCCACGGCGGCCATGCGGGAACTGCCGGTCGGCCTGCCCAAGCTGATGGTCAGCACGCTGGCCTCCGGCGACGTCGCGGCCTTCGTTGGCGCGAGCGACATCCTGATGCTGCACTCGGTTGTCGACATCGCGGGCATCAACCGGATCAGTCGAGCCATTCTTGGCGAAGCCGTCGGAGCGATGGCGGGCATGGTCGCGCGGCGGCGCGAGGATGCGGCGTCGCAGGAGCCCTCGGACGAAGCGTGCAAGCCGCTGGTGGCGGCGACGATGTTCGGCGTGACCACGCCGTGTGTTGAAGCGGCGCGGCGGGTGCTGGAGGATGCCGGTTATGAAGTGCTGGTCTTCCACGCCACGGGCTCGGGCGGTCGCGCGATGGAGGCGCTGGTGCGGGACGGCTGGGTGGAAGGCGTACTGGATATCACGACCACGGAACTGGCGGACTTCCAGGTGGGGGGCGTCATGTCGGCCGGGCCCGATCGACTGACGGCGGCCGGCCGACGGGGCGTGCCGCAGGTCGTGTCGGTCGGTGCGACCGACATGGTCAACTTCTGGGCTCCCGATTCGGTGCCACCGCACTTCCGCCACCGATGCCTCCATGCCCACAATCCCCACGTGACGCTGATGCGGACGACGGCCGACGAGTGTCGGCGCATCGGTGAGGAACTGGCCGGGAAGGTCCGGGCGGCCGCGGGGCCGGCGCGGGTGCTGCTGCCCCAGCGCGGCGTCTCGGCACTTGACGCGCCCGGACAGCCGTTCGACGATCCGGAGGCGAGGCAGGTTCTGCTGGATACCATCGAGCAAGGACTGCCCGCTGGACAGGTGGAGCGGGTCGACATGCATCTGAACGACCCGCGGTTCGGCGCGCTGGCCGCGCGGACGCTGCTGGAACTGATGCGAGCGTCGAAGCCGGACGGGATTTGAAGTGAGGCGAACACAAGACGAGGAGCAGGATCCATGAAGCGGTTTCGGCGGCAGGAGATACTCGAACGACTGCGGGCGAAAGTGGCGGCGGGCCAGCCGATTATCGGCGGCGGCGCCGGTACGGGCTTGAGTGCGAAGTTGGAGGAGGCGGGCGGCATCGACTTGATCGTGATCTACAACTCCGGCCGCTTCCGCATGGCTGGCCGCGGGTCGCTGGCCGGACTCATGCCCTACGGCGATGCGAATGCGATCGTCCTTGAGATGGCTCAGGAGATCCTCCCGATCGTGCGCGATACGCCGGTGCTGGCGGGCGTCTGTGGAACCGATCCCTTTCGCCGCATGGACCATTTCCTCGCGCAAGTCGAAGCGGCGGGGTTCGCGGGCATCCAGAACTTCCCCACGGTGGGGCTCATCGACGGCGTCTTCCGCGCGAACCTCGAGGAGACGGGCATGGGATTCGGCCTGGAAGTCGATCTCGTTCGCCTGGCCCGCCAGCGCGACCTGCTCACGACGCCCTACGCGTTCAATCCCGACGAGGCGGCGGCGATGGCGGAGGCGGGGGCCGACATCCTGATCCCGCACATGGGGCTGACCACCAAGGGAACGATCGGCGCGCACACGGCGTTGACGCTGGAGGAATCGGCGCGGCGCGTGCAGGCCATGCACGACGCGGCGAAACGCGTTCGCCCCGAGATCCTCGTGCTCTGCCATGGCGGACCCATTGCCGAACCGGAGGACGCCCAATACATCCTCGACCACACCGAGGGCATCGTGGGATTCTATGGAGCGAGCAGCATGGAGCGACTGCCGGTGGAGCCGGCCATCACCAACCGGATTCGCGAGTTCGGCGCGCTGCGACCCTAGGAGTCCCGGGTACCTTCCATCGGCTTGCAGGGGGGGGAGACGCATGGGCCGCGGACGTTTTGCGGAACTGAACCAGCAGATCGTCCAGTGCGATCGCTGTCCGCGGTTGCGGGCTTACTGCGAAGCGGTGGGACGCGTCAAGCGGCGCGCGTACCGGGACTGGGACTACTGGGCGCGCCCCGTGCCAAATCTGGGCGATCCCCGCGCCCGCCTGCTGCTGGTCGGACTCGCGCCGGCCGCGCACGGTGCCAATCGCACGGGGCGACTGTTCACCGGCGATCGCAGCGGCGACTGGCTCTATCGAGCCCTGCACCGCGCCGGGTTCGCCAGCCAGCCGGACTCCACCTCGCGCGACGACGGCCTGCGGCTGAGCGACTGCGCCATCACCGCCATCTGCCACTGCGCCCCGCCCGCCAATCGCCCAACGCCCGACGAACAGGCCGCCTGCCGCGACTGGCTCCGGGAGACGCTGGAGATCGTGCCCGCGCGGGTCTGCGTCGCCTTGGGTCGCATCGCCTGGGACGGCCTGGGCCGCGCGCTGCTCGCGCTCGGCCGCTCCAGCGCACGCTTGCCGGCGTTCCAGCACGGCCTGGAAGTCGAAGCAACTCCCGGGTGCTGGGTCCTGGGCTGCTACCATACCAGTCCACGCAACACGTTCACCGGTCGCCTGACCGAACCGATGCTCGATGCCGTCTTCGCCCGCGCTCGTCAGCGGCTCGACGAAGCAAGCTGAGGCCGATCGAGCCTCCGGCGTCGCCACGCAGCCGGAAGAATGGCCGGCGAAGGGGGCTGGAGTGGGAGCCCGAGGGGGGATGGTGTACACTGGCGGGCTGACCGGCTTTGGGCCGCGATTCGACTGGAGATGGTGCAAGGAGAGACCACGGTGGATCCGTTAACGGACATCTACGAGAAGCTCGGCGTCTTCTACCTGGGCAAGGAATACGATCTCGGCACGAAACAGCGCACGGGCGAGTTCCTGCTCTATGACTCGAAGGACCTCGTCACGCACGCGGTGATCGTGGGCATGACCGGCAGCGGCAAGACGGGACTGGGCGTGGGGCTGCTCGAGGAAGCGGCCATCGACGGGATTCCCGCGCTGATCGTCGACCCGAAGGGTGACTTGAGCAACCTGCTGCTGCAATTCCCCGAGCTGCGGCCGAGCGACTTCGAGCCGTGGGTGAACGCCGATGACGCGCGGCGTGCCGGGCTTTCGCCGCCCGAGCTGGCCGCGAAGGAGGCGCAGAAGTGGCAGGACGGCCTGAAGCAATGGCACCAGGGCGGCGAACGGATCCACCGGCTGGCCGACGCCGTCGACTACACCATCTACACGCCAGGCAGCGATGCGGGTGTGCCGATTTCGATCGTGAGTTCCTTCGAAGCGCCGCCCGAGGCGGTGCGCGCGGATGGCGACCTGATGCGGGAGCGAAGTGCGTCGATGGCGACGAGCTTGCTGGCGCTACTCGGCATCAACGCCGATCCGCTCCGGTCGCGCGAGCACATCCTGCTGACGACGCTCTTCGACCAGACGTGGGCCCAGGGCAAGGGCCTCGACCTCGGCTCCCTCATCCAGCTCGTGCAGAACCCGCCCTTCCGCCAGGTGGGCGTCATGGATCTCGAATCGTTCTTTCCCGCCAAGGAACGTTTCGCGCTGGCGATGTCGCTCAACAACCTGATGGCATCGCCCAGCTTCGCCGCGTGGACGCGCGGCGTGCCGCTGGACATCGACGAACTGCTGTACACGCCCGCGGGCAAGCCGCGGCACGCCATCTTCTCGATCGCGCACCTGTCGGACAACGAGCGGATGTTCTTCATGTCGCTGTTGCTCAACCAGACGATCGGCTGGATGCGCGGTCGTCCGGGCACCACCAGCCTGCGGGCCCTGCTCTACATCGACGAGATCTTCGGCTACATGCCGCCCGTCGCGGAACCGCCCTCCAAGAAGCCGCTGCTGACGCTGCTCAAGCAGGCCCGGGCCTTCGGCGTGGGCGTGGTGCTGGCCACGCAAAACCCGGTCGACCTGGACTACAAGGGCCTCGCCAACACGGGCACCTGGTTCATCGGCCGCCTGCAGACGGAACGCGACAAGGAACGCGTGCTGGCCGGTCTGGAGGGCGCGTCCTCGCAGGGCGGAGATGTCTTTGATCGCGCGGGAGCTTCCGAGGTGTTGTCGAACTTGGGCAAGCGGGTGTTCCTGATGCACAACGTGCATGAGTCGCATCCGGTGGTGTTCGAGACGCGCTGGACGCTGTCGTACCTGACGGGGCCGATGACCCGCACGCAGATCAAGCAGGTCAGCGAGGTCCGCCGCGCCGCGACCTCGGCAGGCCCGGGCTCGGGCTCGACAGCTCGCCCGGATCCGGGGGCAGGTTCGATCTTCGCAAACGCCCCGGGGGAGGCTTCGGCCAGCGGCGCCGCGCCGTCCTTCCCCAACTTCAACGTCACGCTGGGAGGATCCGGGAACGCGTCTGCGGCGGGGTCCGCAGACGGCTTGCAGGCCACGCGCCCCGCGTTGCCACCCGAGATCCCGCAGGTGTTCCTGCCGCCGCAGGGCGCCTTCTTCGCCACCGAACTCCTCTATTCGCCGCAACTGCTGGCGCTCGCCAAGGTCCATTTCGTCGACCAACGCAAGGGCCTTTCGGCGGACAACTCGCTGCTCGTCGCGCTGCCCGTCGACGAAAACTCGCTCGCCCTCGACTGGTCGCAGTCGCGCGTGCTGGACCTGGAGGAGAGCGACCTGCGGCGGGAGCCCCAGGAGCCTTCGCGTTATCATCGACTGCCCGCCGTGCTCGCGCAGTCCAAGAAGGTCAGCGACAGCGCCAAGCAGCTGGCCGAATACCTCTACCGATCGCAACGTCACCTGGTCTATCGCTGTGACCTGCTCGGCGCGTTTTCGGAACCGGGGGAGGATGAACGCGACTTCCGCATCCGCCTCGCCGACCGCGCTCGCGAGGAACGAGACTTGCGCGTCACCAAGCTGCGGCAGAAGTACGCCACGAAGCTGACCTCGCTGCAGGAACGGGTCCGCAAAGCCGAGCAGACGGTGGACCGCCAGCAGCAGCAGGCCGATTCCAGCAAGCTGGAGACGGCAATCACGTTCGGCGCGACCGTGCTGGGCGCATTGCTGGGACGCAAGAAGCTGACCACCACCAGCCTGGGACGCGCCACGACGACGGCGCGCGGCTATGGCAAGATGACGCGGCAGGCCGAGGAAGTGCGCCGCTCGCTTGATACGCTTGAGGCCCACCGTCAGCAGCTGGAGGAACTGGAAGCGCAGCTCGCGGAGGAGACGCAGGCCATCAGCGATCAGCTGGAACCGATGACGCTGCCGGTGGAGACGATCGAGCTGGCGCCGCGCAAGACCGACGTCGATGTCCGCTGGGTCGCCGTCGCCTGGGTGCCCACGGCGGGGTAGTGCGAACTCCGCACGCAGCGCGGGCAGGGAGGCAGCGCGGACAGGAAGGCACCGCGGGAGGCGTGCCAGAGACGCAGCCTCCCGTTCGTCAGGCCGTGGCCAGCGCCAGCTTTCGCGCGTAAAACGCCTCCGCTAGGCAGCTGGGCGAACGGGACTCCAGCCCGCGCAGCCGCATCAGGCCCGCGAAGGTCTCGCGGTCGAACCAGTCTTTTTCGGCTTGGGTCGGGAAGCAGCGCGGCAGCAGGTCCAGTTTCCGCTCTGCATGCCTGGCCTGAACCGGCTGGTACAGGTTGGGTTGCCCGAGGTCGCCTTCGTACTTCGGCACTTCGTACTCCAAGACCGTCGTGTCTCGGAACGCGTTCCACGTCAGTTCGGCGACGACGCGATGGTCCTGGTGCCGGTCCTCCAAGCGGTGGGTGAACACCACATCGGGGCGCAACTCACGGGCCAGCTGTCCGAATGCGTCCTTGATGGCTTTCCAGTGGGCGGGGAAGTACGCATCCTGGAAGTCGAGGATCTCGACACGTGATGACGGATGTTTTTCGAGGTAGGCCGCAGCGGAGGTGGCGGCTTCGTCGCGTCTCACGCCCGCC
>CAZUJM010000254.1:5648-8968 GCA_964620405.1 uncultured Pirellulaceae bacterium | reverse complement strand
CACGCATCGTCACCAGTCCGGATCCGCAGACGCCGCGATGCGACGGCGCCGCGCCTGGCGGCTGGTGGCATGAAGGACCGGCGGGCCGGATCGTCTGCGACCTCTGCCCGCGTGAGTGCAGTCTGCAGCCGGGCGATCGCGGCTTCTGTTTCGTGCGCGAGAATCGCGATGGCGAAATGGTGCTCACCACCTACGGCCGCAGCACAGGCTTCTGTATCGATCCGATCGAGAAGAAACCGCTCAATCACTTCTACCCCGGCACCAGCGTGCTGTCGTTCGGCACGGCCGGCTGCAACCTCGGTTGCAAGTTCTGCCAGAACTGGTCGATTTCGAAGTCGCGAGAAGTGCGAAAGCTGAGCGACTCGGCGTCACCCGCGGCGATCGCGCATGCGGCGCGCGACCTGGGCTGCCACAGCGTTGCCTTCACCTACAACGATCCCGTCGTGTGGGCCGAGTACGCCATCGACACCGCGCTGGCGTGTCACGACCTGGGCGTCCGGACGGTAGCCGTCACCGCGGGCTACGTCAGCCCTGCCGCCCGCGCCGCCTTCTTCGCGCCGATGGACGCGGCCAACGTCGACCTCAAGGCGTTCACCGAGGAGTTCTACCAGCACCTGACGCTTTCGCACCTGCAGCCGGTCCTCGACACGCTGCGCTGGCTTCGCGAGGAAACCAGCGTCTGGTTCGAGATCACGAACCTGGTGATCCCGCGAGCGAACGACGGCACGGACGAGTTCCGGCGGATGTGCGACTGGATCGTGCGTACCCTGGGCTGCGATGTGCCCGTGCACTTCACGGCCTTCCATCCCGATTTCCGCCTGCGCGATCGCGAGCGCACGCCCGTGGAAACGCTGCTGGCCGCGCGGCGGCTGGCGATGGAGGCCGGGATCCGTTACGCCTACGTGGGCAACGTGCAGGTGGCGGAGGAACAGAACACGTTCTGCCCCGGGTGCCAACGCGTGGTCGTGCAGCGCAGCGGATACACGATTGGCCGTTACGAGATCCGCGACGGGTGCTGCGCGCACTGCGGCCAAGCCCTCGCCGGCCGGTGGCTCGACACCGCTGGCCAGTGGGGCAGCCGCCGGCAGCCGGTCGACCTGAGCCCCTACGCGCGTCGCTGGCCGCTCGCACCAACCCCACGATCCGACACGCCGCCGCTGCAGGAAACGATCACGCTTCGCGCACCGCCGACGCCCTCCTCCATCGCGTCACCTGCACCGAAACCTCCAACGATCCCCAACGCGGGAACCCATGCCATGTCCGTCGCACAGGAACGACCCCAGCTTTCGCCGGAACAGGAACAGGCAATCCTGCAGGTCACGCGCCAGCTCGTCCACTCCGCCGTACACGGTTCGCGGCTGGAGATCCGCGAGGAGCTGTTCCGGGGTTCGGCCCAGGTCGCCGTCCACGGCTGTTTCGTCTCCATCAAACGCCAACAGCAACTGCGCGGCTGCTGCGGATTCCTCGGCCAGCGCGTCGGGCTCGCCCAGGCCCTGGAACACTCGGCGATCACGTCCGCCACGCGCGACCCGCGGATGCGGCGGATCGAGCCGGCGGAACTGCAGCACCTGCAGTTTGAGATCTGGCTGCTCTACGGACAACAATCGGTCACTGCCAAGGGGGAGGCACGCCAGGAGGTGATCGAGATTGGCCGCCATGGCCTGCAGATCCAGCGAGGCTCGTCGCGTGGGCTGCTGCTGCCCGGCGTAGCCACCGACCACGGCTTCGACGTGCCGACCTTCCTCCGCCAAGTCTGCCTCAAGGCGCAGCTCGACCCCGAATCCTGGAAGCTCGACGATACGCAACTGTTCACCTTCGAGGGCCATGTGATCAAGGGCCCGTACGCCGCGCCGCTCGAAGCGACCACTGCTCCCGCACCGGCCCGCGTGCCGGCTCCCACGCCGCGAGCGGCGGCGCCCGCTGCCCGCTCCGGTCCCGCTGGCATGTCGTCCTTGCTCAACTTCTCCCACGCGCCCGCTGCCGCGAAGACCGTTCGCCCGATGAGCACTCCCGCACAGACCACCCAACCCATCAATAGCCCCGCGCCGCAGACCGTGCCGTTTGCGTCTGGGACCCCCGTGTCTGGGCCCCCTGCGTCCAACTTCCCTGCATCCAATTCAATCGTGCACGGCGCGCGACCGGCCGCCGTGGCGGGCACGTTCTATCCGGCCGACCCGGCGCAGTTGCAGCGGCTGCTCGACGAACTCGCGCCCGCCACGCCGCGCACGCGGCGTGGGTGGCAAGCGGCGATGGTGCCGCATGCGGGGCTGGTCTATTCCGGTCGCATCGCGGCGGACGTCTTGAGCCGCCTGGAGATTCCGGAGTCGGTGATCCTCCTCGGCCCGAAGCATACGAACCTGGGCCGCAACTGGGCGGTCTCCCCGCATGCCGCCTGGTCGCTGCCCGGTCGCGAAGTGGCCGCCGATCCGGCCTTGGCCGCGGAACTCTGCGCGCAGGTGCCGGGGCTGGAACTGGATGCCGCGGCCCACGAGCGGGAGCACGCGATCGAACTGGAGCTGCCGTGGATCGCGCGCTGGGCGCCGCAGGCGCGCGTCACCGGCATCGCCATCGGGCCCACATCGCGCGACGACTGCCGGCGCATCGCCAACGCGTTGGCGCGAGTGCTGCAGCCACGTCGAGAGCGCACGCTGCTGCTCGTCTCCAGCGACATGAACCATTTCGCCAACGACGAGGAGACGCGGCGTCTCGACGGCCTGGCCCTCGAACGGCTGCAGGCGATGGACCCGGACGGCTTGTTCCAAACGGTTCGCGAACACAGAATAAGCATGTGCGGCGTGCTGCCCGCCTGCATCGTCCTCGACGTCCTCCGACAGTGGAAGTCGCCCAGGGAAGCCGAACTGGTGTCCTACGCCACCAGCGCGGAGGTGACGAAAGACAGCTCCCGAGTCGTCGGCTACGCCGGCATGCTTTTCAACTGACGATCTACTATCTCCTTTCTCCTCTCTCCCCCCCATGCCCGACCTCCACCAGATCGTCAGCAAGCAGCCCAACTCGCGCATGTGTCTCGTGTGCGGCCTCGAGAACGGACTGGGCCTGCAGGCTCGCTTCTACGACCTCGACAGCCAGCAGGTCCTCGCCCTGTTCACGCCAGCGGACCAGCACCAAGGTTACCCGGGTCGGCTGCATGGAGGTATCGCCGCGTCGCTGCTGGACGAGCTGATCGGCCGGGCCATCCGTTCGCGTTACGGCGAAGAGGTGTGGGGCGTGACCATCGAACTGAACACGCGTTACCGGCAGCCCATTCCGCTGGGGGAGCCGATCCGGGCGATCGCTCGGTTGACCCAGGAATCGCGGCGGCA
>CAZUJM010000254.1:0-5638 GCA_964620405.1 uncultured Pirellulaceae bacterium | reverse complement strand
CACTTCGAGGGCACGGGCGAAATCCTGCTCGACGATGGCTCGGTGGCCGCCGAGGCGACGGGCCGCTATCTGAAGCGGCCGCTGGCGTCGATCAGCGACTTCGACTTCGAACACCAGCAGTGGCGGGTCGTGCCTCACCCGCTGGATCCCGAGCGGATCGAAATCTGAGGACGGGCCGCGAGGCTTGGGGACACCAGCCCCCTTGCCGGCAAACTCCTCGCCCGCGCTCACGCCTCTCCCTTCGGAACAAAGGGCCTCGTCGAGTCTGCCGACCATGCCGTGCAGGTGGGCGCGCAGGGGGGCCATCGGGCCTTCTGAGGCTCAAGGCCCTTGGGACGACGCTCTTGCCAACCGCCCCCGGCATGTGTTGAAATGGAGAAGCCTCGGGCCCATGCGGCCCAGGGCCCCGCCCTCCTTGCCCACCCCGAGCTGTCCTGACCGGCCGTGCGTTGGCAGTTTGCGATCAAACTGACATCGTGCCCCTGGTCGTGCGTCCACTGGTCGCCCTCCGTTCCCTGGCGGGCCCTGCCCTGGAGATGCCCTGATGCTGACCATCCACGCTGGACAGCCGAGTCGACGTTTCTGCGACGGCGTATCGCGTCGGTCGTTCCTGCAGGTAGGTGCCTTGGGCCTGGGCGGGCTGTCGTTGCCGCAGCTGCTGCGTGCGGAAGCGGATACCGGAATTGGATCGTCCGACAAGTCGATCATCATGATCTACCTTCCGGGCGGACCTCCGCACCAGGACACGGTGGACCTGAAGATGCAGGCCCCCGTGGAGATCCGCGGCGAGTTCCGTCCAATCGCCACGAACGTACCGGGCATCGAAGTCTGCGAACTGCTGCCGCTGCTCGCGCAGCGCATGGATCGTCTGGCGGTGATCCGGTCGCTGGTCGGAGCACGGGATCGGCACGAATCGCGACAGTGCCTGACGGGACGATTGACGGACAACCAACCGGCGGGAGGCTGGCCCGAGATGGGGGCCATGGTCTCGAAACTGCTTGGTCCGCGTCACGCGGCGATGCCGCCATTCGTCGGCCTTTCGCCGCGAATGCAGCATCGGCCCTACAACAACGGTTACGGCGGCTTCCTGGGGCCGGCGCACTCCGCATTCCAGCCGAATGGCGACGGTCGTTCCGACCTGGTCCTTGGCAACATCAGCGTCGATCGTCTGGCCAATCGCCGCCAGCTGCTTTCTTCGCTCGACACGCTGCGACGCCGCGCGGATGAAGCGGCTTGGGTGCAGAGTGCCGATGCGCTGCAGCAGCAGGCGCTTGGGGTGCTCACGTCGAGTCGACTGGCGGAGGCCTTGAATGTGGAGGCGGAGGAGCCGCGGATTCGCGAGCGTTACGGGTATGGTACCGAGAAGACGCAAGGCGACGCCGCTCCGCGCCTGAACCAGCAGTTCCTCATGGCCCGTCGCCTGGTGGAAGCCGGCGCGCGCGTCGTGACGCTTAGCTACAGCTTCTGGGACTGGCATGGCAACAACTTCGCCAACGCCCGCGCCAACCTGCCCGACCTCGACCAAGCGCTCAGCGCCCTGCTCGACGACTTGCGCGAGCGGGGTCTGGAGAAGAGCGTCTCGGTGGTGGTCTGGGGCGAGTTCGGGCGCACGCCGCGGATCAACAAGGATGCGGGCCGCGACCACTGGCCGAACGTAAACTTCGCCCTGCTGGCCGGAGGCGGGATGCGGACGGGCCAGGTGATCGGCTCGACGGATCGTTACGGTGGCGAAGCGGACGACCGGCCCGTGCACTTCCAGGAAATCTTCGCGACGCTCTACCATAACCTGGGCTTCGACCTGCAGAACACGACCGTGCAGGACCTGACGGGCCGACCACAGTATCTGGTGGACGGCAGCTACCAGCCGTTGCCCGAGTTGACCTGAGCCGAGCCCGCCGCCCGGCAGCTGGGATCGGCAGTACTGCGGCGGCAACTCCCCGCGGTAACTCCATGCGGCCGTCTGCTTCTCGACGACGGCTTCTTGCTGGACTTGCGCGCATCGGCATACGATGGGCCTTTCACGGCAGCGGACCGCAGTGCGTCGCTTCGCTCGATCGCCGTCCGTGCCGAACGCCCCCGGAGCATTCCATGAGCCAGGACCGAAGCTCGCCGCCGGATTCCAGACGCCGCGCGCCGGAGCAGTTGCGCAGCCACCGCTGGTTTGGCCCCGACGACCTGCGTTCGTTTGGCCATCGCTCGCGCCTGAAAGGCATGGGCTGGGCGGATGAGGACTATCGCGGCAAGCCGGTGATCGGGATCCTCAACACGTGGAGCGATCTGAACACGTGCCACTCGCATTTTCGCGAGCGGGCGGAGGAGGTGAAGCGGGGAGTGTGGCAGGCGGGCGGGTTTCCGGTGGAGATCCCGGTCACGTCGCTGGGCGAGATCTTGATGAAGCCCACCACCATGCTGTACCGCAACCTGCTGGCGATGGAGGCGGAGGAGGTGATCCGCTGCCATCCGCTGGACGGCGTGGTGTTGATGGGCGGATGCGACAAGACCACGCCCGCGCTGCTGATGGGCGCGATCACGGCGAACGTGCCGGCCATCTTCTTTCCTGCCGGGCCGATGGTGAACGCGCGCTGGCGGGACCAAACGCTGGGCAGCGGCAGCGACGGCTGGAAATACTGGAACGAACGCTGCGCGGGAAACTTGTGTGACGAGGCGTGGCAGGAGATCGAAAACAGCATCGCTCGTTCCGCCGGGCACTGCATGACGATGGGCACCGCATCGACGATGGGCGCGATCGCCGAGGCGCTCGGCATGGTGCTGCCGGGCGGTTCGTCGGTGCCCGCCGTTTTTGCCGAACACATCCGACTGGCGACGGCCACGGGGCGTCGCATCGTGGAGATGGTCTGGGAGGACCTCAAGCCCTCGGACCTGCTGACCTCCGCCTCCTTCGAAAACGCCATCATCACCGACATGGCGCTCAGCGGCTCCACGAACGCAATCGTGCACCTGCTTGCGTTGGCGGGGCGAGCGGGCGTGCCGCTCACCATGGACGACTTCGACCGGCTGTCGCGGTCGACTCCGGTGATCGCCAACCTGCGTCCGGCCGGCCAGTATCTGATGGAGGATTTTTTCAACGCGGGCGGTCTGCGAGCGCTGCTGGAGCAGTTGCGGCCGCTGCTGCGAGTGGACGCGCGGACCGTCAACGGCCGCACGTTGGGGGAGAACATCGAGGGCGCGGAGGTGATCGACCCGCGCGTCATCCTGTCGCTCCAGTCGCCGCTGGCTCCCACCGGCGGCACATTCGTGCTGCGCGGCAACCTGTCGCCGCACGGCTGTGTGATCAAGCCGACGGCCGCCGATCCTCGCCTGCGCCGCCATCGCGGACAGGCGGTCGTGTTTGAGAACTACGCCGACTTGCGAGCGAGGTTGAACGACGAGCAACTGGCCGTCACGGCCGACTCGGTGCTGGTGCTGAAGAGTGCCGGTCCGCACGGCGCACCGGGGTTTCCCGAATGGGGCATGCTGCCGCTGCCGAACAAGCTGCTTCGCCAAGGCGTGCGCGACATGGTGCGGATCTCGGATGCGCGGATGAGTGGCACCAGTTACGGCACCTGCGTGCTGCATGTGTCGCCCGAGTCGCACCTCGGCGGTCCCCTGGCACTTGTCCAGGACGGCGACTGGATCGAGCTGGATGTCGACGCCCGACGCCTCGACCTCTGCATTGCGCCCAAGGAGTGGCAGGCGCGGCAGGCGGGCTGGCAACCACCGGCCCCGTACTACGAACGCGGTTACGGCTATCTGTTCGCCAAGCATGTGACGCAAGCCCACGAGGGATGCGACTTCGACTTCCTCGCCAAGCCAGGAAAGAATCGCGAACCCGACATTTACTAGGCTCTCTACTCTCCACTTTCTCCTCTCTCATCCCCTATGCAATCCCACTTCCAACAAGGCCTCGACGCCAACGAAGCCAACTACACGCCGCTTTCGCCGTTGTCGCTGCTGAGGCGTGTCGCCGAAGTGCACGGCCAGCGCACGTCGATCGTGCATGGTCCGCGACGCGACACCTGGGCGACGACTTACGAGCGCTGCCGCCGTCTGGCCTCGGCGCTGCGGCGTCGCGGCATCGGCAAGGACGATACGGTGTCGGCGCTGCTGTTCAACACGCCGGAGATGGTGGAAGCCCACTTCGGCGTGGCCATGGCGGGCGCCGTCCTGCACTCGATCAACACGCGACTCGACGCGGCCAGCATCGCCTTCATGCTGGACCACGCCGAGACCAAGGTGCTACTCACCGACTGCGAACTGGCTCCCGTCATGCAGGCCGCGCTCGCGCAGTGCCGACAGCAGCCGCTAGTGGTCGATATCGATGACCCGATGATGCCAGCCGACACGCCGACACGCCAGCGACTCGGCACGCTCACCTACGAAGAACTGCTGGCCGAAGGCGATGCGGAGTTCGCCTGGGAGCTGCCGGGGAACGAGTGGGATCCGATTTCGCTCAACTACACATCCGGGACGACGGGCGATCCGAAGGGTGTGGTCTACAGCCATCGCGGAGCTTACCTGCTGGCGGTGAACAACGTCATCTCCTCCAGCCTCGGCATGCACCCGGTCTATCTCTGGACCGTGCCGCTGTTCCACTGCAACGGCTGGGGCTTCGCGTGGTCGATGGCCATCGTGGCGGGCACGAACGTCTGCCTGCGTAAAGTCGACGTCGGTCGCATCCTGCAGCTGATGGACGACGAGCGTGTCACGCATTTCGCGGGCGCTCCCATTGTCCATAGGATGCTGGCCGAAGCGGCCGCGAAGACTCCGCGGCGCGAAGCCCGCACGATCCGCGGGATCATCGGCGGTGCGCCGCCGCCGGAAACCGTGCTGACGATCCTCAGCGAACAGGGCTTCGACATCACCCACGTCTATGGCCTCACCGAAACCTACGGGCCCGCCGTGTTCTGCGAATGGCAGCCGTCGTGGGAAGACCGGCCGGCGGCGGAGCGGGCGCGGATCAAGGCTCGCCAGGGCGTGCGGATGCAGCTGCAGGAAGACCTCCGCGTCGTGCGTGCCGGCTCGCTGGACCCCGTCCCCCGTGACGGCGTCACGCTGGGCGAAGTCCTCATGCGCGGCAACCTCATCATGAAGGGCTACCTGAAGAACGAACGCTCCACGCGCGCCGCGTTCGAACAGGGCTGGCTCCACACCGGGGACCTCGCCGTCGTCCATGAAGATGGCTACATCGAACTGCGCGACCGAGCCAAGGATATCATCATCTCGGGAGGCGAAAACATCTCGACGATCGAAGTCGAAAACGCGCTGCTGCACCATCCGGCCATCAGCGAGGCGGCGGTCGTGGCCAAACCCGACGAGACCTGGGGCGAGACGCCGTGCGCGTTCGTGACGCTGCGAGCGGGCCACGAAGCGACGGCGGCCGAGATCGTGGCGTTCTGTCGCGAACGCTTGGCGCACTTCAAGTGCCCGCGCTACGTCGTCTTTGGCGACTTGCCGAAAACGGCCACCGGCAAGACGCAGAAGTACCTGCTCAAACAGCGGGCCGCCGAGATCGGCGGAGGGCCGTCGTGAACGGCCGGGCGACCAGCGTTCTCGCCCCACCAGAGTCCCCGTGACAGGGGGACTCCGGTAAAACGAGAGTCCCCGGGGACTCGGGGACGCCGCATCACCTCAGGCTCGA
>CAZUJM010000253.1:0-8989 GCA_964620405.1 uncultured Pirellulaceae bacterium | reverse complement strand
CTGATTGTTCGCTTTGAAGAGGTCCTGTCCGCAACGGCGACCAGTAACCGCAACAGAATTCACGATAATGAGAGACTTTCCAGTGTCAACGCACGGTGGATCGATTTTGTCGATAAATCCGATTCGTTGGTGGAAATCACATTCGATCGTCCGCATGGGATGTCACGCGCATCGTTCGCTCGTGCGATGTTGCATCATGGAGTGAACGAGATGTCTCATTGCCTGAAGCAAGTGACGTCGTCTCGAAAGTTGATCACGGACTGCCGTGGCCGCGTGCAGTAGCGAAGAAGTGCGTTTTTTGGCCGAAAAAGCGAGTTTTTGACATGGTGTCCAGAAGCAGAGGCGCGCGATGAAACAGTTTCTTGTCACGGGCGGCGCGGGGTTCATCGGTTCACACATCGCCGAAGCGCTCGTGCGTCGCGGCGATGCGGTGCGCATCCTAGATAACCTCAGCACGGGAAGGCGGAGCAACCTGGATGACTTTGTCGATCGCGTTGAGTTTGTCGAAGGCGACATTACGGATGCGGCGGTGGTTGCGCAAGCCATGGAAGGTGTTGACTGCGTCTTCCACCAGGCGGCGCTCGCGTCCGTGCCGCGCAGCGTCGAGCGGCCCATGGATACCAACTTCGCCTGCGTCACCGGCACCTTGAACGTGCTCGACCAGGCTCGCCGCGCGGGAGTGCGCCGCGTGGTCTACGCCGCCTCCAGTAGTGCGTACGGCGACCAGCCGTTCAGCTCCAAACGCGAGACCGACATTCCCAGTCCACTGTCACCTTACGCGGTCGCGAAGCTGGCCGGTGAATATTACTGCCACGCCTTCTATCGAACCTACGGACTCGAAACGGTCTGCATCCGCTACTTCAATGTGTTCGGTCCGCGCCAGGATCCCAACAGTCCGTACTCGGCCGTCATCCCGCTCTTCATCACCGCGCTGCTGCAGGGGAAGTCGCCGGTCATCTATGGCGATGGCCAGCAGAGCCGCGACTTCACCTACGTGGCGAACGTGGTGCATGGCAACCTGCTGGCTTCGGAGGCCGAAGGGGTGGCGGGCCGGACCATCAACGTGGCTAACGGCCGCAGCACCAGCCTCCTTCGTCTGCTCGAACTGCTCCAGCAGTTCCTTGGCACCGAGGTCGCTCCCGATTTCAAACCGGCTCGACGGGGCGACGTGCGGAACAGCCTCGCCGATATCAGCCTGGCCGAACGCCTGCTGGAATACAGTCCGCCGGTGGAGTTCGAGGAGGGCCTGCGGCGTTCGGTGGACTACTACCGCGGCGTGGCCGAGGCCGCTGGCCTCCTGAAGACCGGTCCCGCGACCGCGGGCAGCGTCAAGGCGGGTGCGTGATGGACGACCTTCTGGACATTCTGGTCGTGGCTCCCCACCCGGACGATGCCGAACTGGGGATGGGTGGAGCGATCATGCGGTTCCTGGCCGAGGGACTGCGCGTGGGCGTGCTGGACCTGACCAGCGGGGAACCGACGCCGCACGGGACGCCGGAGATCCGTGCGGCCGAGACGGCCGCCGCGTCGCGCGTGCTGGGCCTTACCTGGCGCGAAAACCTGGGCCTGCCCAACCGCAAGCTGGAGGCCACGCTGGAGGCTCGCCACCAACTGGCCGCCGTCATTCGTCGCACCAAGCCACGCTGGCTGTTCGCTCCCTACTGGGTCGACGCCCACCCGGACCATGTCGCTGCCACGGAGCTGGTCGAAGCCGCTCGCTTCTGGGCCAAGCTCACCAAGTGCGACATTCCCGGCGAGCCGCATCATCCGGAGCGGATCTACCACTACTATTGCGTACACCTGCGGATGGCCTTGCAGCCGTCGTTCATCCTCGACATCAGCCCGTTCTGGGAACGCAAGGTGGCGGCGTTGCAGAGCTACCATAGCCAGTTGGTGAAGGGCCGCGAACACATGAACCCGCCCTTGCTGGAACAGTTGCAGCACGAGGCAGGATACTGGGGACGCATCATCGGTCGGCCGTATGGCGAGCCCTTCACGAGTCGCGAACCGTTGGCGCTGGAGAGCATGCGCTTCGTGATCTGAACTAGGCACGCGCACCCGCCGTGCATGGCACCCGCGAGGTGCGGCGGGAAGTTCAGTGCATGAGCTGTCGTTCGATCAGCTCGAGGATCCGCGCCGCGACTTCCGGTTTGCTGCCGGACGCCGCGAGCAGCACTTCGCCGGCGCGGTTGATCACTTCGACCGACGTATCCACCGCTTGGATCGCCGAGGCGCCGTTGACGATGATCAGGTCGCACGACTTCTGTTCGAGCTTCCGCAGGGCGCGGAAGCGATGGTCGTCGGTTTCGAGTGCGAAGGCCACGACCCACTGGTCGGGCCGCTTGTGCTGGCCCAGTTCGGCGATCACATCGGGCGTCTCGACCAGGTGCAGGACCAGCGGTTCGCCCGTCTTCGCGATCTTTCGTGATTCGACGCGCTGCGGGCGATAGTCGCAGGGAGCCGCCACGCCGATGGCGCCGTCGCAGTCGGGAAAGAGCCGCCTTGCCGCCTCCAGCATCTCGTCGGTCGTCGTCACCCACACCACTTCAGCCGCCGCCGGATACTGCACTTCCACCGGACCGCTGATGATGGTCACGCGATGGCCGGCTCGCAACGCGGACTCGCTGAGTGCCTGTCCCATGCGGCCGCTGGAGCCATTGGTCAGGAAGCGTACCGGATCGAGATACTGGCGTGTTGGTCCGGAAGTGATCAGCAGATGGGCCATGCGACGCTCGCGGGGCGGCTCACCGCCCGGCTCCTCACTTGGTCTTCGCCAGAATCGACTCCAGCTCCGCCCGGATCACCTCGGGTTCGGCCATGCGGCCCACGCCCGACGCCCGGCAGCTCAGCCAGCCCGCTTGCGGCGCGACCAGATGCACGCCATCCTCCTGCAGCTGCGCCACGTTGCGCCGGACGGCGCGGTGGTTCCACATCTGGTCGTTCATGGCCGGAGCCACCACCACGGGGCCGGTGAAGCCCAGGTAGAGCGTGGAGAGCAGGTCGTCGGCCAGTCCTTGGGCCATCCGCGCCAGGAAGTCGGCGGTGGCGGGCGCGATGCAGAGCAGGTCATGGGACTGGGCCAGCTGGATGTGCGCGCCGAGCGGGTACTGCGGATCGAAGACTTCGGTGGCCACGGCACGTCCGGTCAAGGCGGCGAACGTCGCCGGCCCCACGAACTGCCGGGCCGCCGCCGTCATCACCGCCGTCACCTCCAGCCCGTTCTGCACGAGCTGGCTGACCAATGCCGCCGCCTTGTAACAGGCGATGCCACCCGTCACGCCGACAATCACCCGCCGACTGGTCATAGATCCATCGAACCCAGGTCCGGCAGGCCCTGGCTGCCGTCCGATTCGCCCGTGATCCGCACCTCGTTCGAGGTGTCGAGGTAGATCTTGTCCTGCAGGATCTCCTGCAGCACGATCTCCATCTTGTTCTCCGTGTTGGCGTGAACCAGGGGGCGGCTGCCCGCGTTCAGGGCCACCAGGCGTTTCTGGATGAGCGTCGAGAGCTTAAAACGCCCGCCGACCTTGTTCACAATGCCCTCTTCCTTCAACGCTTCAAGCATGGATGGCCTCCGACTTCAGCAGGTCACAAATGTACGAGACAGTTTGCTCGATGGTTTCATTGACGACGTCGTAACGATAATGGTCGCGGAACTGCCACTCATGGCGGGCGACCGACAGGCGGCGCTGGATTGTCTCTTCCGTCTCCGTGCCGCGGCCCCGGAGGCGACTTTCCAGTTCCTCCAGGCTGGGGGGACGCACGAATAGCGAAATCGCCTGTGGAAATCGCTGGACCACCGACTGCATCCCCTGGACGTCAATTTCTAAGATTACCCATTTCCCTTCGGCGAGGCTAGAGGCGACCGCTTCCGCCAGCGTGCCATACCAGCACCCGCGGCCGTACACTTCGAAGCACTCCAGGAACTCCCCCCGGCCGCGCCGCTGCTGGAACTCCTCGTCCGACAGGAACCAGTAGTCGACCCCATGCACCTCCCCCGGCCGGGGTGGACGCGTGGTGGCCGAGACGCTCAGGACCAGCGGCAACTCACACGCTTCCAGCAGACGCTTCACGACCGTGGTTTTCCCGGCCCCCGAAGGTCCCGACACGATCACGACTTTTCCGGGAGGTAACACCGTCACGACGCTCTTTCTACTCTCGCTGATCTCTTTTACTCGACGTTCTGGATCATCTCCCGCAGCCGTTCCAGGTGCGTCTTGATCTGCACCACATGGGCCGCGATGCGGGCGTCGTTGGCCTTGGAGCCGATCGTGTTTGTTTCTCGCAGCAGTTCCTGGGTCAGGAAGTCCAGCTTCCGCCCCGGAGCCGCTTCCGTTTCCATGATCCGCTCGAACTGCTGCAGGTGGCTGCCCAGCCGGACGATCTCTTCGGCGATATCCACTCGATCGGCGTACAGCCCGACCTCCCGCACGATCATGGTCGGTTCGGCGGCGACATCGTGCTGGGCCAGCAGCTGGTTCAGCCGTTCCAGCAGCCGGTTCTGGTACGACTCCACCACGGCCGGCACGAGCCCGCGGATGGACTCCAGCTCCTGGCGGATCGTGCGACAGTTCTCCAGCAGGTCGCTGGCCATCGCGGCGCCTTCCCGGAGCCGCATTTCGCCCAGGGAAACCAGGGCCTGCTGAATGGCCTTTTCCACGGCCGGCCACTCGTCCTCCAGTTGGTCGCTGGTCCGGTTCGCCTCATGCACCACGCCAGGCAGGTGCAGCAGGGAGGCCAGCGGGATTTCGGAGGTGTTGTGCAGTTTCGCCCCGAGGCCGGTCAACTGCTGGTGGTACCGTGTCAGGACGTGTTCGTTGATGCGGTAGTCGTCGAGGCCGAACTGGTGGTCGATATGCAGCGTTAAGTAGACGGTGCCGCGGCGCACCTGGTCGCGGATCAGGCTTTCGATGCGGGATTCAAAAGTGGCATACCCTTCCGGCAGCCGGCAGTTCAGTTTGAAGTGCCGGTTATTGACGGAGCGAACCTCCGCGCGGACGCTCAGCCCCCCGGCCTGCAACTGAGCTTCACCGTAACCCGTCATGCTCGTCAACACGGCGGCTGTCCTTCGCGATTGGAGGTTCGTGCCGGAGCGGCTTGGTCGAGGGAAGGCGTCGAGGGACGAGCCATCCGGGAGACGTTGAGTGCGGGAGACGTTGAGTGCGGGGGCCGTTGCGTGCAGGGGCCGTTGGGTGACAGGGCCGGCCAGTTGCCGGGAACACCGTCGAGCGACCCGTCACGCGGATTCTTGCGTGCGGGACGCCGGTCTGACGGGCTCGCAGGGTCCGGGGAGAACGTGCGAGCCGGGGAGCGGCCGAGTTGCGGTTAAGGCTGGGTGGCGGGCGCGGCCGGATCGGTCGCCGCAGGAGCTGCCGGCGTTTCGGCGGCGGGTGCAGCGGGCGTCTCAGCCGGAGAAGCCGCCGGCGCCTCGGCAGCGGGCGTCTCGGCCGGAGGCGTGGCCGGCGTTTCCGCGGCAGCGGGCGCCGCCGGCTCGGTGGTCGCCGGGGCAGCCGGAGTTGCCGGCGTGCCCGGCAGGGACAGGGGGTCGCTGGCCGGGCCGGGGGCGGGCACGAGCGACTGGGTGCCGGGCGTGACCGCCTTGCCGAACGAACCGGTGGTGGAGGAAAGGAACTTCACCGAGGCCACGCAGACCAGAATCCAGATGATGGCTGCGACGATGGTGATGCGGGTGAACGTGTCACCGGCCTTGGTGCCGAAAGCACTCTGGCCGCCCATGCCGCCGAACGCTCCCGCGAGCCCGCCACCACGGCCGCGCTGGACCAAGATCAGCAGGATCAGGAAGATGGCCACGACGGACATCAGGATGCCAAAGAAATAGTGCACGAAGGCGGCCAGCGGCAGGAACGGCAGTCCGCTGGTGGCCAGGGCGGCGGAGGCCGAGGCCAGCGTCGCGGTGGCGGTGAAGCAGGATTCGAGAACCATGAAACTCAACTCCCTGAGAGAAATGGATCCTGAGGTGAATGGGTACGATCGGTCTGGGCGGCAGGCCCCAGTGTCGATCAGGCTGGGCAGTCGATCAGGCTGGGCGGATAGAAGCGGCGGCGCCTTGCACGATGCCCCAGAAGCTGTCCGCCTTCAAGGACGCTCCACCCACCAACGCTCCGTCAATGTTCGGTTGCGACATCAATTCCGCGGCGTTGTCCGGTTTGACGCTGCCGCCATACTGGATTCGCACCTGTCCGGCGACCTCCGCGTTGAAGTGGCTCTGGAGCATCCCACGCAGGGCGGCGTGGACTTCCTCGGCCTGCGCGGGCGTGGCGACCTGTCCGGTGCCGATCGCCCACACGGGCTCGTAGGCGATCACGCACTCCGCCATCGCTGCGGCGGTCAACCCGGCCAGCGACCCCTCGAACTGGTCGCTGATCACTTCCAGCGTGCGTCCGTCGTTGCGTTCTTCCAGCAGTTCGCCAACGCAGACGATGGGCGTCAGGCCGGCGGCCAATGAGGCGTGTACCTTGCGATTCACGTCCTCATCGGTCTCATGCAGGATGTGCCGCCGCTCGCTGTGACCCAGGATGACGTAGGTACAGCCGAGGTCGCGGAGCATGCCGGGGCTGACTTCGCCCGTGAACGCGCCGGAGCCTTCGTGGTAGACGTTTTGAGCACCCCAGCCGATGGGACTGCCCTGGAGCACTCCACGGACCGTATCGAGGTAGACGAACGGCGGGCAGACGGCCACCTCCACCGACAAGCCGGCGGGAACTCCGGCGAGCAGCGCTGCGGCCAGTTGCTTGGACTCGGCCTGCGACAGGTTCATTTTCCAATTGCCGGCGACAAACGGTCGTCTCACGAGGATCTGCCTTTCTGGAATTTTGCGGGAAAAGCCTCGGGCGGGTGGGTTCGAGTGCCGGTTGTGGGAAGCTCGAAGGTCCGCCGGGCGAAATCAGTTGGAAAGGAATGGCCGGGTACGCATCAGCCGAACTGCTTGCCGAACAGCTCGGCCAGCTTGCGCATCTGGGCCACCAGTTCGGCGTACTGCGGCGGACGCAGGCACTGGGCTCCGTCCGACTTCGCTTTCTCCGGGCAGTCGTGAACTTCGATGTGCACGCCGTCGGCACCGGCCGCGATGCCTGCCAGCGCACAGGCGGGGATCAGGTCGACGCGACCGGTGGCATGGCTGGGGTCGACGATGATCGGCAGGTGCGACAGCGACTTGACCGCCGGAACGGCCGCCACGTCGTACAGGTTGCGGGTGATTTTATCGAAGCCACGGACGCCGCGTTCGCAGAGGATCACTTGCGAGTTGCCTTGCGAGAGGATGTACTCGGCGCTCATGAGCAGGTCCTCGATGCTGGCGCTCATGCCACGCTTCAGCAGGACCGGTTTGCCCGCCTGGCCGACTTCGGTCAGCAGCGTGAAGTTTTGCATGTTGCGGGCGCCGATCTGCACGAGGTCCGCATACTGGGCCACGACCTCGACGCGCCGCGGGTCCATGACTTCCGTGACGATCGGCATGTCGAACTGGTCGCCCGCTTCGCGAAGGATCTTCAGGCCTTCGACGCCGAGGCCCTGGAACGAGTAGGGGCTGGTGCGGGGCTTGAAGGCGCCGCCGCGGAGGATGTTGGCTCCGGCCGCCTTGACGGCTCCGGCAATCGCCACCATCCGTTCAGGCTCCTCCACCGCACAAGGACCGGCGATCATCGCCAGGTGCGAGCCGCCCACCTTCACCTTGCCCACCTCCACGACACTCGGCTTCGGATGCGCTTCAAGGCTCGCCAGTTTGTAGGCAGGAAGCACGGGCACCACCTCGGCCACGCCCGGGATGGCCCGCAGCGGTTCGGCCTGCAATTTGGACTCGTCGCCAATCACCCCCACGATCGTACGGTAGGTGCCGCGACTCAGGTGCGCCTGCAGTCCCAGGGACTCGACGCGGTTGACGACGCTTTGGATCTGGTCTTCGGTGACGCCGGAACGAAGGATGATGATCACGGCCGGGTAGCCTCTGAGCTAGGGAACGGACTCGGAGCCAGGGAATGGGAACCCCGGGAAACGGAGGCCCATCAGGCGAGAATGAATCCGGCAGTCTATCAAACCCGAGGGACGCTCGTCGATAGCCGTTTCCCTCCCGCGTTGCCCCGGCCCGCGTCGCCCCGGCACGTGTCGCCGGGGAATCGCCGGAGGAGTCGCCGGAGGAGTCGCCGGAGGAGTCGCCGGAGGAGTCGCCAGTCGCGTGCATCGCCGGTTGGGTGCGCGTGCCTCCGACCCCTGCGTTTCCGGGAGTGAGCGGTTCGGGCCGGGTGGGGACGGGCCGAGTGCCCATTGCCCGGCTTGGCCTTCGCGAGCCGCCGGCTGTGGGGGGGCGGCGGCCCCGGCGTACTGCTGCCTGCTGAGCCCTCAGCGAACCGGGGACCGGTGCTTTTGAGAAACCGGCGGCTGCCACTGACCAGGGCCCGGCCGGGCGTGGCACGCGGTGATGCGCGCCGTGGAGGTCGCGGCGTGGGCGGAGCCCGTTTTTGGGGCGAGATGGTGGCGGGCGCGACGCTACGACCGTCACGAACGGGATGGCCGTTTCCTTCGGCTGGAGAATATGGGGTTTTTGGCCTGGGATTGTCGGCGAGTTAATTTGCGTCGTGTGGGTCGACGATAGCTATGCCAGACCTGAGTAGCGTTGCTCAGCTGTCACGTCAGTTGCTGGTTCGCGTGTCGTCGCACTCCAACACGAAGTCGTAAGCGAGACCCGAACACTGTCGAGGCAGGGTGTCACCCAGGAGTTACGGGAAGAATACTGAAGGAGCCCTCCCATGAAATTGCGTTTTGTCGCGCCGGCTCTGCTCGCCGCCGTTTTGGCGTTTGCTGGTAGCAGTGCCCAGGCCGGTCTGTTTGGTCACGATGGATGTAGCAGCTGCGAGCCGACCTGCGGCGCGCCGGCTGTGGTCGCGGAAGATTGTGGTTGCGATGTCGGTCCGTCCTGCGGCTCGTGCCGCCCGGGCCTGCTGTCGCGTCTGCACGGTCACCTGAAGGCGAAGCT
>CAZUJM010000252.1:1492-9013 GCA_964620405.1 uncultured Pirellulaceae bacterium | reverse complement strand
CAATCGCCTGGTGACGATCCAGAGTGGCCCGGAAGGCCGGCTGGTGCACCGCGTGCTGGTCGAGGCCGGTTGCGATATCGCGCGCGAACTGTACCTCGGCATTGTGCTCGACCGAGCGGCCGCGCGCCCCGTGCTGATGGCCTCCACCGAGGGCGGTGTCGAGATCGAGAAGGTGGCCGCGGAGACGCCCCACCTGATCCTCAAGGAACACTTCGATCCCGATCGCGGGCTGGAGGACTACCAGGTCCGCAAGCTCTGCCATAAGCTCAACATCACCGGCAACTCGGTGAAGTCGGCGCAGAAGTTCATGAAGCTGCTTTGCCGCACGTTCGCCCAAAAGGACTGCAGCCTGGCGGAGATCAACCCGCTGGTGGTGACCGGCAGCGGCGACCTGCTGGCCCTCGACGCCAAGATGACCTTCGATGACAACGCGTCCTTCCGCCATCCCGACCTCGCCGAACTCCGCGACCTCAACGAGGAAGAGCCGGCCGAAGTGCGAGCGGGCAACGCGGGCCTCAGCTACGTGAAGCTCGAAGGCAACATCGGCTGCTTGGTCAACGGAGCCGGGTTGGCGATGAGCACCATGGACCTGATCAAGCTGCATGGTGGCGAGCCGGCCAACTTCCTGGACGTGGGTGGTGGAGCGAACGTCGACCAGGTGACCGAGGCCTTCCGGATCCTGCTTTCGGACAAGAACGTGAAGGCCGTGCTGGTGAACATCTTCGGCGGGATCATGCGCTGCACGACGATCGCCAACGCCCTGGTCTCCGCCTACTCCACCGTCGGCTTCAACGTGCCGCTCGTCGTGCGACTGGAAGGGACGGAAGTGGAACAGGGTCGCAAGATCCTGGCCGAGAGCGGTGCGAACATCATCAGCGCCACCGGCCTGACTGACGCCGCCAAGAAGGTCGTCGCCGCCGCCACGGCTTGAGAACAAGCCGTGTGAGAACCAACTGCGGCGCCGACGCGATCTGCCACGACGCGTCCGCGCCGCTTGAGCGAGCGGGTGCCTCCCAGGAGTCGCCGCCGCCCGCCCCCTGACCGAACATCCTCCGAAACCATCCCCTGCTTTCCACACGGGCTCCCAACCCCGAATCAAAGAGAAGCCATGAGCATTCTGGTCAACAAAGAAACTCGCGTCATCTGCCAGGGAATCACCGGCAAGGTCGGAGCCTTCCACACCAAGGGCTGCCTCGAATACGGCACGAAGATGGTGGGCGGCGTCACGCCTGGCAAGGCGGGCACCACGGTCGAAGGCCTGCCGGTGTACGACACGGTGGAGGAAGCGGTAAAGCAGACCGGCGCGAACGCGACGATGATCTTCGTGCCGCCGGCGTTCACTGCCGATGCCATTCTGGAAGCCGTCGACGCGGGCATCGAAGTGGTCATCGCCATCACCGAAGGCGTGCCGGCGCTGGACATGGTCCATGTCTACGATGTCGTCAAGCGTCGCAAGGTGCATCTCATCGGTCCCAACTGCCCCGGCGTCATCACGCCGGGCGAATGCAAGATCGGCATCATGCCCGGCTACATCCACCAGCCCGGTCCGGTGGGCGTGATGAGCCGCAGCGGTACGCTGACCTACGAAGCCGTCTGGCAGCTCAGCAACCTCGGCCTTGGCCAGTCCACTTGCGTGGGCCTCGGTGGCGACCCGATCGTGGGAACCTCCTTCATCGACCTGTTGGCGATGTTCGAAGCCGATCCGAAGACCGAAGCCATCATGATGATGGGCGAGATCGGCGGCACGGCCGAGGAAGAAGCGGCTCAGTTCGTCAAGGAACACGTCACGAAGCCCGTGGCTGCCTTCATCGCCGGCCGCACGGCGCCTCCCGGCAAACGCATGGGCCATGCCGGCGCGATCATCTCCGGCGGCAAGGGCACGGCGACCGAGAAGGTGGCGGCCTTGCAGGATGCAGGCATCGAAATCGCCGATGGCCCCGCCGACATGGGTGCGGCCCTCAAGCGCGCCATCGAACGCCGCCGCTAAGCGGCTGAACGGGTCTGGCTGCATGAACGTGGCGCTGGGGTGAAGACGGCGCCAAGGAGAAGGATCCGGGCGCGAGGCGTCCGGTCCCCGTCCAGGCCACTCGGGGTCGCTCGCCGACGGCCGCTCGCACGGTCGGGGGCAGGCCTCGCAACCGCCGGGGTTTCTCGCCTAGTAGACGCCCAGGTTGCGTTCGATCTCCTGGGCCCGGCTGTCGACACCGAAGCCCTTGATGTTGCCGGATCGTTCGCGCCAGGACTCTGTCCACGGCCTGTCCTTGCCCGACTTCGCATCGCCCTCTTTCTTGGGCCAGAGGGCGCATCCGGGAGTCAGCCCGAGGACTCCGCAGAGCAGCCAGACGAGCGTTGCTCTCCTCGGCGATCGGCGTTTGCTTCCCATGGGTCTATCCGAACGAGGGCAGGTGCGACTGGAACTGGAACGGTACGGTGACATCGCGGCCCGCAGGCTGCGAGCCGGCCGCAGGTGGCGATGCGCGGCGGAGTGTGTCAAACCAACGGCCGACTGTCCAGTTCAGTTTTCACACAACTCACCGCCTCCCGCAGGGCCCCATGGCTCCGCCCGTCGCCCCGGGGCGGGCCCGCTGCGGCGGGTCTCTTGATAGCACTGTCGGGCTGTCGCGTTGATCGCGCCAGCGGCGCCATCGCGAGCGGAACCGACATTTTCGGCGCAACGGTTAATGTCCGCACAACCGCTACAGCCGATACAGATTGACGACCGTGGCTATCTGGCGGGCCGTTGCCGCGCCCGGTGGTCCTGCTCACCGCGACCGGAAGTCCGGTGGGCCGTCCTCGATGTCTGTTTGGTCTCCACGACCGCCAGGAAGCGCCTCGCATGAACACTCGTCCAGGATCCAGGCTCGGACGGATCGCCTTACTGGCGTTCGCCCTGCTGGCTTCCCCAGGCCTGCTGTCGTCCCGCGGGTGGTGGCCCGCGTCGAGGGAGCTTCGCGCCGCGGAACCAGTGGCTAGGACGGAGAGCGATTCGGTTTCCAACTTCCCGCCCGTTCCGCTCGAGGAGTCGCGGCCCTTCGCCAGTTCGGGCGAAAGTGACATGACCTTGTCCACCGCGCGACAGGATGACGAGTCGGTGGAATCGTTCGTGCGGCCGCTGAAGGGCAACGATGCCAGCATCGACGTCATGCTTGGACAGAGCCGCCTGCTGACGCTGAAGAAACCGCTGGCCACCGAAGGCCGGCAGGCGGTGGTGGCGATTGGCGACCCGACCATCCTCGACTTCGACGTGCTCCCCAACCCGCAGATGATCCGGCTGCTCGGCAAACGCGCGGGCACCACCGACTTGACGCTGGTGACCACCGACAACCAGACGATCTCCTTCGAAGTCAACGTGCTGTACGACATCCACGTCCTGCGCGCCCAGCTCACGCGCATCTTTCCCGACGCCCAGATCCGCGTCACCCAGATGCGCGACCACTTGATCCTGGAAGGCCAGGCCCGATCGGCGCAGCAGGTTGTGCAGATCGAGCAGACCACGAAGCTGTTCATCAGTTCGATGCAGGCGGCCAAAAAGAACCGCAACCAGATGACGCCCGCCAACGCCGCCGGGCAGCCGGAACCCACGGCTCCCGCCGAGGGTGAGGAAGAGGACGGTGCGGACGGCGAGGCGGGCGAGGGCCGGGCGCCGGAAGCCGTCAATGAACTCGGTGCCCGCCCGGAAACGGAGGTCACCTTTCCCGAGGGCCAGATCATCAACTTGATCCGCGTGCCGGGCCTGCAACAGGTCATGCTGCAGGTGCGCGTCGCCGAACTGAACCGCACCGCGCTGCGGCAGATAGGAGCCGACTGGCTGTACGGCGGCCACAAAGGCAGCTTCGGTCTCCGCACCAACAATCTCTACTCGTTCAAGGACGAGATCACCGCGCCCACCGGCCTCGGCGACCTGCTCGGCCAGGTCAGTTCGAACACCAACGCCTTCGGCATCTTCCCTTCGGTTGACCTCGCCGTCTTCCTGCGTGCGTTGCGCCAGAACAACGTGCTCTCCATCCTCGCGGAACCGAACCTGGTGGCGATGAGCGGCCACGAGGCATCGTTCCTCGCCGGTGGACAGTTCCCGGTCCCCGTGCCGCAAAGCGGTGGTGGAGCGTCCAACAACGTCACGATCCAGTTCAAGGACTTCGGCGTCCAGCTCCGCTTCGTCCCGACGGTCATCGACGAGGAGACCATCCGCCTGAACGTGGCTCCCGAAGTCAGCACGATCGACGAGTCGCTGGGAACCACGCTGGTCGTGGGCGGCTTGCCCGTGCCGGGCATCAACACGCGGCGCGTGAACACGACGGTCGAGATGCGCGAAGGCGAGACGCTCGCGCTCGCCGGCCTCATGCAGGTCGAGATCGACGGCTCCACGAACCGCATTCCCGGACTCGGCGACCTCCCCTACCTGGGGCCGTTCTTCAGCAACACCAGCCACGAACGCGTGGAAAAGGAACTGCTCGTCCTCGTCACGCCCCACGTCGTCGCGGCCTCCGAGATCGACTGCGACGACCCCTATCCGGGCCAGGAACTGGCCGACCCGAACGACCTGGAGGTGTACCTGATGAACCGCATCGAAGGGCGAACGGGCGAAGGTTATCGTTCGACCACGCGGTGGGATGATCCCTGGAAGGACCGCCGGCGCAACCAGTTGGAGACGCATCTGCTGCACGGACCGGTTGGCTTCTCGCGCTAAGCGTGCAGCTGCCGCGTGATGTCACGCCGCTGGGTGTCGCGTGCCAGGTCGCCTGAACACGCCCTGCGACCTCCGTTGATCCAACCGACAGCACCGCAGCAGGCACTCCCGACTGAGCCTCGTCCCCTTACGGAACGGAATTGCCATGCGAACCAAGCTCTCCAAGCAACGATACTGGCTGGCCTGCACCGTCGCGCAACTGGCGCTGCTGGCGACACTGGCTCGGGCGGAGGAGCCGGCCGTGTACCTTGACCCGGACGAGCCGATCGGCCAATCCGACGCGCCGCTGGAACCACCCGTGCCAGCCAGCGAGGAAACGCCAGCTGACGAGGAACCACCGCTCGACGACGAGCGGCCCGGCGAGGACGCGTTGACGGTCGAGGAAGAGGCGTTGGCCCCGCCGATCCCGGCGGACGACGACGCAGGTTACCAGCAGTCCGGGCAGCCAGCGGCGCGTCAAGCGCGCGACGAACCGGACTGGGAAGAACCCTCGTTCGACGACGCGAAGGCCGACCGGGAAACCGCAATCGCTGCGGACTTCGTGCCGTACCAGGTAGTGCGAGCCTACGATGCCTCCGATCTGGAGGTGCCCGAGGTCGAGCCTTGGAAGCCGATTGAGGAGATGGCGGCGGTGGACGGACGCGAACCGCCTGCGGCTGCGGAGACGCCGAAACGCCGCTGGTGGAACCTGCGTGCGGCCAGCGTCGCGCGCCCGTCGAACACCCAGCACGCGTCCTCGACGCAAGCCAGTTCAACCGCTGCCGTCCGGCGCGCCACCTTCTGGAACCCACTCTCCCGAATCACCCCTCCGGCACGCCGGGTCGCCCATCAGACCAAACTAGAAGCTCCCGACGCGGCCGAGGAGATTGCACCGGAACCCGCCGCCGATTTACGTTCCGGGAATGCAGCCTCCGTAGTCACACGCTCAACCGAACCGGCGCCGACCGAGCCGACCCCGCTGGAACTCCCCGCCCGCGTGGGGAGCGACGGCGACACGGGCTTCCTGGAGACGGGCGTCCGCGAGCAGGAGGCATTGCCCGCCGTCACCGCGCCCGCCGTCACCGCGCCCGCCGTCACCGCGCCCGCCGTCACCGCGCCGATCCTGACGCCGACCGCCGCGCCCGTGAAGGCAACCGTGGCGACACCGCCCACCGCGCCGGTCATGGCAACCAGCACGGCGTCTGGATACTCCTGCCCCAACGGTTGCAATCCACCGGTACAGCGAATGAAGGAGCACATGCGACGCTCCCACTGGGGTTATCCGGAATACTTCGAGGAGCAGCCGCTGGGATTCAGCGTCCGCACTTCGCTGGATCGCCAGATCGAGCGTGGCCGCGCCGCCCGCCTGATGCTGCATCACATGGACTTCCATCCGGAAGGCACCGAACGAGCAGGCCAACTGACCGTGCATGGGCAGGCGCGCGTCCGCCGCCTCGCCGAAAAATGCCTCCAGCGCGGCATGCCACTCGGCATCGAACTGGTCAACGAAAGCGAAGACATCAACAAGACCCGTCGCGAATCGGTGCTCGCCTTCAGCGAGACCGCCGGCCTGGGTTTGACTCCCGACATGATCGTCACGCGGTCGGAACCGCACCGCATCGAAGCGGCCGAAGCCCTGATCATCCAGAACAACCTGCTGAAACAGACTCTCTCCGGGGGTGGACTGTCCGACACCACCGGCAGTGGCAGCGGGAGTTCCCTGGGCCTCGGTGGCGGTTCCAACAGCGGCGGCTCGTCCCCCTCCGGCAACTGATCGTCCCGACGCTGGATCGAGGCATCCGCCTGCTCTCCCCGATCCATTCGTCCACGGCGTTCCCAAAAAGCCTTCGCAGCATCCGAAAGCGACGCAAACCCATGCTCCATGCAACGCAACTTCCCCACGAGGGCAGCACCTGGCAAAGATCGGCTTCATGCCCGGTTCGTCGCGCGGCGACGCGGCGACTCGCCGCTCCGGCAGCCTGCTTCGCGATGCTGCTCGCACTGGCCGCCTGCGGTTGCTCGGCCAGTCGCCCGGGTGACAAGCGGTTGTCACTGCCAGGGCTGGGAGCCGCGGGCAGTCGCCCCAAGGCCTCCTCGGCCGCCTCGGCGCTGGCGGAGAACCGCGCCGGACATTCCGCGGCAACGCCCCGCATCGACGCCCAGCAGGGTCGCGTCGACCTGATGATGGCCATGGCCGAGACGCATGAACTGCACCGCCGCGACCACGAAGCGGCCAAATGCTACGAGGAGATCCTGGCGGAGACGCCCGAGCAGCTTCCGGCGCGCCACCGGCTTGCCCTGTGCCTGGATCGGCTGTCCGACCACAAGCGGGCGACGGAGCAGTACGAGCGGTGCTTGGAACAGGCTCCCGACCATCCCGACCTGCTCGCCGACATGGGCTACCGCGACTACCTGCAAGGCGACCTGGAAAAGGCCGAGGACCACTACCGGCGTGGACTGCAGGCGCATCCGCGGCATGAACGGCTGTCGATGAACCTGGGCGTGCTGCTGGCCCACACGGGACGTTCGGAGGAAGCCATCGACGCGTTCATGAACGGCGGCTGCTCGCGCACCGAAGCCGTCTCAAACGTCGGGCATGTGCACGTGCTGGACGATCGGCTGGAGGAGGCGCGGACCATCCTGCTGGCGGCCGCGACGGCGCCCGACGCCAGCGACCGTGCCAAGACCACCGTGCAGAAACTCTGGCCCGGCGAAAACATCCACGCCCTGCATGAAGCCGACGTCGCCGGTCGCGATGCGAGCAAACCCGACGCCCAGCGAGCGGACTACCACGCGGAGGACGACGCCACGGGGAAGACGACGGACGAAGCGATCGAGCGGGCATCCGGTGAGAC
>CAZUJM010000252.1:0-1392 GCA_964620405.1 uncultured Pirellulaceae bacterium | reverse complement strand
ACGACGCCACGGGGAAGACGACGGACGAAGCGATCGAGCGGGCATCCGGTGAGACTCGCTGACCCGGACGGCACTCGAACTTCATCGTTCGTTCCCCGCCAACCGCCGCCGTCGCGCCGTCACTCGCTCGCGCCGTCACTCGCTCGATTCGCTACTCGACGAGGAACACGTTGCCCGATCGGCCGACCTTGTTGCCCACGGCCTGGATCGTGACCACGCCCTGGCCCGTGATGGTCATGCTTCCGAGCGCGAACTGCGCGTTGTAGGTGCCCTGCCCCGTGATCTGGGCGTCACCCCACTTGGCGTACAGCGTCCCGGCCAAGCTGCCGTCGGCGGAGTTGCCGGTGATGGTCAGGTCGTTCGTCAGGCGGCGCCGCTGGTAGAAGAGCATCCCGTCGAAACGCGAATTCACCGGGACGGCCCCCGGATAGAGCGTGCCGTAGCTGTAGGTGGAAGTGTCGATCGGCGAGAACTTCATGCCGGCATTGATGGACACATCGCCGGAATACGAAGCGTCGGGGGCGGGCGGGACCTGCTTCATGTCGTTCACGTCGGGACTGCCCGAAAGCGGGTCGTAGGTGTTGGCCGTGTTGTAGAACATCACGCCGTCGGCCACCACGATACCGCCCGTAAGCTTGATGGAGGAAATCGTGTTGCGGACCGGCCGCAGCACGTAGATGCCGGGAATGAAGAAGACGCGTCCGCCCGTGATATCGATCTCCTCGTAGATGCCCGGATGCAGCACGACTTCGCCGGCCGTCGCGATGTGCAGCCCGTTGGCAATCGACTCGCCGCCACGCGCTTCAAAGTTCTGCCGGGCGGAGTCCGAATTCAGGCCGTTGACGTTCGTGTTGTTCACGCGAATCGACCCACGGAGTCGGTTATCGACCCCGGTGGCGGTGGTCGGCGTGGGCAGGGCCACGAACGGGTCGGGCATCGACATCTGCCGCGCGAACAGCGGGTTCGGGTCGCCCGTGGCGTACGGCTTGAACATCGACGGATCGTCGACGCCGCCCACGACTCGGATGTCCCGCGCGTAGATGCCCGTATCGGCGCTCTGCTGGTTACCCGCGGCCGCGGCCACGCCGTTGCCCGGCACCGTGGAGCCGGTCTGGTCCACGCCACCGCCCTCGGAGTTCACCAGCACGCGGCCGTTGACGCGGAGCGTACCCTGGCCGGACAAGGAGAGTCCCGGGACGGCCGATGGAGTGAGCGTCAGCACGCCCTCCTCGGCGGCGATCCGTTCCACTCCCGCGACCGAACGAACCGACAACTGCTGGGAGGTCCCGACTCCGGGAAGGACCTGCGCGAAGTAGGTGTTGAAGTTCTGCTGCAGGACCACTTCGACGTACTGCGAATTGCCGGCGAAGGGACCGGACGTCGGTGGGATGC
>CAZUJM010000251.1:3067-9050 GCA_964620405.1 uncultured Pirellulaceae bacterium | reverse complement strand
TGGCGCGCGGCGCAAACGAAGGCTGGCGAGCGGCCAGCGGATTTCGACCGGCCGTCGGGAATGAACCGGCGTCAGTCAAGGCAGTGTCGGCCGATGGAGGCGCGGCCTGCGCGAACTGCAGGTGCGCCAGCGCCAGTCCCCCCAGCCCGACGCGGCATTGCTGCAAGAACCAGCGACGCGACACGGACGAGAGTCCAGACCTCACCCCCACATCGGCACCTTGGTCGGTAAGCCAGCTTCTCATCGCATGCATCCTTCGTTCATGGGGCACTTGACCACTCCGACCCGCGGAGTCGCCTCTCGGTCATGGCAGCGCGCGGTCGTCGAATTCGCGACCGACTCGCGGCTCCCATCTGTTCATTCGCGTGTAATCGTCTCGTCCAGGTTCAGCAGCACCCGCGCCACTTCGACCAGTGCTGGGTCTGGGCCGGCTGCCGTGGAACCAACTGGCGTGAGCGTCTGGTTGGCTGGCGTTTCCGGAGACACCGCGTTGGCGGTCGTTCGCGTGCTTTGCGTTGCATACAAGCGTACCAACGTGGCGATCTCACGGGGCGCCGGAGACCGCGCCAGACAGCGACGGAAACCGTACTCGATGCGACCCTCCAGCGATGCACCGCCGTGCTGCTCCATCAGACGCGCCAGCGATTCGGCGCACTGGACGAACAGCGGTTCGTTTAGCGTCGCGAGTGCCTGCAGCGGCGTGTTGGAGCGACTACGCTTTACGCAGGCGAAATCGCCGTTGGGCGCGTCGAATACTTCGAGCGCCGGGTAGGGAATCGAACGGAAGCGGAAGGTGTAGATCGCGCGGCGGTATTGCTCCTCCGCCGCTTCGGCCGGCCATGGTTTCGGGCCGTAGCTGACGGGCGGCATGACCAGGAACTCGGGCAACGGCGGGTGAACGCTGGGGCCACCCAGGCGTGGATTGAGCAGACCGCTGGCGGCCAGTGCGCCGTCGCGGACCAGTTCGGCATCGAGGCGGAAGCGAGCGCCCCGCCCGAGCCAGCGGTTCTGCGGGTCGGCCGCGCGAGCCGCTTCCGTGGCGGCCGACGACTGCCGATAAGTTGACGACCGCACGATCAAGCGATGCAGTTCCTTCAGGCTCCAGCCTCGCTCCATGAATTCCACGGCGAGCCAGTCGAGCAGTTCGGGGTGCGACGGCGGCGCGCCGCGGAGGCCGAAGTCCTCGGGTGTCTCCACGAGGCCCATCCCGAAGCAGGCCTGCCAGACGCGATTGACCCACGATCGCGTCACCGTGGGCGATTGCGGGTCGACCAGCCAGCGTGCGAACGCCAGGCGGGACGCGTCGGCGGTCGGCGGCAGTGGATGCAGGATCCCGGGCGTTCCGGCCTGCACCTGGTCGCGCGGCTGCAGAAATTCGCCGCGGTGCAACACATGCGTCGCTCGCGGCTCATCACGCCGCTGCAACACCAGCTGCGTGCTTCCCTCCGGATGCTGCCGCCAGAGCTGTTCGATCTGGTCGTTCTCGGCCTTCCACTCGGCTACCGTCGTGCGAAAATGCCGGAAGAGTTCCCGCTGCTGGGCTGACGAACGCTGGGCGGACGGGATCTCCAGCAGCGGCAGCAACCGCGCGGGCACTTCCGCCGCTCGAGGCTGCGGGTCGGTCGTGTACGAGATCCGCAAGCGGCCCAGGTTGTACGACTGGTTGTCGTCACTGTTCCAGCCACCATGCTCCTGCACCAGCCGCACCTGCAGCTGCGTGCCGCCGGCGTAATCAAGCGGTTTGTCGGTGCGGAACACGGCAACGCGGGGCACGTTGCGGCGTCCGGGCCCTTCATCCGTGCACCAAGCCGTATCCTGCCTGCCATCGATGGCCATCGCGACCGGCCCCGTGACGCGGGTCTTGCCGCTGCGATCGTCAAAGATCTTCGGCAGCGGCGTCTCGGGCGGGTTGAAGTCGGCGGTCGCTTCGGCAAAACGCACCTCGGCCAGCGGCTGCGTTCCCTCGGCACTGCCCGCCGATACGCGGAACTCCGACAGCGCGCCGGTGCCCCATATCGAGCGACCGGGCCCGCCGCTGGGCAGGTTCGGATCGGTCATCAGTTCCAGCCGAAATCCCGTGATGCCACTCACCGGCACCGTGGTGGTCATCAGCACGGTATGGAACGTCGGCGCGTACCCCAGCGCGAGGTACGAGCCATCCGGCTGCGGCAGGTACCTCTGCCCGCCCGTCGAATCCTCGTCGATCGCGAACTCCATCACCTGCCACTTCACCGGTTCGCCGCGCGCCTGCGATTCCCACTTCGCCATCCGCTCTTCCCAGTCGGGATGGCGATGCCTCAGGTCGGTCTCGATCTCGTCGATCCTCCGCAGCACGTCGGCCCGCTGCCTCTGCTGGTCGGGCGTGTAGACGGTGACGTTCGCCTCGTGGTCGTTGTTCAGGAAGGCAAAGAGTCGATAGTACTCTTGCTGTGTCAGCGGATCGTACTTGTGGTTGTGGCACTGGGCGCACTGGACGGTGAGCCCGAGAACGGCCTTGCCGAGCGCGTCCATGCGATCGAACATGGCGGTCATGCGGAACTGCTCCGGATCGATGCCGCCCTCTTCATTGATCATCGAATTGCGCAAGAATCCCGTGGCAACGACCTGGTCCTGGCTCGCGTCCGGTAGCAGGTCGCCTGCCAACTGTTCGACAACGAACTGGTTGTAGGGCAGGTCCCGGTTGAAGGCGGAGACGACCCAGTCGCGATACGCCCAGACCTGACGGACCTTGTCTTTCTCGTAGCCGTCGGAGTCGGCGTAGCGGGCGGCGTCGAGCCAGATGCGGGCCCAGCGTTCCCCGTAGTGCGGCGAGCGTAGCAACCGCTCGACCAGCTGTTCGTACGCATCGGGGCGGTTATCCAACAGGAAGGCGTCGACCTCTTCGGGAGTTGGAGGCAGGCCGAGGAGATCGAGCGACAGACGACGGATGAGCGTCACCTTGTCGGCCTCCGGCGACGGCCGCAGGGCATGCGCGTCGAGTTGGGCGAGCACGAAGGCGTCGATCTCATGACGAATCCATTCGGGCCGCGAGACCGTTGGCAGCGCGGGCCGACGTGGCGGCTGGAACGCCCAGTGCTGCTGCGCATTCACGGACTCGCCGGCCAGGGCGTCGGGCCACGCCGCGCCCGCTGCGATCCAGCGACGCAGAGTTTCCACTTCCGCCGCCGTCAGCCGCTCTCCCTCCGGCGGCATCTGCTTCTCCGGGTCGGAACTGGTCACCCGCGCCAGCAGCGGACTGCGGTCGACCTGCCCCGGCACGACGGCCGGCTCCCCCGACTCGCCCCCCTTCCAGGTTCCCGCGCGGAGATCCAGGCGCAAGCCCGCCTCGCCCCGGCCACCATCGTGGCATTCGTAACACCGGGTCCGCAGGATGGGCTGCACATCTCGTTCGTAGTCCACGGCCTCGTCCGCCGCGTGCGCGACCGACGTGAACCCGACCAGCAGCAGGCAGCAGCCCAGCCAACGGAATCGCGGCAGCCGAACGATCGTGGAGTGACCACTACGTGGCATGAGAAGCACCATGGGCTGAGATCTCCGGGCGGAACCGTTCAGGACGATCGCGGGCCGGGCACCGACATCCGGTCAGGCCCGCGCGGCGGTCCGTCCATTCTAATCGTCCGCGTCCCAGGATCCCACTCGGCGTTCCAACGCGAGCCGAACTCCCGGTCGCTCCTCCGACCCCGGTCCCGCCGCCTGCGGCGATCGCTCGACTTGGCCGCCCCCACCACGGCTCGCAGCGTCCGGGTTCAACTCGCCGAACATCGCCGACTCGCCAACAGCTGGCCCCGGTTCCCCAAGATGAACCTCGCGGGGCGACGCCGCAGCGGCCGCGCGAATCCGCGCTCCGATCCGGCAACGCGCGGGTCGAGAAAACAACGGGCAGGCCAGGCCCCGATGGCAAACCCTTGTCGCCGCGTGAAACCTCGCCTATCGTGGACCGTCGCGGGAGCGTTCGCAGGGCGGACGTCCTCCCCCTACCTCCGCCACGCGGGGAGCGATCCTGCCTGCCGTCCTTCCACCTCCGATTCCGACCGCTTCCATTTGCCTTCCGCTGCCCGCCGCTCGCGGACAATCCGAATCATTCCAGGGAATCTTCGACGACATGATCTTCCGTCATCCGGCCGCGCTCCGTCGGCTCTTTCGCGTTCTTAAGTCGCTCCCGCGCCTTCGCTGCCTGTCGTTCGCGACGTGGCAGGTGCGCGTCATGTTGGCCTGGACGTTGCTGCTGAGCCGGGCGATATCCGCCACGGCCGCTCCCGAGGCCGGCGTCCCCGAAGCCGCCAACGCTGCAGCCACCAGCAACGCAGTCGCCAGCGCCGCGACCACATCGACGCCCCCGGCCTGGACCGCGGAGATCGTCTCGGACCAGGTGAAGAACGCCACGGCGCTGTGCGTGGACGATCGCGGCAACATCTATGTGACCGAGACCTACCGTTGGCGCGAAGGAATCGAGGACAATCGCAACCACACCTACTGGATCATGGACGACCTCGCCTGCCAGACGGTCGCCGATCGCTCGCGGATGCAGCAGAAGTGGAAGGACAAGTTCAGCCGCGAGAACTATTTCACTACCTACTCCGACCGCGTCGTCCGCCTGGAGGATCGCGATGGGGACAGGCGCCGGGAGACGCTGCTGGAGTTCGCCACGGGCTTTCAAGAAGACGTGGCTGGTCCGGCAATCGGACTGCTGGCGGGCGACCTGGGCATCTACCTCACCTGCATACCCCACCTCTGGCTGCTGCAGGACGCGGACGGGGACGGCGTGGCGGAGAGCAAGCGATCGCTTCAGGACGGCTTCGGCGTGAAGACCAGCTTGAGCGGCCACGACCTGCATGGACTGACGTGGGGCCCCGATGGCAAGCTCTACTTCTCAATCGGCGATCGCGGCTTTCACTGCGTGACGCGTGAAGGCAAGGTGTTGAAGGACGCCAACGCGGGCGCCGTCTTTCGCTGCAATCCGGACGGCAGCGAGCTGGAGCTGTTTTACCACCAGCTGCGGAATCCCCAGGAGCTGGCTTTCAACGATCTGGGGGATCTCTTCACGGTCGACAACAACTGCGACCAGGGTGACTCGGCTCGCGTCTGTTACCTGCTGGAAGGCGGCAATGCGGGCTGGCACCTGGGAACGCAGGCGCAGACCACCTATGCGGCGTTCATCGACGACGGCGGCTTGAAACAGTCGCCGCACTGGCTGGATGAAGGCGTTTGGAAGCTGCGATTTCCCGACCAGCCGGCCCACATCCTGCCACCCGTCGGCCACCTGACGAACGGGCCCTCCGGGCTGGCCTTCCATTCGGGCGTCGGCTTCAGCGATCGTTACCGCAACCACTTCCTTGTGTGCGACTATCGTGGCGCGCCGAACCTGTGTTACCTGTACAGCTTCAAGGTGGATCCCCGCGACGGCGGCTACCAAATGCGCGATGACCACCTGGTGCGCAGCGGCATCGCCAACACGGACGTCGAGATCGGCTACGACGGCCGGATCTACCTGGCCGACTTCGGCGGAGGCTGGGTACGAAGCGACCGGGGCAATGTCATTGCACTCTCCGACCCAGCCCTTCGCAGCGCCGCGGCCGTGCAGGAGTTGCAGGAGAGGTTCGCGAAAGGTTTCACCGGCGAGACCAACGAAACGCTCCGCGAACTGCTGTCCCACGCCGACCAGCGAGTGCGACGGCGGAGCCAGTATGAGCTGGCGCGGCGTGGCGTAGCCGCGCGCCCCGCGCTGCAGTGGGTGCTGAATGAGAGCCGCATTCCCGTCGCCAAGTACCATGCGGTCTGGGCGCTCGGCCAGCAGAAGGCGGCAGCCCTGCTGCTGCAGTACCTGGAAACGCCGGAGCATGAACTGCGCGCGCAGATCGCGCGAACGCTGGGCAACATCGGTGATCCGGCGGCCATTCCGGCACTGCGTCCGCTGCTGGTCGACCAGGCGCCGCGGGTACGCATCTTCGCCGCCATCGCCCTCTCACGACTCGGCGACAAGGGA
>CAZUJM010000251.1:0-3057 GCA_964620405.1 uncultured Pirellulaceae bacterium | reverse complement strand
CTGGGCCTGATTGCGCGGAACGACAACCGCGATGCCTTCGAACGACATGCGGGAGTGCTCGCCATGACCCGCCTCGCCAGCCCCGAGGAACTGGCTTCGCTCTCCGGACACTCGTCCAGCGCCGTGCGCCTGGCGGCTGTGCTGGCCCTGCGTCGGCAGCGTCACTCGTCCATCGCCCGCTTCCTGCAGGATCGCGACCAGCAGGTGGTCGTCGAAACGATCCGCGCCATCAATGACGAATTCATCGTTGGGGCGCTTCCCGACCTCGCGCAATACGCGGCTCGCTATGCCGAGGTTCCCACGCCCGTGCCTCCCGGGGTTGCGTCAGCGGCCGACCCCCCCAGCGACGACCGACTCCCGACCGACCTGGTCTACCGCCGACTGATCAACGCGGCGCTGCGGCTGGGTCGCGCGGAGGACGCCGTGCTGCTGGTGCGCCTCGCTTCGGCGACGCACCTGCCCGCGAACTACCGCGTACTGGCCCTCAAGGTACTCGAACGATTCGACGCGCCCGCTCCCATCGACGCCACCCTCGGCCTGCATCATCCGCTGCCGGCGCGTGATCCCCAGCGAATCGCCGCGGCGATCGACCAGCCGCTGCAGCAGCTGTTCGAACGGTCCCAGGGCGAACTTGCGGCCGACACGCTGCAAGTCATGCACCACTACGGGCTGCGACTCGAGGAGCCGCGACTGCTCGAACTGGTCCGCGACGGCTACCAGCCCTCGAACGTGCGTCTCGTCGCCCTCAACCAGCTCGTGGCACCCGGAGCGTCTGCGCACCACGACCTGCTGCGTGCCCTGCTGGACGACTCGCGACCCAGCCTGCGGAACGCGGCCGCGCGGATCTTCGCCGCCGCCTTTCCCGCCGAGCGTGTCGAGGCGTTGCGCGTTCTGCTGAAGAACGACCATGACCAGGACTATCGCACGACCTTCGAGCTGCTGTCGAGCGACGAATCGCCCGAGGCAACCGCGCTGCTCGTCGAACAGCTCGATCGGATGCTGCGTGGGGACCTGTTCCGCACCGTGCAGCTGGACCTGTACGAGGCGGCGCGGCAGCACCCGTCACCGGAGGTACAGGGTAAGCGGGAAGCGGTCGACCAGTGGCTGGCCCAGTCGGGACGCACGGTCGACGACCTGACGCGTGAGGGCGGCAATCCCCAAGTCGGGCGGCTCGTCTTCCAGAACCAAGGCGTCTGCATGAAATGCCACACGGGCGACCAGGGCGGCGGCAACGCGGGCCCCTCGCTCACCCACATCGGTCGCCTGCGGCGCCCGGACGAACTGCTGCAGTCGATCCTCAACCCGAACGCCGTGGTCGTGCCCGGCTACGGAACGCTCACCGCCTACCTCGACGACGGCACACTGGTCGCCGGCACGCCCGTCGAGGATACGCCCGAGCGTCTCGTGTTGCGCACGGAAACGGGCGACCTGCGCACGCTCGCGCGTGACTCCATCGAAGACCTCACGCCGCTCACCTCGCCCATGCCCAAGCAGGCCGAGATCCTATCGCGGCGCGAACTGCGAGACCTGCTGGCTTACCTGCAGACCCTGGGCGGCGAACGCGAGATCAAGCGGGAAGACGACGAGGCCGGCCACCAGTAGCCAATCCGGCGCGGGAGACGGCCGAGTGCGGGCGGCGACCAGCGGACGCTACAGCTGCATGAGGAACTGCTGCACGGTCATCGGGACGCGGACCAGGAAGTCACTTGGCTCCTGGTCCTCCTCGCCCTCGTACGCCTCATGCTCGAAAAGAAAGAGCCCCTCCAGCAGCTGGCCCGCCTCGTCCACGCAGTACCCAACTCCGTCGCCATCTTCGAAGTCAATGAAGGGAAAGAACCGCGACGCCTCTTCGGGATGCGTGTCCGCGAATCCGGAACGGATGCGTTCACAGAATTCGGGCATCTCCTCCAGCGGATAGAAAAACCAGCAGGGCGTATCGGGCTGTTTCTGTTCGCGAACGCCAAACCCGTTGCAGGTCGCATAGAGTTCGCGGAAGTCGGACGGCGGCACAAACCCCATCGCGCCACACCGCCGGTCGATCTGCTCCAGCGTCGCACCGGGGGACAGCAGCAGTTCATCGCCATCGTTGGCTACGGCTTCCGCGTAGCGATTCGAGATGATGTTCAACCAATCGGCCATGAAAGCTCCTGATTTCCGAGAGTTCGTTCGAGCCGCAAGCCGGTCACTTGCGGCCTGAACGAAGCATTCATTGCCGGCGACGAAAACTACCGGCGACGCACCAGCGTCCAGCTGCCAAGGAACGAGAGCAGGCCGAGCGTCAGCGAGCTGGGTTCGGGAACTCCGATGCCGGGCGTCACCAGCATCAGGCCCTCGCCTTGATTGAAACCGCCGCCGACCGAAGCTCCGTCAATGACCAGGTTGCGTCGCAGCGACCCTTCCGACACATTCTGCGGCAGAATCGGCCCAAGCTCCACGCGATCAAACCCACTCATGCTCATCTTAAACACCTTGGTCGTCGAACAGACATCGAAGGGCCCGCCGAGGTTCTCGCAGTTCTGCGTGAAGGAACCGTCCGCGACGCGGAGCTCGATCGCGGTCAGCGGCATGCCGTCCGGCGCATCCACCGTCACGCGTCCCGTGCCCGCCTCGTACACCAGCGACAGGTGCTGAGGCGAGACGTCGTTCGAAACCAGCTCAATCGTGGCGGCCCAAGTCGCAGACGTTGCGAGGAGCACCACCAGCAGAGACGAAGCCAACCGGCAAGCAGTTCGAGTCACACGACGGTCCCGCGCGGACGCAGGACGATCCGGTCGTGAAGCATGAAACGAATCCCCAAAAGCAAGAATCGATCGTCTCATAAGTGCCTCCTTGCACTGCCTCAATTTATACGTCTACCCGTTCCGCCCCCATTCTACCCAGCAACCGCTGTCCCTCAAACACGAGTTTTCGCTGGCACCCTGGTCCAACCGCCAGTCGGCTGGACCTCGGGAACGAGGCCCCCCGTTCGGCACACGGAGTGTGCCGACTACAGACTGCGGCTCCTCCTCGTAGCCGGCACACGCCGTGTGCCGGGCTAGGCCTAACGCACCAGCGGGC
>CAZUJM010000250.1:0-9121 GCA_964620405.1 uncultured Pirellulaceae bacterium | reverse complement strand
GGCGGCGACGGGTACGGCGCCGCGGGTGGATGACAACCCGGGTGTGCACCAGAACCGGGGCGGCACGGGAGCGGCGACGGGTACGACGCCGCGCGTGGATGACAACCCGGGTGTGCACCAGAACCGGGGCGGCACGGCGGCGGCGGTGGACCGCGTCTTTGGCGAAGCCCACGACCTCGGGGATGACCATGGTCGTGGCCGTGGTCGCGGTGGTCGCTGAAGCTGGGGAGTTTAATGTGTAGGATGCGAGGGGCACGGCGGACTTTTGAGTTCGCCGTGCCCCTCTGCTTTTTTCAGGGGCGGGTTCCGCGATGGATATCGGTCGTCAGTGGGAAGCACCACCGCGAAGGCGGCGCACGAGGGTGACGGCTCCGACGGCGATCGCCCCGGCGGCCAGGCCTGCGAGGGCTTGCAGGGAGGCGGCGGTGAGCCACGCGAGCAGGTCGCCGACCCAGGCGATGGAGCCGGCGATCTCGGCGAGTGCTTCGATGCCATGGTGCAGCGCGGAGACACCGTGAGTCAGGATGCCGCCACCCACCATGAACATGGCGACCGTTCCGGCGATGGAGATGCCGCGCATAAGGTAGGGGGCCGTCACGAGGATCGCCCGGCCGCTTGCTGCAAGGCAGCGTGAGCGAAATGAATGCCCGGGCAGCAGGCTCAAGTAACGTCCAATGTCGTCCAGTTTGATGACGAGGGCTACGAGGCCGTAGACGCCGACGGTCATCAGCAGGGCGATTGTCACGAGGACGGCGACCTGCGTCTGGAAGGGGCGGTCCGCGACCATGCCGAGGGCGATGACGATGATTTCGGCGGAGAGAATGAAGTCCGTGCGGATGGCTCCCTGAATCCGGCCGCTTTCCAGGGCGACGAGATCCACGCGATCGTCTTGGACTGCTTCGGCATGGTGGCGACGATGGGCCTGGTCTTCCTGGCGGGAGTGGAGCCACTTATGGAGGATCTTCTCGAAGCCTTCGTAGCAGAGGAATGCTCCGCCCGCCATCAGCAGGGGAACCACGATCTGCGGCAGCAGTCCGCCGATCAGTAGGGCGACCGGGACAAGGATGGCCTTGTTGATCAGCGATCCGCGGGCGACCTTCCAGACCACCGGCAGTTCACGATCAACGTGGATACCAAGGAGCTGCTGCGCATTAAGGGCTAGGTCGTCGCCGACGACGCCGGCGGTCTTCTTCAGCGTCAGCTTGCTCATCGTCGCGACGTCGTCGAGCAGCGTGGTGATATCGTCGAGCAGCGACAGGAGACTGCTGCCGGCCATGGGCGCCTCGTCGTAAGAGAATGTCGAGAGCTGGAAGTGGTAGTCGAGTGCTGCCAACGCTCACGATGGTATGCGAGGAGCAGGCCGCTGCCAAGCGGAGCGGTCCGAGGCGATCGAACGTGGGCGGGGCGGCCGTGGAGCATGGCGGGCGAGTCGCCGTCGTGAAGCGAATCGCCGGAACCTGGGGGCCGGGGAGAAAGGCCTGGCGTCAGAGTGCGCGAAGGGCTCTTTCCAGGTAGCTTACCTGGGAGTGGCAGAGCCGGAGGAAGTTTTCGCGGGGCATTTCGTTGAGGTTCTGCGCCAGGTCGGCGAGACCCGTGAGCAGGTAGGAGCGGGCGTCGGTGGCGCGGCAGCCCAACTGCTTGGCTTGCCGTTCGAGTTCCAGCCGACAGCGGCGGGCCGAAAGGTTGGCGGAGGAGGCGAGCTTGATCAGGTCAATGAAGGGGTAGCCGGCCGCCTTGGCGGATCCCCAGTCGACGAGCAGGAAGCCGTGTCGATTGCCGGGCACGGGGCCGCCGGGACCGGGGAACAGCAGGTTGCCCATCCAGAGGTCGCCATGGATCGGTATGTGCATCGGCACCACGCGACCGCTCTCGAAATCCTCCCGCGCCTGCCTGCAGGACTTGCGGAATTCGCCCCCGAGCTCCGTGAAGGTTTCGAGGAACGCGAGCGGCGCGGCGTATTCCTCGGCCGTGCTCTCCATGGCTCCCAGCGAAATGATCTGGTCGAGCCAGTTGAGGACGCTGGGAAGGACCTGCCAGCGCTGGATGCGTCGAACGACTCGGTTGTTACTCACCGGCGTGCGCAGCGTCCAGACGGCGTAAGTCCGACCGTCGAGGGTACCAGTGGCCAGGGGCATCTCGATGACGCTGCCTGCGTCGGCACCGAGCACCTGCTTCATGCGCTCTTGCTGGGCGATGGCTTCGAGGACCGTTGCCGAGTAACCCTGGGCGGACACGATGGCGAAGTAGGAGCCATGACGTCCGGAGCGGATGACGAACTTGTGCGTGCTGTCGCGCAGGAAGCGCGTGCCCATGGGCAGGATCTGTACCGCAGTGGTCAGATCCAGCTCGTTGAGTGTCGAATCGATGATCGAGGTGCCATCCATCAGTCGTCGACCTTTTCCGCAAGGAAGAACAGGCCTGCCGTGAAGTACTTCCGCAAGGGCGCCGGGATCATCCGCATGACCAGCCGCGTGCGTTTGGTGGGGCCCAGCGCGACGTCGCGCGGGAGGCTCCACGTTCGTGAACTGTCCACAAAGTGCTTGGGGAACCGCATCTCCGGATAGGCCTCGAACGTCTGGCGGATCTTCATGCCGTTGGCTTCGATCAACGACCGAAGCTCACCGTAGGAGTGCAGGTGGCCGAGGGGCTTCAGGCCCTTGCGTTTCAGGAGGGCTCGCTGCAGGAATCGGGGCAGCGCACTGCCGAAACGCAGGTTGTGCAGATGCTCGTCGGGACCGCCCAAAACGTAGCTCAAGGCGAATCGATTCTTCGTGTTCACTTGGAGGATCCCGCCGGGGCGGAGCACACGCCGTACTTCCGACAGCATTTGCTGCTGGCCGAGCACGCCGGGAGCCGCTCGGTTGCCCGATGCACACCATTCGAGCACCAGGTTCATCACCACGAGGTCGTAGGAAGCGTCTTCGAATGGCAGTCGACAGTCGTCCCCGCCGCAGTGGAAGTTGACGTTGTCGACGCCCTCCTGCTCGCATCGAGCGCGGGTGAACATCGTGTTGAGCAGGCGGACTTCAATCACGTCCAGTGTCCGGACGCGGCGGGCGAGGCCGACGGTGTGCTGGCCGAAGCCGACGCCGATTTCGAGCGCATCGGTCTCGGGCGTAAGCGGCAGCAGGTCGGCGAATAGGAAACGCCGTGGATCGCAGGCGTAGCGGACTTCCGGGGATTTCTTGCCGAAAACCTGCTCCAACGCGCCCTTCCAGCCACACGAGTCCGCCAGGTCGACGGCCTTCCGTGCCGCTTCGTGGGCGGTCAGTTCCTCATCCAGGTCGGAATAGCTCAGGTGCAGCGGAATGCCCTGGTAGTCCTGCAGCGTGCCTTGCATGGAGCGGTCCTCGGAGTGCGCGTAACTCCTCAATCTGGCTTTTTCGTAGGGTGGGAAGCCCGACGGCGGCCGGGAATTGCCAAGGTTCGCGAGGTGCTTGGCGGAGTGATCCGAGCGATCCTCGCAATCGACACGAGCAACACGAAAGGCCCGCCGGCGGCGAGTGTGGGCCACCCCTGAGGCAACGCGAGGGACCGTGGGGCCGGGGCATCGCTCTCCATCCATCGGGCTGCGAATAGCCGAGGAGGAACCAAGGGCCTCGCGGCCTGGCCCGCGCCTCGGTGGGCAAGGCCGGCGAATCGAAGGCGTTTCCGCCGGGAAGTTCCTGCATTCAGCCGAACGCGTTCAGGCGGTGAAACTCGAGCGGCGACGAAGTACGCGGTCACGTTCGGTCGCCTCATTTCACTCCTTGTGACCGATGAAGGGGGCTTGATAATAGGAGCTCGCCGCGGTGTGAGCGATCGTGGAAGCGTTGACGAGCGGATGTGGAGACGAGCAACCGGGAGATACGGGGATGAAGACCGCGAAGGGACGAGGGGCTTGGTGGTTGAGCTGGGTCACGACGATCGTGCTGGGGTGGAGTTCGCTGGGTCGCGCGGACCTGGTCGTGTTTGGCGACAGTTTTTCGGATGGGGGAAACGTCCTGGAACGCACCAAGAATCTGGTCTTGTTTCCGGTCATCCCCGATCCATCGGCGGGCTACTTCGAGGGACGGTTTTCCAACGGGCCTATCTGGGTGGACTACCTTGCCGACCGGATGTCGCTGCCACGCGCCACGCCGAGCCTGCGGGGCGGCAAGAACTATGCGTACGGGGGTGCTCGCGTTCTGAGCGACACGTTGTTGGCGCCGAAGCTCAGTGACCTTGTAGCGGGCGTGACTTCCGTTTCCGCCGCGGACTGGGTGCTGGTCAGCGGTGGTCCGAACGATGTCTGGAATGCGGAACTGGATACGACCGAGGCTTACACGCAGCTAGGCGTTGACGTGGCGCGCGTCAAGGCCGCGGCCGTGGAGACGCTGATCGGTCGCGGCGCGAAGAACGTGCTGTTGGCAGGTATTCCCGACCTGACCACCACGCCGATCACGCGCGGCGAATCGCCGCAAATCCTGGCAGGTTTCGACGCGGCGGTCGAGGCTTCAACACGCGAGTCGCTGCTGCTGCTGGAGAAGACGCGGCGTGACCATCCGGGCGTGCGCCTGGAATTCCTCGATATTGCCGCCCTGGAAAGGATGTGGTTCGCCGATCCGGCTCGCTACGGTCTCACGAATATCACCGATCCCGCCGCCGTGCTCTCGACCATCCCCTTGCTGGCGAGTTCCGGGCTGGCCGGCGCGCCGCCCCTACTGCCCGCCGATCAAGTCAACGGCTACGTCTTCTACGATGCGGTGCATCCGGGGACCCGCGCGCACGCGATCCTCGCCGATGCAGCGTACGAAATGATTCAGGTGCCCGAGCCCGTGTTCGGCGCGGGACCCTTTCTGTGGGCCGTAACCCTCTTTGTCATCCGCCGCCGCTCATCACTTCGCGTGCAACGCCCGTCCACTGACGACCTGCTGTCAGTCCGAGGCTAGCAGCCACCGCTGGCCTGGAATCGCTGTTTTGCTCGGTTTTTCCAGTGTTTCCGAGCGATGCGAGGAACCCGGGTGGGCACTCCGGAATCGCTCGCAAAAAAACATCTTGCGTACGTCGACTTGTGCTTAGATTGAGATTTTCCGGATAGGTCGGAGTGGCTATACTGGGTGGATGAGCGGTGAGCAAGGGACGTCCACGATCGTCGGAGGCGATCAGGGATGACCCGGCCAACGCCGGGCTGACCCGCCTGGCGGATGGCAAACGTGACTCGGGTTGTCCCGGAACTTGCTCCACGGTCATGCAGTGCTGGAACTGAGAATGAAAGGTCGGCCGTGTGCCGGCCTTGGTGACTTCGCCCGCAATGTGAAGTCTGCCTCGCCATCATGCGTCCCCAGCTCGCTGGGCACGGATTCGCCCAGATGGACGGATGGTGGTAGTGGACCCTCTTAAATGGAGTTAGGAGTACGCAGCTATGAAACGAACGTTCTTCCGTCTGTTGGCATTGCCCATCCTGGGTGTGTTGGTCTCGTCGGCTTCCGCGGAAACGATCATCAAGATCGACCTGGGTTCCGCGGGCTTTGATGGCAACGACGTGGATCTGACCGGGAACGTGTTCTCGACGATCGACGACGGCAACGCGTCGACGCTGGGAGACCAGAACACCAATGTGAACTTCGTCGGCTTCCTGAGCGGCCGATCGGACATCCCCGCGGATGTTGCTTCGTTCACGATCGCGGACGTGCAGATCTCGGGCACGGCCACCATCCTCGGCAATGTGCTCGTCCAGCCCACGGCTGGCGGTTCGATCAGCCTGTGGGACTCGTCCAACACGCTGCTGCTGTCCGCGAGCGTGGGTGGTGGAGCGATCGTGGGATCGCTCGGCAGCGCGGCGACCGGCTCGTTCGCGAACCTGACCGTGGGAAGCTTCACGGGCGGCTCGCTTGCCAGCCTGCTGAACCCCAACTCGTTCTCCATCTCGCTGGCCATGACGGACGTCAATGGCGGAGCGGGCCTGAGCCAGTCGGGCGGTGAGTTGCAGGACTTCACGGCCGGTGCGACCGCGAACATTTCGGCACTGCAGGTGCCGGAGCCCAGTTCGATGGTGCTGTGCGGCCTGTCGGCGATGGGCCTGATCGGTGCCGTCCGCTCGCGTCGCAGCTAGTCCTGAAGAAGCCGCCGCGGGAGCAAGATTCCCGCGGATCGTCTTGTGAATTCAAAACGGCCGTCTCGACCCCTGTCGAGTCGGCCGTTTTCGTTGGAGCGCGGCCGTCCCGGCCCCTGTCTAGTCAGCCGTTTTCGTTGGAGCGCGGCCGTCCCGGCCGCATTAGCCGTATCGACCGTCCCGGCCGCATTAACCCGACGGCGAGCCCTCGTCATGCGGGCTCGGCGGCGCGATCAAGGCTGGGCCGGAGTGCTGCCGCGAGTCCAGGTCTGGTTTCGCTGGTATCGTTCCGCGCGGTCGCGGACGACTTCATTCTTGCTGGTGGCCAGCACACGATCGAGTGCCGCCATGAACTCCGGCTTGTGCGCCTCCCGCAGAGCGCGATGGTGCGCCAGCTCCACGATCGACTCCGCCGCCGTCTCCGCGAACAGGGGCTGGTCGAGGTAGGGCAGCAGGAACCGCAGCGAATCGACGGTGCGTACCGCTCGCGCTCGCTGCAGCGCGAACGTTCGTTCGTCATCGCGGGTCGACATGCCGAGTGCTTGCTGGAGCAGCTCCAGGCGTTGGGCGTCGGTGCGTGAGTCGTTGCCCAGGACGGAAACTCGCAGCAGCGCCTTGAGGAGCAGCCGCCGGTGTTCGGGGTGAGCGTCGGACTGCACCAGTTGAATCAGCCGGGGGGCGATGGACGCGTCGGGCCAGTTGGCGAGTCCGCGCACGGCCGCTTCGTGCGACTTCGGCCCGGCTAGGGCCTCTTCGATGGCCTGGAGTGCGGCGGGGCCGCCGACGCGACCGAGGGTGGAGAGCAGCTGGGGCTGGTCGGCTTCGGGGAGCTTCTCGATGGCGGCCAGCAGCGCATCCGCGCGGGCGTCGGCCGGTTCCACACGCTGGCACACCAGCATGACCGCCTTCTCGGCCGCATCACGCTCCGGCCCGCGTGCCGCCTTCAGGACGCCGGCCACCAGACCGGGCATAGGTTCGACGCTGGCCAGTTGTCCCAGCGTGGTCATCGCCGCGGCGCGGACCTGCGGCTCGTCGTCAACCGCGAGGCCTAGCAGCTCCGGCACCGTGTTGAACGCGCGGCGCGTGGCGAGGATTTCGAGCAGCGTGACGCGGGCCGGCACGGGTTGGGTGGGCACGAGGCCGATGATTTCACGCGAAGTGGCATCGCCGGCCAGACGCACGAGCGCCGCTCGCGTGGCCGTCTGTTCGGCGGCCGACTTGCCGCCCAGTTGCTGGATCAGTCGGGACGCGTCGGAGGGATTGCCTAGCGCGCCCAAGGCCTGGGTGGCCGCGACACGGACGGCTTCGTCCTGGGTCCCGTCGAGCAGCTTCACCACCGCGTCGCGGGCCGCGGCATCGCCACGATCGGCCAGGGCGCTGAGCAGCCCGACTTGCGCGTCGGCCGCCATGCCGGGCAGCAGGTCGGCAAACTGGCGCGTGGCCGCCGCGCCGGGGACTTCCGTCCGCACCTGGTCGAACCCGAGCGCTCGCAGGTCCTTGTCGGCTTCATTGATAAGATTGACGACCAACTGCACGAGTTCCGCCGTGTCACCGCCTGCGTCACTGCTCGTGTCACTGGCTCGCTGGTCGGTGGAAGCAGCGGGTGTTCCGGCATCCTGGGCCCACGCGGGAGTCGCGCAGGAGAACGCGACGGCGATCGTGGAGCTGATTGGCAGGTGGAGCGGGACGGCAGCGAGCAGGGCGGCCGTTGCGGAGCCGAGCAGCGGTCGACTTGCAACGGGAAGCAGGCTCGGCGGACTGTTTACGGGGCGGGGGCGGACGGGTCGGGTCACGAATGGCGTTCCTCGAGGGGTGGTATTCCGCTCGAGGTGGTGGCTCCCCGGGCGGGAACGTCGATCAGGCGTCCTTCTTGCCGGCGCAGGCCAGCATGCCGCGGGTGGCGGCGAGACGCACGTGCTTGGGCTGGTCACTGCCTGCGAAACGTTTGTAGACGGCCAGCGCCTCCGCCTTCTTGCCAGCGGCCAGCAGGCCTTCGGCGCAGGCGAGGGACGCGTCGATGGCCGCCGACGTGGCTGCCGGATCGGACGGCTTGGCGGCCGCCAACGCTGCCGCAGCGGCGCTGGATCCGATGTGTCCCAGGCCAACGGCGGCCGCTTGTGCGACGGCCGGATTCTTGTCACTGAGCATGCTGGCGAACAGCCGCACATCGGCCTCCTCGGCGCGGGCACCCAGGGTGCTCAAGATACCGACCTGCAGTTCGGGAGCGACCTTGGGCAGCGCGTCGCGCAGTGCCTGGCCGGCTTCAGGGCCCTGGATGCGTTCCAGCGCGAAGCGCGCCATGTGGGACAGGTCCTTGTCCGCGAGCAGGGAAGCGAGCGCCGGGACGCTGGCGGCCGTGCCGACCTGCATCAGTTGGCGGCAGATGAAGTCTTGAGCAGCTCGCGGTAGGCCTGCTTGCAGGGCGGCGGCGAGTTGCGATTCCAGCTGGCCACGGGCCGCAGCATCGCCGTGGGTCGTGACCACCGCGTCGCGGATCGCTTGGAGCTGGCCGAGGTCGGAGCCCCAGTCGTAAGTTTTCAGGGCGTTGAAAGCGTTTTCGAGCATGATCGTTCCTCGAAGGAAAAAGCGGTTCGGTGGGGTGCGGGGCGTTGGAGAAGACGGAAGACCGGGCGTTACAGCAGCCAGGGTTCGCGACGCGAACGATCGAGCATCCGGTTGGCCTCGGCGTCGCCCGGGAACTCCTGCTTCGCGGCGTCCCACTTCAGCGAACGCTTCAGCTCGTAAGCGATCGTGCCGAGGTGGCTGAGTGCCACGCTGTTGACGGCCAGTTCAATGTCGCGGAACGGCTTCTCACGCGTCTTCACGCACTGGATGAAGTCTCCGTAGATGCCGCCTTCGCCCTTGTAGCTCGGGATCGGCTTGGCCGCCCGCTTCTCGCCCGGCGTGCCTTCGACCTTGAGGTTTTCCGTGTTCGGCCGGTTGTGGTAGATGGTCACTCCGTTGGGATACCGGAACGCCAAGTACGTGCCTTCTTTCTCCTCGTGGTACACCACCTCCTCGGGCTGCAACTCGCGGACGTCGACGGCG
>CAZUJM010000249.1:0-9222 GCA_964620405.1 uncultured Pirellulaceae bacterium | reverse complement strand
ACATCCATGACACGCGAACCGTTTCAATCGCAATGGCTTCAACAGCTGGGTAGCTGGGGGCTGTCGCGCCGACTTACCGCGTTGATCGTGGCGTTTGCTCTTGTCTTCGGCCTGCTTGCTCCCCTGGCTTGGTTGCGATACGGACTGTCAGGGATGCTCACCCTCGGGACCGCCTCGCTGATCTGCCTTGTATCCGGTATCTTAGCGCTGGTCGTGACGTCCACCGTGGCTCCTCCTCAGCAGGCCGCCGCCCATGTGGCATCCGGCATGCTCCTCCGGATGGGCGTGCCGCTGGCGGCTTGCGTGCTGGTGTCGAAGAGTTACCCGACTTGGGTCGAATCCGGATTCGTGTGGTTTCTCCTAGCTGGCTTTTTCCTGAACTTGACCGTGGAAACGTTCTACTCGATAGGCCAGTTGCAGCGGCCCCCGTCGGTTCCCCCCGCAGGATAGTTCCTCGCCTTTCGTCCAACATTCCGCCCGCTGGAGCGAGCGGCCTTCGCAGACACGACAGAGAACCCGACCATGGCACATGACCCACTGTCACCGGACCATCTGATTGGTCACGTGAAGGATGCGACCTACTTCGACCTGCCCCGCGCGCTGGGCGGGCATGTGGAAGTTCCGCAGGTCTATCACGGTTCGCCGCTGTACACACCGAGTTCAAACCTGATTGAGGCGTTCGACCTGAAAATCACCAAGTTCATGGTCCTCGAAGTGATCGCCGCCATCTTGGTCATGCTGATCGCGATCCCGTTGGCCAACAAGATCGCTGGAGGCCGACTGGCGAAGGGGCGGCTCTGGAACGCTTTGGAGAGTGTGCTGTTGTTCATTCGAGACGAAGTGGCGCGGCCGGCGATCGGCCACCACGACGCCGACAAGTTCCTGCCCTATCTGTGGACGATTTTCTTCTTCGTGTTGACCTGCAACCTGCTCGGCATGCTTCCCTGGCTCGGTTCGCCCACCGGAGCCTTTGGCGTCACCGGCACGCTCGCCCTGATGACCTTTGGATGTGTCGTCGCGGCCGGTTCGAAGAAGATGGGGTTCGTCGGATTCTGGAAGGCGCAGGTGCCTCACATGGACCTGCCGCTGGTTCTCGCCGTCTTCCTGAAGCCCATGATGTTCGTCATCGAAGTCGTCGGCTTGCTGATCAAGCACTTCGTGCTGGCCGTCCGTCTACTGGCCAACATGTTCGCTGGCCACCTGGTGCTGGGCGTGCTGGTGGCATTCGTGGCGAAGATCGCGCTGTCGGTCACCTCCTACTACCATCCGCTGTTCCTGGGAGTCTCGGGCGCGAGCGTGCTGGGGGCGGTGGGGCTGAGCCTGCTGGAGCTTTTTGTCGCTTTCCTGCAGGCTTACATTTTCACGTTTCTGTCTGCCCTGTTCATTGGTTCGGCTGTCCATCCACACTAGCCGCCTCGGTGGTTCGCGTGCTTGTCCGGTCGGTTCACGTATTGCGTTACTTCGTTTTTTGAAGCAGGAGATGTATCGTGTTCAAGTGGTCGAAGATTGCGTCGCTGGCTTGCGCCTTGTCCGCCGTTGCCACCCCGTTGATGGCTCAGGAAGCCGCGGCGGGAACCGGCGGGGTCAACATCCTGACGGGCACCCCCATCGGTGCTGGCCTCATCATCCTGGGAGCCGCTTTCGGCATCAGCCGCATCGGTGCCGCTGCCGTCGAGGGCATGGCCCGCCAGCCCGAAGTGGCCGGCAACATCCAGACGGGCATGATCATTTCCGCGGCTCTGATCGAAGGTGCGACCTTCTTCGCACTCATCGTGCTCATGATTTCCTAAGCGGGATCAGAGCCCCGTTGCGAGGCTGCCCCCTTGGCAGTCGTCGTGGCGGACTGCAACCAGTAGACCGCGTGGGGTTTCCGTAGCTTACGGACCCCCGCGGCGGGCGCTCCGCTCGGGCTGTCGTGGCATCCCCACACGGTCCGTGCCTGGGCAGCGCAAACGTACATCGCCATTCCTTCATCAGGAGATTCTTCCATGGGTTGGGTTCGCGGATTGGCCGCCTTACTGGTCGCCCTCCAATTGAACGCTGGGATGTGGAACTTGGCTGCCGCGGCAGCGGCCGACGACCACGGCCATGGAGCGTCTCATGAATCGGCTGGCCATGGTGACGATGGGGGACACGGAGCACCGAACCCGGTGAGCCTGGATCCCGACCTCGCCATCGTCACGGCTATTATCTTCCTGGTCCTACTCGCCGTGCTCGGCAAGTTCGCCTGGAAGCCGATCGTCGAGGCCCTGGATCACCGCGAACACTCGCTGGCCGACCAGTTGGCAGAGGCCAAGCGGAATCAGGAGGCGTCTCGGCAACTGCTCGCCGACCATGAGAAGCGACTGGCGGGGGCGGCTCTGGAGGTGAAGCAGATGCTGGACCAGGCGAAGAGCGAAGCTGAGAGCCAGAAGGTGCAGATCCTCGAGGCGGCGCAGGCGGCCGCCACTGCCGAGAAGGACCGAGCGGTTCGCGAGATCCATGCGGCCCGCAACGCGGCCCTCCAGGATTTGGCGAACAAGAGCGTGGAGACGGCCGTGGACCTGGCGGGCAAAATCGTCCGACGGCAGCTCAGCAATGAAGACCATGCGCAGCTGGTGGGCGACGCCCTGCAGCGTTTTTCAGGAACCAACTAGCTTCGCCAGGTGAGGCAGTTCCGCCCGAGTCCTCGGATGGAGCGGATGTGCGTTTCGAGGCAAAGGGTGGCGTCTCGGCCGGTCACGGCGATCGGCGAGGCGTGAATGGACCAGCGACCAGCAGATGGGGGCAACCCCGGGGTGGAATATGTCTCAGCATGATGGGAACAACCAGGTGGCGGAGCAGTCACCGGGGGCGAACATCGACAAGCAACTCCTCGGGGCGGTCTATGCCAAAGCCTTGCTCGGCGTTACCGAGTCGAAGAACACATCTGAGTCGGTCCTGAGCGAACTGGAGTCGCTGGTCGGTGATGTGCTCCCGCGGTTCCCCGACTTTGAACAGGCTCTGGCGTCCCCTCGCATCCTGCACGCGGAGAAGGCGGCACTCCTCGACCGTACCCTGGGGGGCCGGGCGTCCGAGACGCTGCTCGACTTCCTCAAAGTCGTCGGCCAGCATGGACGTCTCGACTGCATTCGCCAGATTCGCGACGCGGCCCACGCCGAGTTCAACCGACTGCGGAACCGCTTGTCCGTCACCGCGACCACGGCCGAACCGCTCTCCGATGCCATGCGACAGTCGCTCCGCGATCGACTCTCCGCAGCCTTCGGACGGGAGATCGACCTAAGGTACGCGACCAATGCCGACCTCATCGCAGGCATCGTGGTCCGCGTCGGTGACACCGTCTACGACGCGAGCCTCGCCAACGAACTCAATCGCCTGAAACAAAAGACCCTCGAAAACACCATCACCCAGCTGCGGGACTCCGTGGATCGATTCACGGCTACCAGCTGACCCGGCTACATAAGCTCCCACCATCCAGTCAGGAAAGCGGACCCATGAAGTTCAATGCGGACGAAATCGCTTCGGTAATTCAACGCGAGATCGAACAGTACAAGAGCCAGATCGACGTGCGCGAGGTCGGTACGGTGCTGGAAGTCGGCGACGGCATCGCTCGCGTTTACGGCCTGTCGGGCGTCATGGCGGGCGAGATGGTGCAGTTCCCGAACGGCGTCATCGGGCTAGCGTTCAACCTGGAAGAGAACAGCGTCGGCGTGATCATCCTGGGCGACTTCCTGGCCATCAACGAAGGCGACGAAGTCCGCAGCATGGGGCGGCTGCTTTCGGTGCCGGTCGGTGACGCCGTGGTCGGTCGCGTGGTGGATCCGCTCGGCAACCCGCTCGATGGCATGGGCCCGATCCACGCGACGGAGAAGCGGTTCGTCGAGGACATGGCTCCGGGCGTGTCCGAGCGTTCGCCAGTTAACGAACCACTGCAGACGGGCATCAAGGCCGTGGACGCCATGACTCCCATCGGCCGCGGCCAGCGCGAGCTGATCATTGGAGACCGCAAGACGGGCAAGACGGCGATCGCCCTGGACGCCATCATCAACCAGAAGGGCTCCGGCGTTAAGTGCTTCTATGTGGCCGTGGGCCAGAAGGACTCCTCGGTGGCCGCGGTCATCGAGACGCTCCGTCAGGCGGGGGCCATGGAGTATACGACGGTGATCGTGGCGGGAGCCAGCGCCCCGGCTCCGCTGCAGTACATTGCTCCCTACGCCGGCACGGCCATGGCCGAGCACTTCATGTATAACAGCGGCCACGCCCTCATCGTGTACGACGATCTTTCGAAGCAGGCCGCCGCCTACCGCCAGCTCTCGCTGCTCATGCGTCGTCCGCCGGGTCGCGAAGCCTACCCTGGTGACGTTTTCTACTGCCACAGCCGACTGCTGGAGCGTTCGGCCAAGCTGTCCAAGGAAAAGGGCAGCGGCTCGCTGACTTCGCTGCCGATCATCGAAACGCTGGAAGGCGAAGTCTCCGCCTACATTCCGACAAACGTGATTTCCATCACAGACGGCCAGATCTACCTGCAGCCCGACCTTTTCTTCTCCGGCATCCGGCCCGCCATGAACGTCGGCATCTCGGTGTCCCGCGTCGGTGGTGCCGCCCAGATCAAGGCCATGAAGAAGGTCGCCGGCGGTCTCCGTCTCGACTTGGCCGCTTTCCGCGAACTGGAAGCCTTCGCCCAGCTCGGCACCGAACTGGACGCGGCCACCCAGTCGCAGCTCGATCGCGGCTATCGCATGGTGGAACTCCTCAAGCAGCCGCAGTACAAGCCGCTCAGCGCACTCGACCAGGTCCTGGTCATCTTCGCCGGCACCCGCGGCTACCTCGACAAAGTACCGATCAGCAAGGTGCGTGAATGGGAAACTCGGTTCCTCGAGTTCGTTCACCGCAGCAAGTCGGACCTCGTGAACCTGCTCGCCGAGAAGAAGGACGTGACCGAAGAGGTGGAGAAGGGCATGCGATCGGCGATCGACGAGTTCAACAAGAGCTTCTTCGCCACGCTCGGGTCCTGATCCCCGGCCGCCCCTCCGCGCCTTCCGAATCGCTTCCCTTGAACCCCGAACCAGACGAGCGCATCTGTCATGGCCAAAGCTCGAGCGTTGGACAAACGACGAAAGTCGATCCGCAACATCCGCAAGATCACGCGGACGATGGAACTGATCGCGACGGCGCGGTTCAAGAAGGCGATGGACCGCGCGACAGCGGCCACGTCGTACACCAACCAGATCACCCGCCTGGTGTCGGATCTCGCCGGTGCTGGCCTGAAAGTAACGCACCCACTGCTGGAACCTCGCAGCGAAACCAAGTCGGCGACCCTTCTGGTGCTGACCGCGAATCGCGGCCTGTGCGGCGGTTACAACGGCAACGTGCAGCGGATGGCCTACAGTCGCTGGCAGGCGTTGCAGTCGGAGGTTCCTACCACGCGGCTGGAAATCTCCGGCAAGCGTGGCATCGCGGCTCTGAAGTACCGCGATGTGCCGGCGGACGAAAGCTTCACGCACTTCGAGGACAAGGTGACCTTCGAGGAAGTGGACGCCCTCGCGACGCGTTACCTCGAAGCCTACGTGACGGGCAAGCTCGACCGCCTGGAAGTGGTCTACACGAAGTTCCTCAACGCGTCCCGGCAGGTTCCCGTCGTGGAAACCCTGCTGCCTCTAGGAAGCCTGGGCGGCGAAAATGCGGCCCACAAACAGCCAGCGAGCACGGATTCGTCGTACGAGTTTTTCCCGTCGGCGGAGAGCATCTTGGAGGAACTGGTCCCGGCCAGCTTCAAGGTCAAGCTCTTCAAGTGCTTCCTCGATGCGGCGGTAAGTGAACAGATCGCCCGCATGGTGGCCATGAAGGCCGCCACCGAAAACGCTGGCGACCTGATCCGGCAACTGTCTCGGAGCTACAATCGCGCCCGCCAGTCCCAGATCACGGGCGAGATCATGGAAATCATCGGCGGCGTCGAGGCACTCAACAAGTAAGTCTCTCGCAGGATCGGCTGGCTTGTCCCCAGGACTCCCGCCTGCCCGCCCGCGACCGCCCTCGACCCAAAATCCCCCAAGACCAACACTAGTCATTTTCGAGCAAGGTAACGAAGCCCCATGTCAACTGGAACGCCCAAAGTCGGAAAGATCACGCAGATCATCGGTTCGACCTTCGACGCCCAATACCCGGAAGACCAGATGCCGGCGATCTACAACGCCGTGAAGGTGGTGAGCCAGCACAAGGGCGTGAACCTCAATCTCACGGGCGAGGTGCAGCAGCACTTGGGCGGTGGACGCGTGCGATGCGTCGCCCTAGGCAGCACCGACGGCATGGTCCGCGGCCACGACTGCATCGACACGGGAGCTCCGGTGTCGGTGCCCGTCGGGGATGCGACGCTCGGTCGCGTGTTCAACCTGCTGGGGGAACCGGTGGACGGTCGCGGTCCCGTGCAAGCCGCCGAACGTTGGCCCATCCATCGCGAGGCTCCGAACATCTCCGAGCTCTCCACCAAGACCGAACTGTTCGAAACGGGCATCAAGGTGGTGGACCTGCTGACTCCGTTCGTCCGCGGTGGTAAGGCCGGGCTGTTCGGCGGTGCCGGCCTCGGCAAGACGGTTATCCTCACCGAACTGATCGCCCGCATCGCGTCCGCCCACGGCGGTTACTCCGTGTTCGCGGGCGTGGGTGAGCGTACTCGCGAAGGTACCGACCTCTGGCTGGAAATGCAGGAAGCCAAGATCGGCGACACGGGACGCAGCGTTATCGAGCAGACCTGCATGGTGTTCGGCCAGATGAACGAGCCGCCTGGAGCTCGTCTCCGCGTGGCCCTGTCGGCGTTGACGATGGCCGAGTACTTCCGCGACACCACGGGCAAGGACACGCTGCTGTTCGTGGACAACATCTTCCGTTTCTCGCAGGCCGGTTCGGAAGTATCTGCCCTTCTCGGACGCATGCCGTCCGCCGTGGGTTACCAGCCGACGCTGGCCACGGAGATGGGTGCCTTGCAGGAACGAATCACTTCGACCAACAAGGGCGCTATCACGTCCGTGCAGGCCGTGTATGTGCCGGCCGACGATCCGACCGATCCGGCTCCCGCCACCGCGTTCGGCCAGCTCGACGCCTTCATCTACCTGGAACGTGCGATCGCGGAAAAGGGTATCTATCCCGCCATCGATCCGCTTGCCTCGTCCAGCCGCATCCTCGATCCGCAGTACGTCGGTGACCGCCACTACGCGATCGCCCGTCGCGTTCAGACGACGCTGCAGCGATATCGCGAACTGCAGGACATCATCGCGATCCTCGGCGTCGACGAACTGAGCGAAGAGGACAAGCTGATCGTGCATCGCGCCCGACGCATTGAGCGGTTCCTCTCGCAACCATTCCTCGTGGCGGAAGTGTTCACCGGCAAGAAGGGCGAGATTACGCCGCTGTCCGACACCATCCGCAGCTTCGAAGAAATCTGCGATGGCAAGTGGGACCACCTGCCCGAGCAGGCGTTTATGTACGTCGGTTCGATTGAGCAGGCTGAGGCCCAGGCCAAGAAGATGCAGGCCAAGTAACGTATCGCAATGACGCGGGCCGCCTGCCCCCTCAGGCACTCGGCCCGCTCCAGCAACGAGCCCGACCGCGCAGGCGGCCCCCCAACCCACAGGACTCGCAGCCCCATGTCCGCCATTCAGTGTATCGTCGTCACCCCGGAAGTTACCGCCCTAGATACCCAGGCGGAGTTCGTGGTTGTTCCGCTGTTCGACGGCGAATTGGGAATCGCGGCTGGTCACAGTCCGCTCATCGGGCGTCTGGGGTTCGGGGAACTGCGGCTCCGCAACGCCCAGGGCGTTGCGGAACGCTACTACGTCGACGCGGGGTTCGTGCAGGTGGCCAACAATGTCGTAACCGTTTTGACGGGGCGCATCGTGCCTGCGAACAAACTCAATCTGGAAGCCTCGCAGCAGCAGTTGCAGGCGGCTCACAAGCGTTCCGCGGTGACTCCTGAACTGTTGGAACTCAAGGATCGGGCCATCGCCCAGGCACGCGCCCAGATTCGCACGGCCCAGCGAGCCAACTCCAACTGATGCGGATCGGGCCGCCCGCGCGTTGGCTCCGCTTTGCCTGTCGGCTTCGGTGATCCACGATGAACCGTTGGCGATCGGCGTTGCTGCTGGTGGCGTTCTGGTTCGTGGCAATGCTGGGCCCCGCGCACTCGCTTTTGCTGCAAGGCAGGCAACTGGCGTTCCGGGACGCCGGCCACTACTATCCGCCGTACCTGCGGATGATCCAAAACGGCTGGTCGGACGGCCCACCGCTCTGGAACCATTTCGAGGAACGCGGCCGACCACTGCTGGCCGATCCCACGGCCGGCGTCCTCTACCCGGGCAGCCTGCTGTTTCTCTTGCCCGTTCGCTTCGAAGTCCTCTGGCCAACCTACCTGCTGGCTCATCTCTTCATCGCGGCGGCTGGCAGTTATCGAATGGCCAGGCAATGCAGCTTTCACCCCGCTTCCGCGGCCCTGGCGAGCCTGGGCTACGCCTTCGGCGGCCACGTGCTCTTCCAAGTCCACAACCTGCCCTACCTTCTCGGAGCTGCATGGTTGCCCTGGGCCCTGGCGGAGGCAATTCGCCTCCTGGAGAAACCGCGTGCGTCGGCTGTCGCCGGCCTCGCGGTTTTCTGGGCCTTGATCGTTCTGGCGGGAGACCTGCAGACCGCCTACCTCGCTGGGCTGGCAAGCCTGTTTGCCTGGGTCTGTTTCGCGCAAAGGTCGCCCCATCGCTTCGGTTCCCTCTCTGCAGACCCCCGTTCCGGCCACCCTGCCGCTTCACGCCTGGCGATGCTGCTGGGCGGCCTGACGCTGGGGCTCGCCCTTTCGACGGTGCAGTGGCTGCCGACCTGGTACTGGTCCCAGCAGAGCGCCCGCTGGACGCTCGACGCCCGCGTCGAGGGAAACTCCCCCACGCCCGCGGACGCTTCCCAGGAGGACGCCGCGTCGGAAATCGTGGCGGCGGAGCTGCGTTACGACTACAGCGTCGGCCCCTGGCGATGGCTCGAACTGTTCCTCCCCAACGCATCGGGCCACTTCACACCTTCACTGACTCGGTGGTCGACCGCTCTGCCTTGCGAGAGTCGCGCTTGGACTCCCAGCCTCTACATGGGACTCCTGGTCGCCGGCCTGGCCCTGCTGGCCATGCGGCGCCCGGCTATCGCCGATTGGCGAAGACGCTGGCTGGTCTGGCTTACGCTCTTCGGCATCGCGGGCAGCCTGGGCCGTTATGG
>CAZUJM010000248.1:8245-9242 GCA_964620405.1 uncultured Pirellulaceae bacterium | reverse complement strand
GTGTGCCGGCTACGATGCGGACCTGTAGTCGGCACACGCCGTGTGCCGATTGCGTTTGCCCCAACGCGTCGGCATGATCGCGCGAGGAATTTGCTTGCCATGCAGTGCCGCATGGAAACTCGCCCGCTGCCCGTCGATGGTCGTTCTACAGGTTGCGTTCGTGCGAACGCGAACTACTGCCGTCCGCCTCGGGCTGGACTCCCTGCTGGCTGACCCTATACTGACGCCCAGATTGCGACGCGCCCGCCGTGGTTCCGAGGGAACCGCCGGGTGCGGGCGGCTCTTTCGTTGATGGGAGGCTCTCATGCGCGCCTGGAGTGTATTGCTGTTGCTGTGTTTGGTCGTGCCTAGGGCGGATGCCGTGGAGCCTTCGAAGGTGGAACTCTCGAAAGAGGTCGAAGCCGCGATGGTAGTCCTGAATGAGGCGTTCACCAAGCATGACGCGGACAAGGTCAGGTCGCTGATGACGCCCAATCATCTGGCGGTGACACCCTTTGCCGGCAAGCAGACGCTGGATGAGCAGATCCGAACGCTCGCCGACCTCGACTACGAGGAATACGAAGCAGGCCCAATGTCGACCACGACCATCGATGATTCCTGCGTGCTGGTGACCTACACGCTGAAGGCGAAGGGCACGTACCAGGGCAAGCCGGTGCCATCGCAGTGCCACGTTGTCGCGGTGTGGGTGAAGAGCGAGGGGAAGTGGCGAGAGCTACACTACCAGGAGACGGCCGTCGCGGGATCGTGAGAGCGACCTGCCAGGACGCCACGTCCGGCATCATCGCCGGATGTGGTCATGATGTGGGCGTCCATCCGCGAACGCTGCAGGAAAGCCACTAGCGCTGGCGACGGCGAGCACGGCCGATCAGGGCGGCAACGCCGAGTGCCAGCAGGGGCATGCTGCCCGGCTCGGGGATCGACTTCACATCGGTCAGCACTACGCGTCCGTCCAAGTCCTGGGGCAATCGCAGGTTTTCGTGCGGGAACAGCGTCTCGA
>CAZUJM010000248.1:0-8234 GCA_964620405.1 uncultured Pirellulaceae bacterium | reverse complement strand
GGGTTCGTTGAGTATGACCCACTGGACGCCTTCGGTATAGGGCGAAGTCGTCAGCGAACCGGGGTAGCGGTAGGAGCTCAGGTCGTCGGGCAGCAGGGAGGCGATGTCGAAGCCGGTGATGTGCCGCGGACTGAGATGGTCGGGCGGTAGATCGGCAAAGATCGGCTCCAACGTCGGGTTGAAGTCGCCAGCCTCGATGTAGACCGCCGTCACCAGCAGGTCTTTCACGTCCGTGCTGCCAGCTTTCTCGTGCACCAAGTGCAGCTCCATGTCGAACGCATTTCCATCCAGCAGATGCTCCGCCTTCGTATGGAAATGGAACTGCAGCAGATGGTAGGTTTCGCCGGAAAGCAGCAAGCTGTTGGCATCCCCGAAGCTGGTCAATTCCGCTCGGACGGTCGCCTCTTCGTCGGGGGAACCGGTGTTGACAACGTGCAGGTCAACGCTGGATTGATAGGTGTATTTCAGCGGGGGCAAGGCTTGGTAGACCGTGTCGGCCGTGATGATGTCGATTGGGCTCTGTTCGCCTCCGGACGCCTGAGCAACCACGCCGCTGAGAACGAGGGCGGCAGCGAATAGACCGGCATGGGCTCGCAGTTGGCTGTGGCGAAGGGCAGATAGATTGCGAATCAAGGGGTGCGTTTCCAGGTGATTGCGGAAGGTGGATAGCACGGTAATCGCCCGTCGCTCGCCTCGTCTCGCATGGGTTTGTCAAATGGGAGTGAACGGTCTTGGGGAGGATAATCTAGCTGGACGGCTTTGGGAAGCATACCGGTAAGTGTTTGGGGGGAAGCGGTGGCGATAAGCCAGGGGGGAGGGAAGTAGAACCTGTCGGCCCTTGGGCAATAGATGTCCAGCGGGATGAAGTATCGTGGTTGCCTTGGCTGCCCGCGAACCCTGCCCGGCACACGGCGTGTGCCGGCTACGACGCGAACCCGTAGTCGGCACACGGCGTGTGCCGGCTGCGATGCGTACCCGTAGTCGGCACACGCCGTGTGCCGATTGTGTGCCCTGTTGAGGAGGCATGACCGCCTGAGGAACCGACATGCGACGCGGATTTGCGTGGAAACGGTCCCTTCCTGTTGAAGCAACGACGATCGCCTCGGCCATTGTCCAGACCGTTCTGCAGGACTTGAAGCCGTCTGTGGTGAACCGCAGTGAGGTTGCGGCGCCTGCAGGATCGGGCTTGAGCCTTCTGGGGGCATTGAGGTGATCTGGTAGGAAGAGGCGAAGGCGTCTCGGCGGCATGGTAACTTCCCCGGAACTTTCGACCCGGCAGCGACTTACGTCACGCAGCAGGCAGGGGGGCGCGACCGGTGCGTTTCTTGCTTGAAGCAGCTTGTTGAAGCTGAGAAAATTCGACGCTCTTCAGAAGCTCAGAATCTTCCTACGCAGCGTCTTGCTGCCGGATGTCCTTTGGAGTCGACATGGTTGTTTCCCTTGGGCCTCTTCGTGGTCGTTTTGGTTCGCAAGCCCCGCGCCGGCGCATGCGCCGCGGCCGAGTGGGGGGCCAGTTGCGGCATCCTCAGTTCGAGTTTCTGGAGGACCGTGTCGTCTTGGTCTCGTCGAGCCTCGAGACGCAGGACGACGGGTCGATCAAGCTGCACCTCAACGGTTCGGCGGCCTTCACCTTGGGCGAAGGCCTCTACAACAATCGACCGGTGCTGACGCTGGCGTCGGACGATACGGATTTCGACAGCAAGCGAACCGCGTCGTACGACCTGGATTCGGGCGACGACGGGGTCAATCCGCTCTACCTAGACGAAGCTCACGATATCGTCGTCCATTTTGACAACAACAAGTCGAATATCACGGTTGGCGACCTTAATACGCGCGGGAACGACCTGTTGGTCCAGGGCGGCAATTCGATCGAGGTGCCATCTGGGCAGACGGTCAGCACGGTGGCCGACGTGGAGTCCGTCGGTTCGATCACCTTTGCCAGCACACGCATCGATATTCACGGGACGCTGAAGGCCGCGGGGCGTGATGCGAAAAACCAGCTGACCGGCGGTGGAGACATCCAGTTGCTGTGCTCGGACGTCGACTGGATTCTGGACACGAACACCGACGGAGGCAAGGACGATACGCTGCAGGTGAACGTGACCGGGGGCACGCTGGAGGCGAATGATGTCAAGATCGACGTCCAGAAGGAGAACAAGAAGCTGAAGAAGCAGGTGATCGGAATCGACACGAACATCACGAAAGTGACGCTCACGTCGGCAACCATCTCCGCGACAGGAAACATCACGGTGAACTCATCCGCGCTCGATGAGATGATCCACCTGGGCGACAAAGGCTACGAAAACCGGATCGCGTCGATCGGCTCGGGGTTCGTGACATCGCCAGGCCTCAAGTATCTTCTCGACTGGATGGGGGTATCGGTCACGACATTGGGCAAGAGGTTCGGCATGTGGCCGACGGTCTCGATCTTCATGCGCAATGCCGAGGCAAGCGTCGCGCTGGATGGGGCGACGCTGGTGGCCGGAGGAGACGTCACGCTGGGGTCCGCGACGGTTGCCCAGTCCGCGGAGTCGGTGAATCAGATGCGGCCTTATGGAGGTTCCGCCCTGGAATTCGTCGTAGGATACGCCGAATCGACCGGTCGGGCAACGACGACGTTATCCGGGGCCACCTCCATTCGGTCCAACAATGTCACGATCACTTCGAATTCAAACGTATCGGCCAAGGTGACATCCACGGCGTTGGCTCCGTTCAACAAAAGCCTTGATGCCGACAACAACTCGGGGAAGAAACCCGCGGACAACATTTCCATCGCGGCGGCGATCACCGACACGCACCTGCAAGCGGCGACGGATATCGGCGAGCAGGTCCTGATCGATGCCCGCGGCGCGGCGACGATCAACGCCACGGGCAAGTTGACGAACGCTCCCACGGCCTTCGCCCTCAGTTATATCGATGGCCGCGTCGGCACGACCTTCGCGCTGGGCCTCGACCAGGATACCCAGGTGACCACGACCATTCGTGGCACCGTGATTTCCGGCGACACGCTCGGGGGATCCGCGACGCTCGATCGGCAGTCACTGTCGGACACCAGCGATACCGATTGGGTGCCGCTGTCCGCGCTCACTGGCAGCGCGCAGAAATGGGCCCCGGGAGATTTCGTGCAGTATCGCCTGCGTCGGAGCACGGGTGAGGAAGTCTTGGAGCAACCAGCGGCCGCCGAGCCGATCCAGGGACTGGTCACGGGAACCGATTACCGCATCGTTGAAATCAAGGACGGCAAAGCGCGTTTGGCGCTGGCTGCGGAGGTCGACCTGGAGGCGGCCAACGGTCCCGCACCGGCGACGCAGTCCTTTCGGCTCGTCAAGCGTCAACCGTTCGTACCGACGACGGACCTGTCGGGCAGTTCCCTGCGGATCCCGGACCATCCGTTCGTGGCGGGCCAGTCGGTGCGTTACCTGCCGAACTGGGACCTGGGTTCAAACGAAGAGAACGACGTCATCGACGGGCTGGAAGAGCAGGAGACCTACTACGTTATCGTCGTTGACAAGGATCATATCCAACTGGCGGCCAACGCCGATGAAGCATCGCAGGGGATTCCGATCGCCCTGGGGACCTCCACGGAAGACGCTACCGAGATCCTGCTCTACGAGTCAAACACCGGCATGACGTTTGATCCGGCCAAGGATCTCGACCCGACGATCGATCGCATCGTCGTCGATCCGCACGGCGAGACGCTCAAGACGGGCGATTCGTTCATCTATCATGTCGATCCGAACGTAGACGTCGAAGTCCTCGCGCCGCGTTCGTACCTGTTCACTCCGCAAAGTGAGGCCACGGAGTTCAATCCGACGGAGTCCGTGCAGTTGCAGGGGCAGGTTTTGAACGAGGTGGATAACAGCCTGCTGCTGCCCGGCCACGGTTGGCGAACGAACGATGCGGTGACTTACCAGCCAAACAGCAGTGAGCCCCTGATCGCGGTCCGGGGCGGTTACCGCGAACGCGTGCTGGACGAGGACTATGATAGTCTCTTCCTGCCTGCTCACGGCTTTTCAAACAATCAGCAGGTCGTCTATCGTCCTAGTGACGGTGTAACGCCCTTGGCTGGCCTGGTGTCCGGTACTTCCTATTTGGTGCAGGTGATTGATCCGGATCACGTTCACCTGTTGAATCTAAACGGCCAGCTTGTGCAGCTGACTAAGCCGGCTCAGTCGGGGCAGCACTCGCTGGCCACCAGCACCTCGCCCACCCGGAGCGTCCAGTTCGATCCGACCGGTTCCAATCCGGTGAAGCGGGAGGAGTTCCTGCTCGTGGCGGGCGCGACCTATCGGATCATTCGCGCCGACGACGACCATGTGTTCCTGGCGGAGCATGATGTGTCGCTGCCGTGGTCGGTGCCCTTGCAACTGCAGATGCCGGACGCCGCGAGCCAGCATACGCTGCAGGGAGCCGGCAGGACGCATTCGTTCGACCCGGCCGCCTACGTGACCTTGCCTGCCGTGGACCTGGATTCGGATACGATCCTGCTGCGCGATCGCCACCAGATGGTGACAGGCATGCGCGTGCGCTACGACGCGGGAGCGGACGAAGCGGGGGTTGCCAACACGCCGATCGGTGGCCTGGTCAGTGGTCGTGACTACTACGCGATCGCGGCGAGTCCCTATCTGGTGGCGTTGGCGAATACGCGCGCGGACGCGTTGGCGGGTCGAGCGGTGAATCTGGTGTCGGCAGGAACCGGATCGGCGACCGCGCAACACCGGCTGACGCGTTATGAAGTCGACACGGTCAATCACTGGATCGTATCACCGAGCCACGAACTGGAGACGGGGCAGGCGGTCGAGTACGTGCCGGAGGAAGGCGAGGCCGTGGGAGGCCTTCAGCCGGGCCAGGTGTACTACGCGATTCGGCTGGACGAGAACACGGTGCGGTTGGCGGAAACGCTGCAGATGGCCACCGAAGCCGCTCGCGACGCTTCGCGGACGGACTATGTCCACTTCACTTCGACCGGCAGTGGATCGTCGCACGGGCTGCGGACCGAAGCGGTCGTGATGGATTTCGATGTCAGCCGCAACCGGCCGGTCATCGACCTCGACGCGGATTCGATCTGGATGCAGCATCCCTGGAGCACGGGGACGCGCGTGTTTTACGATGCGAACGGCGGCACCCCGATCGGTGGGCTGGCGGACCTGTCGAACTACTATGTGATCGCGCTCAGTGGCGATGCGTTGCAGCTGGCCACGAGTCGCGAGGCGGCCCTGGCGGGGCAGAAGATCAACCTCACCGGTCGCGGTACGCTGGGCGTGGGGTTGCATGTGCTGTTCGAGACGCCGGACTACGACCTGCAGGATGTCCCGGAGGTCTGGCGACCGTTCGACCCGACGTCGCTGCTGCCGATCGACGACGCTTCCCATACGCTGCAGATGACGCGTCATCCGTTCCGCGAGGGGCAGGTGGTCACCTACCTGACGGGCGATGGGCTGCCGATCTCCGGACTGCAAAACGGGGGTTCGTACTATGTCCATGTCGTGGACGACGATCATTTCCAACTGGCCGCGTCGGCGGCGGATGCGGAAGCCGGAAGCATCCTGCCCGTGGTGCTCGGCGGCGCGACGGGGCAACGGCACGGATTCAGCATGCGCTCCACCTCTTCGCTCAAGGATCGTCCCGTCGATGGCCTCGTGGACGGCGACCAGTACTATGCGATCGTGGATGAAATCGATCCGCAGTCGGGCCTGGTGAAACTGCGGATCGCGGAGTCCAGTTACGACGCGAAGCTCGCGACGTTGCTTCAGGTCCGACGCAACGAAAGTACGGCGGTCGACCAAGGCCTCACACCGTTGTTGGTCGGGCAGAATCCGGGGATCACGGTCGCGTCGTCCCTGAAGCCGGCCGTCAACACGGCCAACGCGAGGTCCAAACTCGGTGGCAGGCCCTCGTTGTGGGACTTCTGGACAAAGCCGGCCGTCTTTTGGCAGTCTACGGGGCTCATGAACACCAAGGCCTGGGGCTCCAAAAGCAATTGGGCCGTGCCCTTCCGCGACTTCAACTTCAACGAGGGCATGGCGTCCAACAAAGATGACTGGCAGTTTTCGGCTTCCGTCGCCTGGAATGAGGTTGAGCACCACGTGAACGCCGACGTGTACGGCACGCTCGAATCGGTTTCGAACATCAGCGTGACGGCGAGTGCCGTCGAGAGGAATCGCACGCTAACCTTGTCTCGGGCCGACTTTCGACGTGGGCGTTTCCTGGAACAAGGCGTGTCAGATAACGAGACACGAACTCGCAAAGCATCCGTCGCGGGTGCCGTGTCGATCGGTCGGTACACGAACCATGTGCTGGCAACCATCCGCGACGGCGCTTTGCTGCAGGCGACCGGAAATGTGGTCGTGACTTCGCTGCTGACCTACCCGGGAGGCTCGAAATGGGTGATCAGCAACCCGGCCACGGGCCAACGCGAGGATTGGTGGAAGGTGGGGCTGGGCGACCTGATCTATGCGTTATCTCCCGCTGGCGGTGCCTACCACATCATGTCCGGCCTCGCCGTGGCCGCGACACAGTCCAAGTCAGCGGCGCAGACGAAGGGCAAGGGCGACAATGCAAACCTGACTCGAAACAACGTGACCACCCCGGAATCGGCCGTGGCCGGTTCCTGGGCCTGGTTTCGGTACGACAACCAGTCGGAGGCAATCATCGAGGGGAACGCCACGGTGCGCCGGGAAGTAGATGACCTGGGTGTCACGCTACCCGCGAATGGACTCGTCGTGACCGCAACCACGAACGTGCACCGCATGTTCGATATCGCGGGCCAGGTATCGTTCGGCCTTTCTGCGCTGGCGCTCCTCAAGTTGCTCAAGGGCACAGTCTTCGGCGGGAACAAGGCCGCGAACAACGCGGCGGGCCTCTCGCAGGTCGTGAGCCTTTTCAATAACACAACGATCGCCCGCGTGGCACCCGGCGCTGCGATCCACACCGCCGCCGGCGGCGTGACGGTCAAGGCCACAGAGGATGTGGAGAGGGTCGAGATCGCCGAAGCGGGAGGGATCTCCGATCGCCGCGGCCTGGCCTACAGCGGACTCTGGGCCGAGCATGAATGCCTCACGGTGGCCCAGGTGGCCGAAGGCGTGAACCTTAATACACAAGGATTGCTGACGACGAACGCCGTGAGTCGCGTCGACCTGGATGCGTTTTCGGGCGTGGTCGCCAAGACTTCCAACGCCAGTCTGGGTGTCAGTTGGGGACGCATCGAGGTGAACCGGTCCACCGGATCGTTTCTCGGCGCCGTGCCGAGTGACTTCAAGTCGGATCCCGACGGTCTGCTTGCGCCGGTCTCTTCGTTTACGGCGACGGACCTGATCGCGGGCGGGATTTCGCAACTGGCCCACAACTATGGCGACATCGTCAATATGTCGATTGTCGGAACCCTGGCATCTGCGCGAAGCAGTAAGTTGGCAAACGGCGACTTGAAGGATCGCTGCGCGGGGGCGGATGTCCACGAACGGGATGGCGCGGGTAGGAATAAGAAGAAATGCTTCGCCGTGAGTGTTTCGGGAGATGCCGCGATCAATCGCGGGACGGATGTGGCCGTCGCCCAGACGGACGCGGCCGGCTTCATGTCGATTCGCGTCCAGACGACGGCAACGCCGTCATCGGATGCGTTGGACGGGGATGTCGCGATCGTGGCCCTCAGCGAGCCTCGTTTCTATGCGGTGAGTGGAGCCTTTACGCTGTCCTTGGCCGGCGAGGGTAATAACTGGAATAAAAGCTTTGCCTTGGCAATCGCCGGCTCCGCGGCCGTTCATGTCCTCGACTTCACGACGAGGGCACAGCTGATCGATTCGTCCGCCAGTGTGGTGCCCAAGGAGGTCGTCGTTCCCGGCTCCTTCAGCCTGAAGGCGAACAGCGGGCACGACCGTAGCGGGGATGCCGCCGAGGAACTCGACATCCTGGGGGTAGCCGGTTCGGTGGGGGCGGCCGCCTCACCCACCAAACCGCTGGGCTTCGCCGTTTCGCTGGTCTGGAATGAGATCAGCGATGCCACGGAGGCGTTTCTCGGCGCGGTCGACCTGCAGCTGCCCATGGACCAGAATCCCTCCGTGGCCGGTGCCCTCTCCATCACCTCCGGGAACGGACGGAAAGTCGCCGGCGGAGCTGGTTCGCTCGCGTGGAGCACCCTGACGAAGGAAGAGCTACGCTTGGGAAATGGCGTGAGCATGGCCATCGGCGCGTCGATGACGGTCAACACGGTACGCATCACGGGCACGGCCGAGGTGGAC
>CAZUJM010000247.1:0-9269 GCA_964620405.1 uncultured Pirellulaceae bacterium | reverse complement strand
CGTGCGCGTGGCAAAAAACTCGTTGATCGTCGCGACCAGCGTCGCGGCCGGCGCATGCTCCAGGCGAAAGACCCGGAACTGCGACGCCGGTTCGACGGGGGTATCGAGCTGCTTGATCAACTCCACCATCGCCTGCACCGCCTCGCCCCAGCCGATCAGCAGGATGGCATTCGGCTTCACCAGCGCGGTCGCGGTGACACGTCCTTGTCGCCGCCCCGTGAGGTCCTCCGTCACGGTCTTGAGCACCTCCACCACCGCGGCGCTCTGCGCGTGCTCCAGCGTGTAGACCTGGACCTGCGGCTGCGTTTCGCGGCTGAGTCGCTCCAGTTCCTGGATGATCTCGGTCAGCTTGCTCACATCGCGGTCACGACCGCGGAGGATGATCACGTCGAGGTCGGGCAGCGTCTGGACATCGACGTCCACGTCGAGGCCACCGGGCGTGGTCGCGTCCTGGCCTTCCTCATCACGGTCATCCGCGGCATCGGCGGCATCGCTGGCCGCCCCGCCGGCGGTCGCTGCCGCCGATCCGCCATCGCCTTCCTGCATGACGAAGTTCACGAGGGCCAGTCCACCGATGTCGACATCCGCCGGGATCCGGCTCGCGCCGTCGCGTGGTCGCGGCGCCGCATCCCGCTGGTTGCGATAGGCATCCACCGCCTGCTTCAGTCGCGTTCGATCGGTACGCTCAATCGCCACCACGGCCGTCCGCCGACCGGCGTTCGCATCCGAGGCGGCCAGGGCGTCGACGAGCCGTTCCATCTGGTCGAGGAGAGCGACCGGGCCCTCCACGAGCACTCCGTCACGCCGCGTGTCGAAGATCAGGATGATCGAGCGTCCGGAGGCGGCGCTGAAGCGATACAGGCGCACCGGATCCGCCGACTCGCGTACCAGTCGATCGCCGAGCACGGCCTGCAGTCGTTCCTCAAGCGCCGCGAGGTCGACGCCGGAGCCGACCAGTCGAACACCCGTGCCACTGGTTCGCGCAGGCAGCGGCCGCTCGGCCGGAGTTTCGTCGACAACGGCAGGTGTGGTCGGCAGTGACAGGCTCGCGTCAATTCGTGTGGGTTCGTCGGACGATGGAGTCACGTCGGTGGCGGGCGCCGAGGTTGCCGCAGACTGCTGGGCTCGAGCCGGCCAAGCGACTCCGAGGCACACCACCAGCATCAGCGCGATCCACGCCCCGTGCGCGCGGCCCCGCCGCGAAACCGTCCGGCGCGGATCGCCAGCACCGATCCGCCCTGGGCGACATCGTGCACTGGGATAACGGGATTCGACGAAGGACGTGGATTTCATCACTCGATGGTTCCATCCGAAGGCGGGCGTTCGATCGGGATCAGGCGGGATGACGGGGAGGTCCGTTGCACAGTCCGGCGTTCGCCAAACGGCAAGACCTCCTCGTGGCAATGTCCAGAAAAAAACCGGGCGGATCGTAGAAGGGTTCAGGGAAGAGGTCAAGCGGAGCGTGGGCGTAACGCGCGCAGGCGGCGAAGGACGGGGTGAGTGAAGTGCGCGTGAGGTGATTCGCCTTCATGACTGGCAACGCTGGCGTTGCTGGCGGACGATGGTCGCTTGTGCTGGCGGGGGATTGGCACATCGTGCGGGCGGGGTCTTAGGGACTTCTTGCGGGCGGGGCTTGGGCGATTCTTGCGGGCGGGGGCTTCGGGGCTCCTTGCGGGCGGGACGCCCGCGCTCCCAGCTGTTTCACTTTTGAAACAAGGATGGCGTTTTGCTGGCAAGAATTTGCGAGCGACGCTATCGTCGATTAGACTGTCGCCGCCGCGATGGTCACTTGGCGGGCAGGGCCTCGCGTGATCGTGAGACACTCAATTGGAATTCAGCAACGGTCGAAAGGGAGACAGATGCGAATCAGTAAGCGATGGCTGCGCCGATCCATGGCGGCAGCGCTGTGGATGTCGATGCCGGGATTGGCGAGCGCCGCGGGTCCGGCAACGCTCTATGGGCTCTACAACACCGGCGTGAACAACGGCCAAGCCGTCTTGAAGGATAACGACCAGGAGTTGCACTACACGCTGATCGATCCCTCCCAGATCGTGGGAACACCGGTGATCGCGACGGCGGCGGGCGGTTTCCCGATTCCGCCCTGGCTCGACGACAACCACCTCTCGGCATGGATCGTGCCCAGCAACGACACCTCGGGCCCTGGGGATTTCGACGGGGCACCCAGCTATATCTATCGCACGACCTTCAACCTTAATAACGTCGACATCTCGACGTTGAAGATCAACGGCGAGTGGTCCAGCGACAACTCGGGCCTGGACATCCTGCTGAACGGCTCGAGCCTGGGCTATACCAACACGGCGCAGTTCGGCTCGTTCTCACCGTTCATCCTGGAAGGTGCCTTCAAGACCGGGTTGAACACCGTCGACTTCGTGATCAACAACGGCGGAAACGAGAACAACTCGACCGGGCCGACGGGCCTGCGTGTGCAGTTTGACGGCAACGGCAATACGGCGCCGCCTCCGCCGCCGCCGCATCCGCACGCCATCGCGACGCTCTTCCCGACAGGCACGGACTCCTCGGGCCTGGCGTTGCAGGGTGCCGCAGTGAAGGACCCGCACTACACGATCGTCGCGGGACCGGATGGCAATCCGCTGGAGGCGCTGACGGTGCCGAACGACGGCTTCCCGATCGGCCCCTGGCTCGCGAACGACAGTAACTCTCGCTGGATCTCGCCGCCGGACGTGACGGGTGCGACGGACGCCATGGGCGATCCGGGGACCTACGTCTACCAGACGACGTTTTTGATGACGGGTCGCGATCCGAACAATGCGGTCATCGTGGCCTCGCGTGGCACCGATGACGGCGGCCCCACCGTGCTGCTCAACGGCGTCGAAGTTCCCGTGACGGGCTCGCGCGGATTCGGCGGCAAGACCTGGTTCGCGATCAGCTCGGCATCGGCCAAGGCGGCGGGAACCGAGATCAAGTCGGGTGCCAACACGTTGGCATTCCAGGTCGACAATGGCGGCGAGGCGGCGAATCCGACGGGGCTCCGCGTTGACGATCTGTTCGCACGCGCCGCTCCGCTCGGCTCCACCCCGATCCCGGGCATTTTCGCCACCGGCGTGGGTGACAACAAGCTGCCCCTGGAGGATGGCACGGACGACCCGCACTACAAGCTCGTGTCGGCGCCGGAGGGGGCCGAGATGAACGCCAACGCGCTCAGCGGTCCACCGAGCCCGCCGTGGGTGGACAACACGGGTTCCTCCCGCTGGATCGGCCCGCCCAACACGGCGGCCGGCGAAGGGCCTCCGGGCACCTACGAGTACGAACTGTCGTTCGACCTCACAGGCCTTGATCCGGCTTCGGCCGTCATCCTGGGCACCTGGTCGGCCGACGACATCGGCGGCGACATCTTCCTGAACGGCAATGCGACCGGCAATCCCCAACTGGGCGGTTTCCCTAGCCTGAGCCCGTTCGAGGTTTCGGTGGCCGCGGGCGACACGTTCCTGCCGGGTGTCAACAAGTTGTCATTCCGCGTCACGAACGGCGGCACCGCGAACAACCCCACCGGACTCCGAGTCGAAGGCATGCGGGGATGTGCCGACTCGCTCCCTGGCCCGAAGGGCGACTTGAATGGCAACGGCCAACTGGACACGGGTGACCTGAACGAGATGGCGGGCCTGTTAGGCCCCAAGTATGACGTCAACCAAGACGGCACGACCGATTTCAAAGACCGGCTTTTCTGGGTCGCGGTCCTGAAGAATACTTGGATGGGCGATGCGGACTTCGACGGTGACTTCAATTCCTCGGACCTCGTCAAGGTATTCGCGGCTGGCCTGTTTGAAACGGCCGTCACCGCGACTTGGGAAACGGGCGATTTCAACGGCGACAAGGCGTTTAATACGGGCGATTTAGTGGCTGCCTTCCAAGATGGTGGTTATGATGCAGGCAGCCGCGGGAGTGTCAGCGCCGTCCCCGAGCCGGGGTCCCTGTCGCTCTTGCTGCTCGGCATCCTGCCGCTGCTGCGGGCTCGACGCTCGTAAACGCTGGTAAACGGCCGTCCGGTACAACTTTTGGCAAGGCGGAGGGGCATGGCCCATCCGCCTTGCTTCGTCAATTGATCCGCCGATTTCAACGGTGCACGGACAGGCCTTCCGTCCACCGACTCGCCCCACGCATCGAGGAATTCGCCCCGTGAAGTCGCATCGCCCAGGAAGTCGCTCGCGACGACATCGCCGTCCGTCCGCTTGGCTCCACCGCTCACGCCCGCAAGGCGAGTCGCTCGAACAACGCTGGGTGCTGGACAGCGTCGTCGTGTTCAACGAGGTGATGTATCACCCGGCAGACACCGACTCGCGCGGCGAGTGGATCGAACTGCGGAACCTGCTGTCGGTGGACATGGACCTTTCGGGCTGGTCGTTGCGGGGCGGCGCGGACTATGTCTTTCCCGAGGGTACGAAGGTTCCAGCCGATGGACACCTGCTGGTCGTCGCCGATCCGGCCACCTGGGCTGGTGGCCCAGTCACCCCGTTGCGCGGACCGTTCACCGGGACGCTCGACAATGCCGGCGATGAACTGCGTCTCTACAACAACAGCGATCGCCTGATGGACACCCTGGCCTATGGCGACCGCGGCGCATGGCCCAGTGCCGCCGATGGCGCTGGCCCGTCGCTCGCCAAGATCGACCCCTACTGGACCTCCACCGATCCCAAGAATTGGACGATCAGCGCCAACCTCCGCGGCACGGCGGGAACGGAGAACTGGCCTCAGGTCGACAGCACGCCGCTCTCCACCCAGGCCTTCGCCCTGCCAACCTCCTGGCGGTATCTCGACAGCGGCGCAGACCCAGGCACCAGCTGGCGGCAGGCGGAGTTCGTGGACAGTTCGTGGAACAACGGGCAGGCAACGTTCTACGCAGGCGTTGCCGTGAACCAGGGCGACGTGCTGCGCATCCAGCCGCTGGACCCGGGTGGCGATGGCGACATCGGGTCGGGCCGCGTCTACACGCACACCTACGATTTCGGCAACGCCGATGCCGGTGCGACCATCCAAGGCACGAAGTTCACGCAGATGACCACCGCCACCCTGGCGAACACAGCCAACTTCGCGTGGCAGAACAGCACCGGCATCCGCACCCAGGGCAAGCCGACGGCCGTCGCGCCCCTGGATGGCCCGCTGCGTGAACTGATGCAGGACTACGTCGCCAATACGGTGAACGCGGCCGAAGGCACCGTGCAGGTCACGCTCACGAACCTCGTCCCCGGCACGCGTTACCTGACGCGACTGCTGTCGCGCCGCGCCGACCTGGCCGCGCGCCCCGTCACGTTGCGGTTCGACCCCGGCAACGGCCAGCCCCGGTCACTGCGTCTCGACCAGAACAATCCGTCGATTGCCGATCCCGACAACCCGTACGCCGTCGAGTACGAGTTCACGGCGACGACCGACCGATTGGTGATCTCCGGCACGCAGCATGAGGCCTCGCGCCCGTGGCTGTGGTACGGATTGTCGAATGAAGTCGTCCAGCTGACAGGCAACACGCAACTGCAGTCGAACAAGGGGACGGCGTACTTCCGCAAGTCGTTCAACTACAACGGCGACCCGACCGCCAACCATACGCTGCAACTGCGGCTGCTGGTGGACGATGGAGCGGTCGTCTACTTGAATGGCCAGGAGCTGTACCGTTCGAACATGCCGGCTGGCCCGATCACCCACACGACATCGGCGGTGCAGGACGTGGCTACCAGCCAGTTCCAGCTACCGGTGTCGTTGCCAGGCGACGCCTTACGGCTGGATGGACCGAACGTGCTGGCCATCGGCGTGCATCAAGCGGCGGGCGGCGACCCGGACGTTCGCTTCGGCGCCGAACTGACCATCGTCGAAACGCCGCGTGTGCCGGGCGACACGCCGCGTATCCTGCTGAACGAGGTCGCCGCGAACGCCGACCCGCAACCCTGGGTGGAACTCATCAACCGCGACGCGACCCCCGTGAACTTGAAGGACCTGCTGCTCGAACAGCACGGGCAGGCAATCGAGCGGATCGCGTTGCCCGACCGGACGCTCGCGCCGCAAGAGACGATCGTCATCGCCAAACCAGCCAACCTGCTCAGCTGGCTCACCGTCGACCAGCTGGTGCTGTTCGACGCGCAGCGGACGACCGTGGTCGACGCGCAGCCCGTGCGATCGCGTCCCCAGGCGCGGGAGTGGGCCGGCCAGAAGGATGGCGTCTGGCAGACGCCGTCGGTCGTCACGCCGGGCAGCGAGAATCGCTTCGACACCATCGACTCCGTGGTGATCAACGAGATCATGTACCACGCCGCCCCGCAGTATCGCACGGCAACCCAGCAGTTCCAGGAGTTGCCCGAGGAGTGGATCGAGCTGTTCAATCGCGGCACGGCCACGGTCGACCTGTCCGGCTGGTCGCTGGGCGGCGGCATCGACTTTGATTTTCCCACGGGCACCCAGCTCGCGCCGGGCGCCTACCTGGTGGTCGCCAACAACGCGCAGCTTCTGCAGGCGAAGTGGCCGAGTGCGACGATTATCGGCAACTTCAGCCGCAGCCTGGCCGATGGCGGCGACCTGATCCAGCTGCACAACGGGCTGGGGAATGTGGCCGACGAAGTGCGTTACTACGACGGAGTGACGTGGCCCGGCTACGCGGACGGAGGCGGTTCGAGCTTGGAGCTGCGCGACCCGTGGGCGGACAACAACAGGGCCGATTCCTGGGCGGCGAGCCAGGAGGCCGATACGCAGGAAGCGCCCTGGGTGCGGATCTCGTATGAAGGCCTCGGCGCCACGTCCCTCAACGCGCAGGAGCCGCGCGACTGGCACGAGCTGATCTTCGGACTGCTCGACGCCGGCGAAGTGCTTATCGACGATGTATCGGTCATCGAGTCGCCGGCGGGCGCCGCGATCGAGCGAATGCAAAACGGCGGCTTCGAGCGGGGCGCCGAGAAGTGGCGGTTCCTCGGCAACCATGGCCTGCACGGACGCACGCGCGTCGTCGTGGATCCGGACAACCCGGCCAACCATGTGCTGCACCTCGTGGCTTCGGGCGCGACGGAGCACATGAGCAACCACATCGAAACGACCTTCGCCGACGGCGCGAAGATCAGCGCGGCGAATACGTACCGCATTTCATTCCGGGCACGCTGGCTGGCGGGCTCGCCCCAGGTCCACACGCGGCTCTACTTCAACCGCCTGCCCGGCCTGCATATCCTGCCCCAGCCGTATCGTACGGGGACGCCTGGCCAGCCGAACTCGCAGCGCGTCGCCAACCTCGGACCCAGCTTCTCGGACCTCGACCAGTGGCCGGCCGTGCCGAGCGCCGGGCAACCGGTCACCATCACCGTGCGCGCCCAGGACACCCAGGGCATTGCCGGAATGAAGCTGTTCTACGCCGAGGACGGCAAGGCGTTCCAGTCCCTGCCGATGCAGGCCCAGGCCGAAGGCTACTACTCGGCGCAGATCCCCGGCATGCCGGCGTCGCGCATCATGCAGTACTACGTCGAGGGCACCGACAGCCAGGGCGCGGTGAGTTTCTATCCGGCCGAAGGCCCCGGCTCGCGCGCACTCTACCGCGTCAAGGAGAACACTGCCGCCGCAGGCGTTCGCCACAACCTCCGCATCCTGGCCACGACCGCCGACCTCAATACGATGTTCACGAACGTCAACTTCACGTCGAATGAACGCATCGGCGCCACGGTCATCTGGCGGGACTCGCAGATCTACCACAACGTCGAACTGCGCTTCAAAGGCAGCGGTTTCAGCCGCGGCAGCGCCGCCACCGGCTTCAACCTGCGTTTCGCTCCCGACCAGAAACTGTATGGAGAGCACGAATCGGCGGCCATTGATCGACAAGGCGGCCCCTGGGGCCTTGGTGCCAGCCACCGAGAACTGATCGTCAAGCATATCGCCAACAGCGCCGGCGATGTGCCGATGATGTACGACGACGTGGTCGAACTGACCGGCCCCCGCGACTCCCTGAACGGTTCGGCGCAGTTCATGGTAGCCCGCTACGACGATGTCTTCACCGACTCCCAGTTCGAGAACGGTTCCGAAGGAACTCGCTACAAGTACGAGTTGATCTACTACTCGACGGTCACCGTAGGCGGTTCGCCCGAAGGCCTGAAGCTGCCGCCCAGCACTTCCAAGCCCGGTGTCTTCCCCGTGATTGGCGTGGACATGCCCTACATGGGACCAGATCCGAACGCCTATCGCTGGAACTACCTGATCCGCAACCAGCGCGCCAAGGACGACTACTCCAGCATCATCGCCATGACGGATGTCCTGCGGCTCGCCGGCACCACCGTCGGCGGCGAACTGGACCTGAAGAGCCAAGCCGTGATGGACGTCGACGCTTGGATGCGCACCTTCGCCTTCGAATCGCTGACGGGACTCAACGATACGTTCAACCAGGGACTGCCGCACAACCTGATGCTCTACGTCCGCCCCAGCGACAAACGCGTACTGCCGCTTCCCTGGGACATGGATCACAGCCTGCACCAGGACACGTCGATGGCCATCTACGGCACCGGATCCCGCATCACGCGCGTCATCAACATCCCCACCAACCGCCGTGTCTTCCAGCAGCACCTGTGGGACATGTTGCAGACGACCTACAACCTTGACTACCTGACTCCCTGGATTCGACACTACGCCACGCGGGCGCAGCAGGACAATTCGGCGGATATCCTCAGCTATGTCACGCGGCGGCGCAATTTCGTGATCAGCAAGCTCGCGGCGAAAATCCCGTTCGAGATTACCACCCCGGGCAAGGAGAACCTGCAGGTGGACACGCCGCAGGTGACTCTCGAAGGCAAGGGCTGGATCGACGTGCGTGAGGTGCGCCAGACGGGTCGGCTGGAGTCGCTTCCCGTCCGCTGGCTTGATGCCGAACGCTGGCAGGTCACCGTGCCGCTTCGCAAGGGCAGCCAGTCGATCGAACTGCGGGCCTACGACCTGCAGGGCCAGCAGGTGGGTTCGGCATCTGCCCAGGTCACGACCACGGCTGACAGCCCGCTGGCAACCGACCTGCGGATCACCGAGATCCACTACAACCCGTCCGCGCCGAACCTCTCCGAACAGGCCGCGGGATGGACCGACGCGGACGATTTCGAATTTCTGGAGCTGACCAATCGCGGCAAGACGACGCTCGACCTGGCCGGCGTGCGGTTGCTCGATCAGCTGCCGGATGGCACCAGCAGCGGCGTGTCGTTCACCTTCCCAAACGTTCAACTGCAAGCGGGCGCATCGGTCGTCATTGTCGAAAACCTGGATGCCTTCAAGGCGCGCTACGGCGGTACGATCAC
>CAZUJM010000246.1:6547-9286 GCA_964620405.1 uncultured Pirellulaceae bacterium | reverse complement strand
GGCTGGCCAGCCCATAGAGCATGTCATTGCCCGCTCCACCCCAGATCGCGTTACTCAGGGCGTTGCCTCGGATGGTGTCCGCGTTCGCGGTGCCGATCACCATTTCCACACCCGATGCGTTACTCAGCTTGATGGTCAGGTTGGGGTTCACCACCTGGTTCACGATGCTCGCCAGATCCACGGTGATGCCGGAGGTCGTCGTTTCGCTGAAGTCCAGGAGATCCTCGCCGGCGTTGGCGGCTTCGCTGATCGAGTCGACGCCCAGGGCGGTGCTCGCGTTGAAGCAGTAGGTGTCATTGCCGGTACCGCCCGCCAGCGTATCGTTACCAGCACCACCGACCAGTTTGTCATTCCCCGGACCGCCGGTGAGCGTATTGGCCAGTGCATTGCCCACGATTTGGTCATTCAGGCTGCCGCCGGTTGCATTCTCGAACAAGCTGGCGTTGCCAAGCGACAACGACAGGTTCGAATTGACAACTTGGATCGCGTTCAAGCTGAGATCCACATTCACGGCTTGCGTGGTGGTGAGGCTGAAATCGAGCAGTTCCGTACCACCGGAGGTGGCGACCTCGGTCAGGGTGTCGACGCCGAGCGGTCCGTCTGCATCGAAGCTGTAGGTGTCATTGCCGGTGCCACCCGTAAGCGAGTCGTTGCCCGGGCCGCCCGTGATCACGTTCGCCAGCGTGTTGCCGGTAATCACGTCGTTTCCATCGCCGCCCGTGACGTTCTCAAGCAGGTTGGTGCCGCCCAGGATGATAGAGAGATTGGTGGTGACAACCTGGCTGGTGGCGGTCGCCAGATTGATGCTTACTGCCGCGGACTTCGTGGGAGAGAAGTCCAGCAGGTCGCCTGTTCCACCGGTGGACAATTCGGTGATGGTGTCGGTCCCGAGGGCGACATCTGCGCTGAACCGGTAGGTGTCGTTGCCAGCCCCACCCACCAAGGTATCGTTGCCGCCAAAGCCTTCCAGGATGTCGTTAGCGGCGTTGCCGGTCAGATTGTCGTTGTCATCGCCGCCATCGAGGTAGTCTGCGGCGGTCCCTGACGTCAGGTTGTCGATGCCCGGACCACCCCAGGCGAAGACTGGCTTGGTGACGGCCGAGCCGCTTAGCGTGTCATCGCCGCCATGCAGTCGCAGGCGGATACTGCCCGCCGAGGAATAGGCCACGGCGGGGTTGGAATTGAAGGTGACGCCCATGGTGCTGCTGATCGTGACGGTGTCAGCGGCGGAGTCGCTGCCGTGTACCATGACGGCGCCGCTGCCTGGGTAGTACATGCCCACGAAGGTACGGACATTGTCCTCGTTGGTCCCCGCCGGATCGGCTTCGGTGATCGCGTCCGTTGGGTCCAGCACCGCGAGGAGGTAGTAGTCGTCGGCCGTGTCGGTGGTACCCGCGCCGGGCAGGGGAATCGCCGTTGCAGCCGTGCCTGTGGACCAGGTCTTGGTGTAGGTGCCCACGTTCAGGTCTGCTGCGGCACTGATCGAAACGGTCTTGATCAGCGTATCGCCACCGAACTGAGTATCGGACGACTTGTAGAATCCGATGGAGAACGCGGGCGTGGAGGTGCCTTCCACGGAGTACGTGAGCGACAGCGTGGTGGTGCCGTTGGCGGTAAAGCCCGCGATCTTCAGGTCGCGCGCCGTCGTGCCGGCCGACTGAGCCGTGACCGACAGGGAGTTGGAATTGTAGGTGCCGTCTTCGTCGGTTGCGGTAGCGGTAATCGTATAGCTACCCGCCGCGGTGTACGTGTGCGTCGCACTCGTGGCCGTTCCCGTCGTCGTCGTGGTCGGTGTTCCATCACCCCAGTTGATGGTCCAGCTGGCGATCGTGTCCGCAGCACCGGCCGGATCGGAGGCGGCGAGATTCAGTTGGTAGGTGCCGCCTACGGTCGTCGAGGTCGCTCCGCTGAGTGTCAGGGTCGGCGCCACGTTGTTCACCGTGTAGGTAAACGTCCTGCTATCGCTCAATCCCAACGCATCGGTCGCGGTGATGGTGACGGTCTGAGTGGCCGGTCCGTCGCTGACGGCACGAGACCAGGACCATGTGCCCGCCGTCGCGTTCGGCGTCACAGTGCCCACGGAAGCGGTCAAGGTCACGCCCGTCCTTCCTTCCGGATCACCGTAAGTCCCTGTGTTGGTGATCGTCGCTCCTTCGTTGCCTGTCACGCTGGATTGGCCAACGGCCAGGAACGGCGACTCGTTCACGTTGGTGACGGCGATCGTCAACGGCTTCTCGAAGGTAAGCGATCCCTGGTCGGTGACGCGCACGCGGATGGAATAGCTGGAGCGAGTCTCGAAGTCGAAAGCCGCATTGGTGCGCAGTTCGTTACCCACGATCGCAAAGCCGGCATTGTCGGATCCGCCCGTTCCCGCGACCAGGGAGTAGGTAAAACTCGATCCGGCGTCGGGGTCCAGTGCCACAAGCGTGCTGACGACGGAATTCAGGCCTAGATTCTCGGCAAAACTCGATGCGGACAGCAGGATATCGGTCGGCGATTCATTCACGTTGGTTACCGTGATCGTGAACGATTTCGTGAAGGTCAGGCCCAGGTTGTCCTGGACTCGCACGAGGATCGAATGGCTGGCTTGGGCTTCGAAGTCGAAGTTCGCTGCCGTGCGCAGTTCATTCCCCACGATGGTGTACTTGCTGTTGTCGCTGTCGCCCGCTCCGGCGACCAGTTGGTAGGTGAAGGTGGACGCCGCATCGGGATCGGTCGCCGAGAGAAGTCCGAGAACCG
>CAZUJM010000246.1:0-6537 GCA_964620405.1 uncultured Pirellulaceae bacterium | reverse complement strand
CGCCGAGCACGCCGCGAACCGTCCTGACGGTTCGATTCTCGGCAAACGTCGACGCGGACACCTGGATGTCGGTGGGCGCTTCGTTGACGTTTGTCACCGAGATCACGAAGGCCTTGGTGAACGATTCTCCCTGCGAGTCGCTTGTGCGGATCCGGATGGAGTAGCTGCTCTGGGATTCAAAGTCGAGCGAGTTCACGGCACGCAGGGCGTTGCCTGCGATCGTGAACTGCCCATTGTTGGTGTCGCCCGTGCCGGCGGCCAGTTCAAAAGTGAACGTGTCACCTTCGTTAGGATCGACGGCACTGAGGAAACCTACCGTGGCATTGGGCTGGTTGTTCTCGGCGATCGTCGAGCCACTCAAAAGCAGGTCCGTCGGCGGCAGGTTCGGCGAGATGACGGTGATGAGGAAGATGTCTTCCCGTGTCAGTCCGTTGGTGTCGGTCGCCCGCACGCGAATGCTGTAGCTGGCCTGCACGAGATGGTCAAGATTCACTGCGGTCCGCAGGACGCCGTCCTGCAGCGTGAAGCGACTGTTGTCGGTACCGCCGTCGCCATCCACGAGGCTGAAGGCGGCGGCATCACCGACGTCCGGGTCACTGGCCGTGAACGTGCCCACGAGCGCACCGGCTCCCAGGTTGCCCACGATCTGCGAGTTGCCCAGCGAGATCGACGTGGGACTTTCGTTCACATTCGTCACCGTGACAGTAAAATCACGCTCGAATGAGAGCAGGCCCTGGTCGGTGGTGCGGATGCGGAGGGTGTAGGTCGACTGCGATTCATAGTCGAAGGAAGCCACGGCGAGCAGCGTCGAACCGTCGATGCGGAACCGTTGGTTGTCTGAGTTGCCGGGAATCGCGACCAGTTCGTAGCTGAACGACTGGAATGCATCCGGGTCGACGCTGGCCAGCGTGCCGACGATCGCATCGACACCCGCGTTCTCCTGGATCGTCGACTGGCTCAGCGTCGCATCGGTCGGCGCCTCATTCGCATCCACGATGGTGATTGCCAACGCCGCTTCATAGGCCGCGCCACCGTTGTCGGTGGTCCGGATACGCACGGAGTACGAACTCTTCGCTTCGAAGTCGGGAACCATCGCCAGTTGCAGCGTGTTGCCCACGATCTGGAACGCACCGTTGTCGCTATCGCCGAGGCCGCTCACAAGGGTGAAGGTCGCCGAGGCGTTCGTATCCTCGTCCGTGGCCGCGAGATCTCCCACGGTCGTGCCGGCGGGTGAATTCTCCATCACGGCGTCGGTGGAAAGGCTGATCGCCGTGGGGCTGTCGTTTTCGTCGAGGACCAGAATGGTGAACGCGGCTTCGAACGATGCCTGGCTGGCGTCGGTCGTGCGGATTCGGACAGAATAACTGTCGCGGGCCTCATGGTTGAAACTGGCCTTCGCCCGCAGCGAACCGTCGCTGATTTCGAAGGCGCTGTTGTCTTCATCGCCGACACCCGGCACCAGGGTGTAAGCGAAGCTGTCTGCCGCGTCGGCATCGAGGGTGGAGAGCGTCCCAATAAAGGCATTCGGGCCCGCGTTTTCGGCGACGGTCGTTCCGCTGAGCAGGATGGCCGTCGGCTGGTCGTTTGCGTCCAGGGCCTGGATCGTGAACGACTTGTCAAAGAACAGGCCGCCCGAGTCCGTCGTACGGATGCGGACGACGTAGGTGGACTGGGTTTCGAAGTCGAGGCTTTGGGTGGCCCGCAGTTGATCGCCCTGGATGTTGAAGCGACCATTGTCTGCGTCGCCCGTGCCGGGGACGAGCGAATAGGTAAAGGCGTCTACCGCGTCCACGTCTGTGGTGCTCAAGGTGCCGACCAGCGCGTCCTGGCCTGCGTTTTCGGCGATCGTCGCGTTGCTGAGAGAAACAAGGGTCGGGCCATCGTTGGCGTCGGTGACCTGGATCGTCAACGGCGTTTCGTACCACAACCCTGCCGCGTCGGTGCCACGGACGCGTACGGAGTAGGTGGTGCGGGTTTCAAAGTCGAAGCTGCTGACAGCTTGCAACTGGTCGCCGGCGATCGTGAAGACGCCATTGTCCGCATCCCCACTTCCGGTAACGAGGCTGTAGGTGAACGTATCGTCGGGATCGACATCCAGTGTGTCGAGTGTGCCGACAACGGCGTTCATTCCTCCATTTTCCGCCACGTCGGTATCACTGATGGTCACGCCCGTCGGCCGTTCATTGATGTTGGAAACGTGAATCGTGAACGGTTTTTCGAGCCAGCGACCGGTGGAATCGGTCGTTCGCAGGCGAATGAAGTAGCTGCTCTTCGTCTCGTGGTCAAAGCTGGCCACGGACTTCAGGACGCCGCCCAACAGCTGGAAGTGTCCGTTATCGGCATCCCCATCGCCGGCGGCGAAGCTGTAGGTGAACGTTTCGTCCGCATCGTCGTCGCTGGTGGCCAGGGTTCCCACGACGGCATTCGCGCCCGCGTTCTCGGGAACGACCAGTCCGCTCAGCGAAAGGTCCGTGGGGGCTTCGGCAACATCGCCCACGGTGATTGCCAGCGTGCGGGCCACGAGGATGCTGCCCGTGACCGTGTTCGTGGCTTCGAGCCGGACGCTGAGGATGGGCGTGGCCTCATGGCTGACCGCAGAGGCCAGTCGCAGTTCATTGCCCACGAGGGCGACGAGGCCGTTGTGGGTGTCGCCCGTGCCCGCGGCCAGCGAATACTCGTAGGTGGCGCCGTTGTCGCCGCCGAGGATGGACAGCAGGCCGATCAAGGCGTTGGGAGCGTTGTTCTCGTCGATCGCGCGAGGAGTGAGGATGATGTCGGTGTCGCTGGTGACGGTGACGGAGAACGTGACACTGTCGGTGGAAACGGCTCCCTGCGGGTCCGTGGCAACCACCGTCAGCAGGCTGGTTCCGGTCGCCTCCTCCTTGAATCGCAGGTCCAGCATGTCGTCGGCATCGACGATCGCTTCGACCAGCGATGCGTCGGTTTGGGTGACGGAGAACTCAAGCGTGTCCGCAGCGTTGTCCGGATCGCGGAAGATGTCGCGGAGATTGACGAGGTTATATCGCCATGACAGTCCGGGCTGCGCGGTGACGTTGGGAATCGACCGCACCGGCGCTGGGGCTTCATTCGGAACCACGTCGATGGTGAACACCTGCTCGACCGACGCATCGACGCCGTCGTGCACGACGACGGTGACGGTTCTCGCTCCCACCGCGTCCGCGGCATAGGTCTTAACGAGCGTGAACTCGCGGACGTCGGTGGTGCCCGTCACGGGTTCGGTGCCATCGCCCCAGTCGACCGAGTAGGTCCAGGTGGCGTCGGCGGGATCCTGGAAGGTGAACGTACGGAGGAAGGAGCGGCCGGCGATGACTTGCGAGCCGGCGAGGTCGTCGACCACGGGCGGCGCGTTCTCCACGGTGATGCCGATCGGGTATTCCACGAACGCCTCGTCGTCGAAGACACGCAGCGTGGCGGCGTACTGTCCCGCATCGGCCAGCGTGAAGCCCGCCTCCAGCGTCACCGGTTGGCCGTCGAGGACGGTCACAGGCAGGAGGCGGCTGTTGCCGAGCGTATCCGCGCCGAGGTCCAACTCCGCGCGCCACATGTCGCTGCGGCCTGGATCGGAGACGGTCGCGGTCAGGGTGATCGGGCTTCCCGAGACCGCAGTGATGGTCGAGGGCATTTCGCTGAGCGTGGGCAGGACGTTGTTCACGACCAGCGAGGTACTGAAGTCCTCGCCGGACGCACCGTCCTCGTCGGTCACGATCAACTGCACCAGATAGATGCCCTGGTTGTCGGGACGCACCGTGAGCGGCGGCACGGAATCCACCTCGGTTCCGGAGACGCGATCGTAGGGCAGTCCATCCTTCGTGACGATCCACTCGTAGGAGACGCGATCCGTCCCGGGCTCGCCGGTCGTGGCCTGCACCTCCAGGATGCCGCCCTCGAAGGCCGTCGTCACCGGCGTGATCACCTGCGGCGCGGGCGCGACGTTGGTGATCGCCAGCGTCGTGTACGCAACGTCCGCGTTCCGGAATTCCGGGTTGTCCGCGACCTGCAGCCAGATCGCGTAGGGTTCTTCGCGATTCGCCGCGATGCCCAGCGCGACCAGGTCGCTCCAGTCGAGGCTGACGGAGCTTCCCTGCGCGTCGTCATACTGCTCGTCGTTGTCGAGGTCCCAGGCGTAGTAGAGCGGATCGACGGGATCGGTGGCGGAGGCAACCAGCGTGAGGCCCTCGCCTTCGCTGATCGTGGAGGGTCCGTCGATCGATTCGATGGTCGCATCCACATTCTGGACTGCGATCGTCGCGGTGACAGGCTCGCTGAAGGTGCCGTTGTTGTCGCGGACGACCAGCGAGACGACGTAGGTGCCATCGCCGACGGGCGCGAAGCTGAAGTCGGCGAAGGTCGCGTTCGGCTGCGGCAGCGGCGTACCGCCGAACGAGACGCTCCACGCATACCCGGCGACGGTGTCATCCGTCCCCGCGTCGGTGACGATGGCGTTGAGCTGCACGCTGGAACCCTCGGCCATGATCTCCGGCACGCCTACAATCTCGGCAACCGGCGCGACGTTCGTGACGACGACCGGATCGGAGGCGATCCATTCACTGACGGCGCCGTCGCTGTCGGTGACACGCAGCTTCACCACGTACGTCCCGTCGTCGGTCGGGAAGAACTCGAGCGTTTCCTGCGTCAGGTCGTACGCTTGCAGGTTCGTCTCGTAAGCCAGGCCGTTGCGGAGGACCTGCCATTCGTAAGCCGCGACCGTATCCGCGCCGAGGTTGCCGGCGGAGGCGTTGAATCGCAGCTGCGAACCTTCCGGCTGTTCGCCCGTCTGGCCGGGCTCCAGGATCGCGGTCGGCGGCACGTCGACCAGCTGGTAGACCTGTTCGGTGAAGGACTGGCCGCCATCGTCGTCGGAGACACGCAGCTTCACCTTCCACGTGACGGGTTGCCCCGGCTTGGGATTGGCGATGTCGCCGCCGTTCTGGCGGCCTGCCCAAGCGCGGATCTTTTCGACAGGCAGGTCCGGCTTGGCCAGCGTGTCAATCACCAGCGAGCCGTCGGGCTTCATGTGCCACACTTCGCGGCCCGTCTTGTCGGCCGTGGCCGTGAAGTAGATGTCCGAGCCATAGCCGACGATCTGGCCGATGTCCTTGACCGCTTCACCGTTTATCGAGATGAGGGAGGTAACGCCGTTGTGATGAGCGTAGAGACGACGTCCGAGGATGCCATTGTCCGCCGTGAAGTAGACCGCGCTGCCGATGGCAGCCAGCGACTGCGGTTCAGAGGAGCCCTTGTCGGCCAGGGGGCGGACGATGCGCAGCGCCTTCCCGTTCGCCACATCGGTCGAGATCGGATCGCCACCCCCGAAGTGCACGAGCAGCGGCTGCGCGTTTGCGGTGCCCGCGTCCTTGATGCCGACCGTGGCGCTGATGGCGTTGTTGCGATACTCGGAATATATGTCGGTGAGATCCTGGTAGTGGAACTCGATGTCACCCGTCTTGGCATACAGGACCGCTTGGAAGGTGATGTGGTCAACGCCCGAGGTGCCGTAATAGTCGACGTTGTTCCACTGCACGATCAACCGCAGGTCATCGCCCGTTCCTTTCACCTGCCAGAAGACATCGCCTGCGCTATCGTAAGTGACGAGGTCATCCCAAAGCACGGCGATGGTGGCTTCTGCGGGAGCTTGGAAGAGGTTGCTATTGCTGTAGCTGGTCGTCCCACTGCCGAAGGTGATCAGTCCGTTGCTGCTGACGTGAAGTGTTGAGTAGTTTTGGCTATAGAACGGGAACTTGAAGCTTCCCAAATCCGACGTTGTCAGGGTGATAAACGCATTGTCCTCCGACGCCAGCACGGCGGTTCCGGTGCTGCTGATGTCGTCGAACGCAAAGTTGATGCTTGTCGTCGTGTAGACGTTCTTGCGCAGATCGGCGGCCAGCGTGATCTGGCCATTGTAGAGCTGCCAGAGTTCCCGGCCGGACGCTCCGTCGTCCGCCTGGAAATACAAACGGTCGCCAGCCACCACCAGTTGATCGGGGTTGGAGCCCGTCGCGCCGTTGCGAAGGTCTTGCACCTGGCTGACGGACGTGCCGTCGAACTGCCAGAGTTCGCGACCGGTGACGCCATTGTCGGCGGAGAAGTACAGCTTGCCGCCGAAGACGGTCAGTTCCCGCGGATCGAATCCCTGGCCGATATTCAGGTTAGTCACGGCAACTGGCGTATCGCCCTGGATTCGCCACAACTGGCGGCCCTGGCCCGCGACGTTCGCCGTGAAGTAGACCGAGTTGCCGAACGCGACGAGCGATGATGGGTCGGAGGTGGCCTCGTTCGGGTTGAGATCGAGGAGCGTCCGTGGCACCGCATCGGGGCCGCTGGCCAGTTGGGTTGCGTCGACGCGGAACAGTTCCCGGCCTTTCTCTGCATCCGCGGCCACGACGAACAGGTGGTTGCCGAGCAGGGCGACACTGGAGGGCGAGGAGCCGGTAGACCCCGGCACCAGGTCGACGACCAGCGTCGCGGTCGACGAACCGGCGGTCAGCTTCCACAGCTCGGCACCGTGGGTGCCATCGT
>CAZUJM010000245.1:0-9294 GCA_964620405.1 uncultured Pirellulaceae bacterium | reverse complement strand
CGGGGAAGGCACGCGGCCGCCGGATAGCCGCGCGGCTTCGGGACCTTCTACGGCCAGTACGATCGCTGCCGCTTCAAGCGTCTCGCCGGAGCCCAGGTGCAGCGTGCGCCCCTCGATCCGCTCCACTTTCGTCGAACAGCGAATCGCGGACGCAGGGATGCCGTTGGCCAGTTGGCGCGGAATCTCCTCCATGCCCTGCTCGGGCAGCGAGGCGTCGCCGAGCGCGAACATGCGAAAGATGAACTTGAAGAAGCGACTCGAAGTGGCCAGCTGGTCCTCGAAGAAGACGCCGGAGAACCAGGGGCGGAAGAAGTGTTCGACGAGCGCCGGCGAGAATCCCATGTCGCGGCGCAGGAAGTCGGCGGTGGTGGAGTCGGGTTCGACGAACAGCGACTCGCAGGTGCCGCGCGTGACGCGCCGCCGGAGCAGCGCGAGCTTCCAGCGATCGCTCCACGTTCCCAGCCCATTCGTCAACGTCTCCCAGGCGCGACTGGGTCGACGCCACGGGTCGCTCATCCGTATCCAGCGCCCCTGCGCGCGAATCAAGGCGCCCGGCTCGAACGACTTCAACCGCAGCGCGCGGTAGTCGAGCACGCGCTGGGCCTCCGGGTAGGCCGTCTGCAGCACTTGGAAGCCACGATCCAGTCGATAGCCGTTCACGACCTCCGTCCGCACGCGACCGCCCACGCGCGAGGCCGCTTCGAGCAGCATCACGGGCAGGCCTTGGCGGGCGAGTTCCCGCGCGCAGCACAGTCCGGCCAGTCCGGCTCCCACCACCACGACCGGCCGCGAACTCGTCGCGCCCGCCCGCGCGGCTCCAGCGGGCGAAAGAGCACCGGATTCTCCTCCGGTGGATGGGCCTGGTTCAGATGCCATGCGTGCGTTCCTTCTCCCGGTCAAATGGTCCACGATGAACGGTCCGCAGCGGACGACAACGCTGGATTAGGCGCGCGGGCGGACCGCACCATCGGCGGCGGCAAGGAAAGCCATCCGACGGCACACCGAACTCCACGACAACGCGGCGGCTTGCCGTCGTGGAAGTGTCGAGCCCGCGTTTCGGCGGGATTATAGTCCGAGGCGTGTTCGGCGGTCAGGGACCCGGGGCGGCAGAGGAGCCGGCCTCGGTTTTCTTGCGTTCACGCCGGTCCCTGTCCCGGCAGTCCGGCGGTGAAGCCGAGGGCCGCATAGAAGCCCATGGCTTCCGGCCAGGCTTCCAGCGTTTCGGCGACAAGCCACTCCCGCCCCGCCCGTCGGCCCCACGCGGCCGCTTGACCGACCAGCAGCCGCCCCAGCCCCCGGCGCCGTTGCCTCGGGTGGACGGCCAGCCAGTGCAGTCGCACGACCGGATCGGTCGACGGCAGTTCGAGATAGAGGCTGGCGACGAGGTTTCTGTCCGCCCGCCTGACGGTCGACGTTTCCGACAGTTCGACCACCAACAGCCGTTCGGGACTCCAGTCGGCCCGCCTCGCCAGTTCGCGCTGGAAGTCGCGTTCGGTCCACGGCCGCGGCCGCCCGAACGCCTCGTCCTGCAGTCGCAGCCAGCCGGCCAAGTCGTCCGGCGGCTGGAATCCCCGCACGCAAAACGCGGCCGAGGCCTCCACGCCTGCCGCAGGCCCCGGCCCGTCCGGGCCCTGCTCCATGATTCGTTGGCTGAACCAGATGACGCTCACCCGACCGTTACCTCCCCCCGAATCGCCCCTTTTTACCAGCGATTGCTTGCGTGTGGCAATTCGCGTGCGCATAATTGCGCAGGTTTGAGCAGGTCGGTGGTTGAAATCTGTCTTTGGCTGGAAGATTGTTTCTATGCAGACGGACGAACGGCGGAGTCGTTTGCTGGAGTTCGTGCGTCAGCGGGGGTTCGCTTCGCTGGACGAGCTGGCTTCGGTGCTGGACGTTTCGCCGTCGACGATTCGCCGCGACCTGGATTCGCTGGAGGAGACGGGCGAGGCGAAGCGGACGCATGGCGGCGTTTTCTACACGGGGCCGTCGCCGAAGCTGCCGCATTTCGAGCAGCGGCAGCGGTACGAGTGGGGACGCAAGAAGCAGATTGCGGCGTGCGCGGCGGAGCTGGTGCAGGACGGGGACACGATCCTGCTCGACGGCGGCAGCACGACGTATGAGTTGGCGCTGCTGCTGGCCGATCGGAACCTGCAGGTTGTGACGAATTCGCTGCCGGTCGCCACGCTGTTCACGTCGCGGGGCAACCACGACCTGGTGCTCATCGGCGGCTACGTGCACCAGCGGACGGGAGTCTGCCTGGGACCCTACGCCAACCAGATGCTGCGGCAGCTGAGCGTCCGTCGGGCTTTCCTCAGTGTGGCGGGGATTAGCGACCTAGGCTGTTTCAACAGCAACCTTTTACTGGTGGAGACCGAGCAGGCCATCATGGAGGCGGCGGACGAGGTGATCGTGCTGGCGGACAGCACGAAGTTCGGCCATCGCAGCCTCGCGCTGATGGGTTCGCTGGAACAGATTGATATTCTCGTCGCCGATGCCGACATACCGGCGGAGTGGCGGAGCAAGTTGGAAGCGGCGGGAGTGCGCGTCTGCGTGGCGAAGCCGACTCCGGGCGAGGGGTGACGGGGAAGCGTGTGCAGGAACGGGTGGCAACCACGGAGTGCGCGGAGAGCACGGAGCGGGTGTGACCTCGGAGATGCACAGAGAGAGAGCACAGAGAGAGAGCACAGAGAGCCTCTGGAGACGGGAAGGACTTGACCTATGGCATCGGTCGGCCTCGATCGAACGGTGATCGAACGCATTGTGCGGCAGATTGTGTTTTCGCAGGGAGCGGCCGGCGCGGAGTCGGACGCGGGGCCTGCGGCGGGCGCGTCGAGCGGACGGGCCGAACCGGACGACCTCGTTGTCAGCATTTCGGCCCGGCACTGCCATCTGACCGACGAGGATGTCCGCACGCTTTTCGGCCCCGACGCCGTGCTGACGCCGCAGAAGCCGCTCTACCAGGACGGCTACTATGCGGCCGAGCAGACGGTGATGCTGGTCGGTCCGCGGCGGCGGATGCTGCCCAATGTCCGCGTGCTGGGGCCGACGCGTTCGCACAGCCAGGTGGAACTGGCGTTCACCGACGCGATCTCCCTGGGCATCGACGCGCCGGTGCGTATCAGCGGTGACATCGCGGGCACGCCGGGCTGCGTGCTGGTGGGACCGGCGGGCGTGGTCGAACTGCGGCAGGGCGTAATCCGCGCCGCGCGCCATGTGCACATGAGCCACGACCGCGCCCGGCAACTGGGCGTGCAGAACGGTGACCTGATGCGACTGCGGGTTGAATCGCCCGGCTGCACCATGGTGATGGAGGACGTCATCGTCCGCGCCGACGCCACCAGCAAACTCGAGATCCACATCGACACCGACGAAGGCAACGCGTGCTCCCTGGAGTCCGCCACCCGCGTCGAACTGCTCAAGCATGTGCCTTGCAAGTGTCACTGACAGGAGCGTGTCAGTGCGGGGCCTTGATCGGCCAGCCGAACGCTCGTTTACGATTCACGGGTCTTCCTCGAACGACCCACCCTGTTTTCAAGACCAACTAACCCTTCCACCTATTGGAGTACTCGTGCGATGGCAAAGACTATGGAAGCTCTGGGAATGATCGAGACCAAGGGGTTCTGCGCCCTGGTCGAGGCGACGGATGCCATGATGAAGGCGGCGAATGTGAACTTCCTGGGCTGGGACAAGGTCGGCAGCGGCCTCGTCACGGCCTTCGTGACCGGTGATGTCGCGGCCGTGAAGGCGGCGACGGACGCGGGCGCGAACGCGGCGGGCCGGATCGGTGAAGTCGTCGGCGTGCAGGTCATTCCGCGTCCGCACGAAGACCTCTCGATCGTGCTGCCTACGCCCCCGAAGGCCGGCAAGAAGGCCAGCGACTCGTCGCTCGGCTAAGGTTTCGCCCGTGCCCCGCTGCCAGCGCCGGATCGCCGACGCGCCGGAGCGGATCGATCCTCACTGCCAACGAATGAACCCCGGAGATCGCCGCAGGCCGACGAAGGGCCGCGGGATCCTCGATCACTGAACACTCTCTTTCTCGAAAGACCAAACGATATGAACACCGCGATTGGATTGATTGAAACCAAGGGTTTGATCGGCCTCGTCGAGGCCACGGATGCGATGGCCAAGGCGGCCAACGTGCAGATCATCAAGCGGATCTCGATCGGTGGCGGACTGGTCACGACCGTGGTCCGAGGCGATGTCGGCAGCGTGCGCGCGGCGGTGGAAGCCGGTGCCCAAGCCGCTTCGCAGGTCGGTGAGCTGGCCGCCAGCCACGTGATCCCGCGCCCCGCCGAAGGCCTGCTCGAAGCCTACCTGGCCTAGACCCGCACCCGGCAGCTCGACGAGCTCCAGCCAGCACGCCGCTGACCGGAGTCGATCGCGGGCGCAGCGCGCGGAACACGGACGGGCCAGGGAGGCTCCGACCGCCGCGCGAAGTACGACCTGGCCGTGCAGTCCCTCCCGGACGCTCCAGGCCGATGTCCGTCGCAGCGGGCCCGTCCCGTTCGCGGACCTGTTCCAAGGGTTTTCGCGGCGCGGGCCGCGAGATGCGTTTTCAGGATGTTTCGTCTAGGGATAGCAGACCATGAAGATTCTCGTAGCCAACCTGGGCTCCACCAGCTTCAAGTACCGCCTGTTCGACATGGCGGGGGAACGGCAGCTGGCGCGCGGAGGCGTGGAGCGGATCGGCTCGCCAAGCAGCCAGTGCTTCGTGCAGGTGGGTTCGGAACGCCGCGACCTGACGGCGGTCGTTCCCGACCATGCCGTCGCCGTGCGGCAGTGCCTCGGCCAGCTCACGGATCCCGAGCACGGTTGCCTGCGCGACGCCAGCGAGGTGGCGGGAATCGGATTCAAGGCGGTCCATGGTGGAAGACTCAGCGGCGTGCAGCGTGTGAACGCGGACGTGCTCTCGGCGATGGAGGCGATGAACACCGTCGCGCCGGCGCACAACCCGCCTTATATCGCGGCCATGCGGCTGCTGTCCGAAAAGCTGCCCGAGATTCCGCTCGTGGCCGCCTTCGAGACGGGCTTCCACCAGACGATTCCGGACCGATTGCGCTACTACGCGATTCCCAAGAAGTGGTCGGATGAGTTCCACATCCGGCGTTTCGGTTTTCATGGAGCCAGCCACCGGTACATCGCCGGCCGCATGGCCCAGCTGACCGGACGCTCGGACCTGCGGATTATCAGCTGCCACCTCGGAGGATCGAGCAGCCTGTGCGCGATCCGCGACGGCAAGAGTGTCGGCATCTCAATGGGCATGAGTCCGCAGACGGGTCTGCCGCAGAACAACCGCGTGGGCGACTTCGATCCGTATGTGCTGCCGCTGCTGATGGAACGCACGGGGCGTTCGCTGCCGGAGGTGCTGGACGACCTCGCCTGCCAGGGCGGCCTGCTGGGAATCAGCGGGACGAGCGGTGACATCCGCGACCTGCAGGAAGCGGCCGCGAAGGGACACGCCGAATCGCAACTGGCCCTCGACGTGTACACCAGCGAGATCCGCCGCTACCTGGGCGGGCTGCTGGTCGAACTCGGCGGACTGGACGCGCTGGCTTTCACCGGAGGCATCGGGGAGAACAGCGTCGAGATCCGGCAGGCCGTGTGCCAGGGCCTGGAGGCTTTCGGCATCGAGCTTGATCCGGCGCGCAACGCCGAGGCGCGGGGCGAGATGACGCTGCATGGCGAGCAGAGTCGCGTGCAGGTTTGGGTCCTGCCCACGAACGAAGAACTGGTCGTCGCCCGACAGACCTACGAAATCCTGAAAGGCTGAGCCATGTTTGTCGCCAAAGTCACCGGTTCGCTGGTCGCCACGCAGAAGGTCGACTCCATGGTGGGCCATCGCCTGCTGGTGGTCGAACCCTACCGGCTCGACCCCAAGGACCGCCGCAGCCTGGTCACCACCGGTCGCACCTTTATCGCCGTCGACACGGTCGGCGCGGGCGAGGGCGAGTATGTGCTGATCACGCAGGGGTCCAGCGCGCGACTCACGCCCGAAACCAAGAACCTGCCCATCGACACCGTGGTGGTGGGCATTGTGGACAGTGTGCATGTGGAAAGCCATCGGGTCTTTTCACGCGAAGAAGACAAAAACTAACCCGCCACCTCAGGCTGCCATGTTGGGCCGCGATTTCGGCCTGCGATGTCAGCCAGGCGTAGCGGTTCACGAGCCACGATAGATGGACATGCAGGGGGAGATTGATCATGCAAGTCGATGAGACGCTGATTCGCAATGTGGTATCCCAGGTCCTGGCCCAGGTGCGGCAGCAGTCGCCGGGCACGGGAAGTCCGGTGTCGGGCCAGCGGTTCCGCGGTCGGCACGGCGTGTTCACCTGCGTGCAGGAGGCCGTGGCAGCCGCTCGCGACGCCTTCGAGGAGCTGAGCTCCCGGACGAAGGAAGACCGCAAGAAAATCATCGAAATCATCCGCCGCATCTCCATCGACCAGTGCGTCGAACTCGGCACCGCCGAGATGGAGGAGACCAAGATCGGCCGCCTCGCGCACAAGATCGAGAAGCTCAAGACGCTGGGCACCCGCACGCCGGGCGTGGAGTTCCTGCGGAGCGAAGTCTTCAGTGGCGACCACGGCCTGGCCGTCATCGAACACGCACCCTTCGGCGTCATCGGCGCGATCACGCCCGTCACCCACTCGCTGCCCACGATCACCGGCAACGCCATCAGCATGATCGCGGGCGGCAACACGCTGGTCGTGAATCCGCACCCGAGCGGCAAGCGGATCGCGGCCGAAGGCGTCCGCCGCTTCAATGAGGCGATCCTCCGCGAACTGGGCATCGACAACCTGATCTGTGTGATCGCCGAGCCGACGCTGGAGACGGCCGACCAGATCTTCAAGCACCGCGACATCGCGATGATCTGCGTCACCGGCGGCCCCGCCGTCGCGCGAGCGGCCCTCAACTCCGGCAAACGCGCCGTGGTCGCGGGCCCGGGCAACCCGCCCGTCGTGGTCGACGAGACGGCCGACCTCGACCGCGCCGCCCGCTCGATCATCGCCGGCTCCTCCTACGACAACAACCTGCTCTGCATCGCCGAGAAGGAGGTGTTCGTCGTTGCCAGCGTGTTTGACGCCATGATGGAAGCAATGCAGCGAGCCGGCGCCGTGCGCCTCTCGGCCGCCGAAACCGACCGGCTCACCAAGGCCGCGATGGTGGAGGTCGGCGAAGGTTCCCACCGCCACTTCGCGCCCAACAAAGACCTGCTCGGCAAGGACGCCGCCGTCCTCGCCGCCGCCGCCGGCCGCAACGTCGGACGCGAGACGGAACTGATCTTCGCCGAAACCGACGAGAATAATCCGTTCGTGCCCGTCGAGCAGATGATGCCCTTCCTGCCCTTCGTCCGCTGCCGCGACGTCGAGGAAGCGATCGCGAAGGCCAAGCACTACGAACACGGCTTCCGCCACACGGCCATCATCCACTCCAACAACGTCCGCAACATGACCCGCATGGGCCGCATCATGGACACGACGCTGTTCGTGAAGAACGGCCCGTGCTTCGCGGCCCTCGGCGTCGGCGGCGAAGGCTACATCTCGTATTCGATCGCCACGCCGACCGGAGAAGGCGTGACCACGCCGCTGACCTTCACCCGCGAACGCCGCTGCTCGATCATTGAAGACCTGTGCATCCTCGGCAAGTAAGCCGCGGACCACGCTGCCCGAGATCACGCATCCAACGCCAACGAACCCAACTACTAGCCCCACGAAAGTTCCCTCCCATGCTCGTCGGCTCCGTTGTCGGCACCGCGATCTCGACCGTCAAGCACGCGTCGATGGAACGGCAGAAGCTGCTCATCGTGCAGCCGTACCTGGCCGACGGCGTCCAGCCGGACGGTGAGCCGCTGGTGGCGATCGACAGCGTGGGAGCCGGCATTGGACAGACCGTGATCCTGACCAGCGACGGACGATTCGCCCGCGACTGGCTGCGAGCCAGCGCGACGCCCGTTCGCTGGACGGTCGTGGGCATCCAGGACTGATTCGTTACCGAGACCACCAAGTCGTTATCCAGACAAACAAGGTTCCCGCGAACATCCACCGATGAACGTCGACCCGCAACAGATCGCATCCATCGTGCAGGCCGTGCTGCAGCAGTTGCAGCACGCGTCGCCGTCGGCTGCGCCCGTTGCCGTCACGCCTGCATCCCCCGCGGCCGTGCCGCTCGTCGCCGGGTCTGCGGTTGCCGGGTCCGCGGGCACGCTGAAGCTGACGGATCCGGTGGTCACCTGGGAACTGCTCCGCGGTCGCCTCTCGGGTATCCAGCTCGTCCAGGTCGGACCGCGCACGGTCATCACACCGCTCGTCCGCGATGAGCTGCGCCGCTTGGGGATCCGACTGGAACGCGGCACATCGCCGCTCGCCGCTCCACAGCATGCCTCGTGCGTCGGTGGACTGCTGGTGCGCGATGAAACTCGCTGGACGGCCGAAGCGGTGGCACAGGGGACTGGGGCCGCGTGGAGTGTCCAGCGCGGACTGGACGAACTGCTCACGCCGCTGCGTTCCTCCGCGGAAGGTGCGTATCGCCACGCGGTGGTCGTCACGCCGCGGTGGGCCGAGTTGGCCTGGCAGATCGGCCGTGACACGGGCTTGCGAGCCGTCGCCGTGCACTCGGTCGCCACGCTCGAACAAGCCTGGCTGCAGCTGCAGCCGCAGGTGCTGGTCGTCAACTCGAGCCTGCAGTCGCTGGCCTCGGTGCAAGCGATCGTGCAGGCCTTTGCAACGCGGGTGCGAGTCGGCGGGACCGCACCCAGCAGCTGATGTCCTCGTTCCCCTGACTCCATGTATCCGCGTTCGCGCAACCACGGCAGGCCAACACAGCAGACAACCGCAGAGAGTCCTGAAGGAATCCAAGATGCGTATCGCCCATGTCCTCGGAACGGTCACCCTCAGCCAGGTGCATCCTGCGCTGCGCGGCGGGCCGCTCAAGCTGGCCGTGCCCTTGAGCCTCGCGGACCTGCGTGCGGGCTCCATCCCGGACGCGGAGGAGCTGGTGGTGTACGACGAGTATGGCGCGGGGCCCGGGAGCCGCATCATGCTGAGCGAGGGCGGCGAGGCTGCCCAGCCTTTCCATCCCGACATGAAGCCGGTGGATGCGTACAACGCCGGTATCCTCGATCAGATCCAACTAGGCCCGGCCGTCTCCTGACGGTCCCTGACTTTCGTGAACGGAATGAGATCCCATGGTGAACGTCCATAAGATCAAACAAGACATCTGCGAGATCGGTCGCCGCATCTACGACAAGGGATTCGCGGCCGCCAACGATGGCAACATTACGGTCCGCGTCGGTGAAA
>CAZUJM010000244.1:0-9311 GCA_964620405.1 uncultured Pirellulaceae bacterium | reverse complement strand
GTATCCGGCCGCCGTGCACGATGTCAAGGCCGCCGTCCGCTGGCTCCGCGCCCACCCTGCTGATCCACGGCACCCGCGATCCCTACGTCCACTTCGAGCAGGCCGTCTGGATCTATGAACGGATGCAGGCGGCGGACGTCACCGTGCAACTGCTGACGCTCGAGGACGCCGGGCACGGATTCCAAGGCGACGACGCGCAGCGGGCGGAGCAGGCCATGTTCGATTTCCTGGATCGGAACCTGAAACCGGAAGCCGCCGCCACGAAGCCTTCGCAGGATTGACGGTCGATCGTCGCTCGGGTCAACTCCGCGCATCGAACGCGCCGCAGATCCTCCTGGACGGTATCCGAGCGTTCCCATGTGCCGTCGTGGCTCAGGGTGGTCCTGGGCGGCTCGTTTCGCGAAGGCCCGCGTGTGCGGTTCGGAACGCTTCTCCTTGCGGGACGCCATCGTCACCGCGCCAAGCGGCTGTAACCGGTCGCGCGACTTGCGTGGTTGTCTCCTTTCAAACTCCGCCAACTGCCGCGCGCCCGCTTGCCGCGCCAAGATCGTTGGCAGGTCGAGTCCACGGTGCGCAGGACACAGCGAGTTCTTTTCCTGAAGACTCGCGAGTGCTTGACCGCACACAACCTGCGCACTGAGCCCTGTGCGTCGCGGCACGCCGTTTCTGCGCGAAACCGCAGGTTTCGACAGCGGCCGCCTCCTGCGCGGGGACGGCAGCGAGCGTGGTTTTCCCGATGAAATCGGCATTCTCTGGCCGACAAGGCGTTGGTCTTCGCTCCAACGCGCCTCGCGTTTTCGCGGAATTTCTGTTCGGCACGCTGCTTGCGTCTCTGCGGCTTCGAACGCCCAACGTTGCGCTCGCAACGCGGCGCAGGCAGTCCGAGAACCAACCGAGAGGAAGACTGAGAGCATGAGACGTCGCCGCAAGCAGATGGGTTTCGAGTCGTTGGAGAATCGTTGGGCGATGACGGTGGCCGAGGCGTCGGAGTTTGTCGTGATGGACTTCGAGGACACCGTGCTGCGTGACGACGACTGGCTGCGGACCCAGCCGAGTGGTACCGAGGCGACCTATGTCGTGCCCAAGGGCGACAGCGGTGTCGACCAGCTGTCGCTGGCTCCCGGAGCTGGCCGGAATGGCAGCACGGCGCTGCTGGTGGAGTCGCCGAACACGGCCGCTGGACTGCCCGGCTTCTTCGTGGTCCGCAATCGCGCCTCCTCGGGCATGATTGAGAACATCGACACCGAAGCGGGCTACATCCTGCCGCGCGGCGTGCAGGCGAACCGCCTGGAGTTCTGGGTGAGGTTCGAGGATGGTTTCCGCGCCGTTTCGTCGACGACCGCCGATCGCAACATGCATGTCGGCACCTACCACTACGATCCCGCGAAGATCGTTCCCGACGTCAAGGTGGTCGAATCGGACAACTGGCACTACTACCACGAACTGGTACTGCGTCACGATCGGGCGCGCGACGGTTGGATGCATGTCGTCGTCAACGAGATCCCCCAGCACCAACGCGGCATGAACTTGGTTCGGCAGGTCAAGAACCCCACCGCCAGCGCAGGCGACTACTACGAGCTGCTGACTCGGTTCTACGTGGACATGGATCCCTACTTCTCCAGCCCCGAAACCGGACACCCGGTGAAGATGTGGGTGGACGATATCAAGCTGTCGTACGTTCCGGAACCGACCAACATCCAAGTGAATATCAACGGCGCGGAGTTGAGCCCGGAAGTGTCGGTGATGAAGGGCTCCACGTTGGAACTGCCCGTGACCATCACCAATTCCGGGGCCACCGAAGTCACGGGCACTGTGGTTCACCGGTCCACCTACAGTTTCTCGCCGCGTTTGCTGGACCCGGTCTCGGGGCTGAACCTGCACGGCCAGAACATCACGGTGGCGCCCGGCGAAACTCGCGACCTCATTCTCCAACTGTCGACCGACACGGGGATGCCCACCGATCTGGTCCGCGCCCACGGCGTGCTGTTTGTACCCCTGGAGGAACAGCGTCCTGGCAACCATTCGCAAGCCGATCCGAACGTGGAGCTCTCGCCCTCTAACGGCTATTCAGGTCCCGCCGATGCGGCGGTGCCCGGGGCATCCGTGGATGTGCGGCTGCTGATGAATCCCGCCGTGCTCGCCCCACCGACCGTGAGCCTGGCCACCGGCTATGTCACCTACACGGAGAACGGCGCGGCGGTGCTGATCGACGGATCTGCGGGAGTTTCCGACCCCGAACCGGTACCCAGCCTGAACGGCGCGATCCTGACGGCTTCCATCACGGTCAACCGGGATAGCAGCCGGGATCGGTTGCTCATCAAGCCGATCGGCACCGGCGCGGGGCAGGTGAGCACTCGCTCGGAAAACGACACGACCTACGTCACCTATGGAGGCGTCGACGTGGCCACGTTGACGGGCGGCTCGGGTACCAGTGACCTGGTGATCCAGTTCACTTCGGACCAAGCCACCGAAACTGTCGTCCGGGCAGTCGCTCGGACCATCGGCTTCCTGACCACCACGGACTACCCCTCGACCGCCGACCGGACGGTCCGTTTTCACCTGGTGCGCAACGCCACGGCGAGCACCTATCGGCAAGACACGCGCGTGGTGAAGGTGGCGGCTGTCGCGGACATGCCCGTCGTGACGACGACCAGCGGCGTGACGGCCTTCATCGAGGATGGCGGCGCGGTGGTCGTGGACGCCGGTGCGCAGGTCAGCGACCCCGACAACCCGGCGAACTTCAATGGCGGAGCCTTCTACGCCAAGATCGCCGTGAACGGTTCCTCCACCGATCGCCTCGCCATTCGCCACACGGGCACGGGCGCCGGCCAGATCGGGATCGCGACGATCAACGGAGTGAACAGTGTCACGTATGGCGGCGCGGTCATCGGTACCTACACCGGTGGCGGCGGAACGACGCGACTGGTCGTGACATTCAACAGCCAAGGCACGGCCACTCCGGCCGCCGTGCAGGCGCTCGCGCGGAGCATCACGTTCAACAACACGAGCCACGCGCCCACCACGGGCCAGCGTGCCATCCAGTTCTCGCTCAAGGACGGGCCCTCGGGCCTGACCAGCGCGGTGGCCACGAAGCAGGTGAGTGTCACGGCGATGCCCGACGCGCCGGTGCTGTCCGTCGGATCGGCCAGTGTTGCCTACACCGAGAACGCCACGCTGCTGGTGGCCGGCGCGGGCACGGTGACCGATGGCGACATGCCGGCCAGTTTCAACGGGGGGCGGTTGACCGCGCAGTTCACGGCGAATGGTCTGGAGGAAGACCTGTTGGGCATCAAGAACATCGGCAACGCCGCTGGCCAGATCGGCGTCGCGGGCGACCAGGTGCGATACGGCGGAGTGCTCATCGGCACGTTCTCGGGCGGGAACGCCACGGAACCGCTGGTCGTTGCCCTGAACGCCAACGCCTCGCTCGCGGCGACCAAGGCCCTGTTGAGGGCTGTGACGTATGTGAACCTGAGTGACGACCCGTCGACGCTGATCCGCACCATCCGCTTCACCCTGACCGATGGACCGGAACCCACCGGTCTCGCCAGTGCTCCGGTATCGCGTAACGTGACGATCGCCCGGGTCAACGACATGCCGACCATCAGCGGCATCCCGGCTACGAACTCCGTCACCATCGGCGACATCGCCGTTGCGGTGGCGAACCCGGACGCCGTGGTGGCCGATCCCGATTCGCCCAACTTCAGCGGTGGTTCCCTGGTTGTCAAGTCGCTGAACCCCACGGCGTACGACCAGTTCTCGATCGAGGCGGGCGGCGGCATCACCACTTCAGGCGCGAACGTGTACTACAACGGTGTCTTCTTTGCCACGCGAACCGGCGGCACGGGAACGATGCCGCTGACGCTGGCGTTCGCGAAGACCACCAACTCGACGATCGACGCCGCCACGGCACTTCTGCGGCAGATCCGCTTCAGCGTCCTCGCCGGGGACGTGCCCGGCACACGCACGCTTCATGTGCTGCTCAACGATGGTGATGGTGGCACGCCACGCACCTACTCGTCAGTCTGGCAGGTGATCTGACGAGGTCCTTGAGCAGCGTCGACATCTTCTCACGGGCTGCTCTGGTATGTCGTTGCGACCAGCACACGGCGTGTGCTGGCTACGAGATGCCTGCGTTGTAGTCGGCACACGCCGTGTGCCGATCTGCATTGTCGCTGCCGCCGCGTGGGCTGCTCTGGTATGTCGTTGCGACCAGCACACGGCGTGTGCTGGCTACGACTCCGCGAATCGGCCAGCAGTTGTTCCAGCCGCGCGTGCAGTTCCTCGGCCGCGCCGCGTGGGTCGTAGGACCAATGGGTGGACCAGACTCGCAGGACGTTCCATCCCAGGCCCTCCAGCACTAGCTTGCGGGTCTTGTCGCGGTCCCGCGCCGTCGCGGAGCGCAGATAGGTGGCGCCATCGCATTCCACGCCCGCGAGGTAGGTTTCCGGATGGTCGGGATGCACGATGCCGAGGTCGACGCGGAAGTCGGACACGCCCACGCGTCGCTCCACACGCCAGCCACGATCGGCCAGGGACTTGGCGACCGATCCTTCCAGCGGGCAGTCGTGTTCGCCCGCTGCGAACTCTTCCCGTGGGGCCAGCGCGCTGGCGCCGCGCTGCGCGAACTCCAAGAATCGCTTCAGGTCGTTCACGCCGCGCGCCGCGGAGCGAGCGGCTTGGAGCTGGTCGGGCTGGAACGAGGCGTAGACGCAGAGAGCCTGTCGCGCTCGCGTCACCGCGACATTCAGGCGTCGCTCGCCGCCGTTGCGATTGATGGCGCCGAAGTCGACGGGGAACTTGCCGTTCGCGTCCCAGCCGAAGGTGATCGAGAAGTACATGATGTCCCGCTCGTCGCCCTGGACGTTCTCCAGGTTCTTCACCGCCGTCGGTTCGATCCGCTCATCGGCGAAGAACCATTCTAGTTCCGGCGCGGCGCGCAAGGCTTCATCGAAGAGGTCCTGGATCAGCGTCTGCTGCTGGCTGTTGAAGGTGACGACGCCGAAGGTGAGGCGTTCGTCTTCGGGAAGAGCGAGGTTCTGCTTCATCCGACGCACGGCGTCCGCCACAATCGCCTCGGCCTCCAAGCGATTCGTGCGGGTGTTTCCGCGGTCGTAGAGCGCGCCTTCCACGATGGTCAGGGAAACGCCGCGGTCGGTCGATTCCGCCGCAGGGAAGGTGATCAACTGCCCGCCGTAGTAGCTCCGGTTCGAGAACGCAATCAGCGACTCGTGGCGGCTGCGGTAGTGCCAGTTCAGCTGCACCGTGGGCATTCCCGAAGCCTGCACTTCATCGAGGATGCTTTCCAAGTCTTTCTCGTGGTCGGCGAGTTCCTCGTTGGCCTCGTCATCGTCGACGCGTCCGAAGAAGTTCGTCGGCGGCAACTGTTTGGGGTCGCCGACAATGATCGTCTGCTTGCCGCGCGCGATCGCGCCGATGGCGTCCCAGGTGGCGATCTGCGACGCTTCGTCAAAGACGACCACATCGAACAACGCTTCCCCGGGCGGCAGATACTGGGCGATGGAGAGGGGCGACATGAGCAGGCAGGGCGCGAGCTTGCGGAACGATGTGGGCATGTTCGTGATGACGTCGCGAATCGATTTGCTGGGCCGCTTGAGTCCCAACTGATGGCGCAGGTAGCCGAGTTCTGAAGCGCGCGGCACGAAGGTCATGTCGGGCAGGCCATGGTGGACGGCGCGCAGCGCCTGCGGGGCGGCCGCCTCCCGGGCCAGGTCGTCGAGGCGACGGAACTCCTCGATGGCCTGCTCGTGGCGAGTCTTCTGGAAGCTGCGCAATGGGCCGCTGGCATCGAGCGCCAGCGGCAGCCACCAGCGGGCGTAGGCGAGTTCCAGGCGCGCGGCGGCGTCTTGCGGCGCGAGGTCCCCGGACCAGATCGCCGAGGCAAAGGTGCCCAGCCCCAACGCCTCCGCCTGCCGACGAGCGGCCACCCACCGCGTCCAGGGACGCAGCAGCGTGCGGTGTCCCAGGATTGTCTCCGCTTGCTGCCGGGCATCGCCCATCACCTGGCGCGAACTCGGCGGTGCGGGCGCGCATCCGGCCAGTTGATCGTACCGGTTCCAGGCGCCACGGAACTGTTTTGCCTCGCGATGAAACTCCGTGCCCGCTTCGCGAAAGGCGTTCGCCGGCGCTGCCACGACCGCCCGCAGCAGCACCGGGATCTGTTCCTTCGCGAAGCCCGCTTCGGCCAGGTGGGTTGTCCATCGCTGTGCGGCCTCCAGGCTCGACGTCAATGCGCTGGCGTCGTCCCGGACGACCGCGCGCAGCTCCGGCGGCAACTCCAGACGCTGCAGGCTGGCGTCGAGTTGCCCGGCCAGCACCTCGAGCTTATCGTGCGCGGCCAGCAGCGATTCGGCGCTGGCGAGCAGGATCCGGGTCGCCTGGCCGACGTCGGCGGGGGCGTGGGATGATTGCGTCGCTCCCGCGGGCGGACCGCCCAGGGCCTGGATCTTCTGACGCAGTCGCAGGGCCGCCTCGATCGGGCCCTGAATCGCGGCCGGCGACTCGTGAACGGCCGCCTCCAACGCGGGTGGCAGCGCGAGCGAGTGCCGATGCTCCTCCAGCTTCTTCTGGCAATCCAGGTACTCGGCCAGCAACGGCAGGTCAAACGCCGGATCCGGCACCGCTCCCGGCGTGACGTACGTCTTCAGCTTCTGTTTGATGGAATGCTTCTTCCACAAGGACAACGGCCAGAAGGTCCCGGAGGCGCCCAGCCAGTCACGAAGGAGCGTCTCGATTGGAAGGTGGCGCAGCAGGGCGCCGCTGTAGGAGCGCGCCTCGAGTGCTCTCTGCGTTTCGGCCAGTTGCTGGAGCAGCTTGCTGCGGACCGAGACGGCGGACGGCAGCGACTCGAGTTGCCGATGAAGGACCAGCGGTGCGCCCGCGGCGTCGGGGCCGGTGAGGGCGGTGGCGAGCCGCAGGCATTCCGGGGCGCCGTCGGCGGAGACCTTCGTTGCGGGAGCCAGGCCGAGCACCGCGCGCATCTGCGTCTCGGCCTCCAAGCTTGCAGCTCGAGCCTCCGTGCGTTGGTCCAGCAGTGCACCGTGAGCCTCCAGCGCGGCACGCAGTCCCGCGAGATGGGGATGCAGCAAGATCGCCGGCGGCGGCGGATCGTTCTTCGCCAGTTCCGTGGCGACCTTGAACAGCCCGTTGAGGCGACCGCTTGTCATGTCCGTCAGCGGGGTCGCGTCCAGCAGCGATGCCAGTCGGTCGGTCGCTTGCGAAAGCCGTTCGCTGGCCTCCTGCAACTGCCGGCAGTTGTCGAGCAGTTCGGTCTCCCAGGCCATCGACCACTCGGTCGACTCCATCCGTTTCAGGTCCGCTCCCGGCGCGATCGCCTGCCGCGCCGACGCGGCCTCGGCGACCGTCTTGGTCAACGCCATGTACTCTTCACGACGATGGCGTGTATCGCTGCTCCACGCGAGCGGCGGGCAGGCCACGTCGGAACCGGCCACGGACAGTCCCATCGCTCGAAAGACACTCCAGCCATTCGAATGAACGGCGTGCAGGGCGACGACGTACGCGTTCAGTTCGTCGCGGCGCACGCGGAGGCGTTCGCTGATTGGCAGCCATTCGCCGGAGTGGGATGGCGCCGGACGTTTCCAGGAGGTCTCCAACTGCTCGAGGAAACGTCGCCGTTCGGCCTTGTTCGAGTGCAGTTCGACGGCACAGTCTCCCAGTCCATGTTCGCGCAATCGGCGGTAGACGACATCCAGGGCGGCCGTCTTCTCGGCGACGAACAGCACGGTCTTGCCTTCGGACAGACACTGCGCGATGAGGTTGGCGATGGTCTGGCTCTTGCCCGTTCCCGGCGGGCCGACGATGACCAGGTCGTGTCCCTCCGAGACCGCCATGACGGCGGCCAGTTGCGACGAGTCGGCGGGCAGCGGATGGACGATATCCGCGGGCTGGTATCGCGTGTCGATCTCGTGGGGGCACGGCAGCGGAGTCGCGTCGTCCTTCAGGAACGGTTTGTCGGGTTCGTGTACCAGATGGCGGACGACGCGGTTCTGGTCGAGCAGGTCGATGCGGTCGACGAGGTCTTTCCACATCAGGTACTTGGCGAAGGAGAACGAGGCCAGGGCCGCCTCCTCGACGACCTCGAAGCCCGGCAGGTCGCGGATGGCTCGACGCGTCTTCTCGAGGATCGCGGGAATGTCCAGGCCACGGTCGTCCGACGGCAGGTTCGCCTCCAGCGGCGCCAGGTCGCAGGCGAAGTCCCTTTTTAGCAGCTGCACGAGCGTGGCGTTAAAGCGGGCCTCGTCCTCGTGCTGGGTGAGGTAGAACGGAGCGGTCGCGCTGCTGCGCGTGAGGCGGACGGGGATGAGCAGGATCGGGGCGCGGTAGATCTTCGCATCGGTGGGCGACTTCCGCCACTTGACGAAGCCCAGGGCGAGAAAGAGCGTGTTGGTGCCGCCTTCGGCTAGGTCGTTTTTTACCTTGCGCAACAGCAGGGTCAGTCGCGCCTCGAGTTCAGCCGCCTCCAGCGCGCAGGGCAGTTCCCTGCGTTCCAACGCGCGGGCGGCGAATTCATGGTCGAGATCCTGCTGCGTCCGGTCTCGATGCAATCCGTGGTCGCGTCGCGCGACACGGTTTTCCTCCAGCAGTGAGACCAGGCGCAGGCGCTCACGCTCCGCCAGGTGGTCTTCCAGCTGCCCGAGCTCAGGACAGTGCAGGGGAATGCACTGTTTCGTAACGCGAAAATTTAACAGACGGTTCCGCAGTGAGAGATCCAGCAGCTTCCGCTGCCAGCGATCGACGCGTCCGGTGGGTGTGGTCGGAGGTGTGTCGTCCTCCTCCAAGGAGTCGGTGTCGTATCCGGGTGCCTCAGGCAGCGGCAGCGTCGGGCCGTTGTCGCCGTGGCCGGGACCTGCGGGACGCTCCGACCGCGTGGCCAGCGGACGGATGCTGGCCATGCGAGCTCGCGCGACGTCGATCGCCGCGACGAAGGTGTGTTCGTGCGATTCATCCAGCGCCGTCTCGGCCGCCGCCCGCGCGCGGTCGAACGAAACTCCGGAACGCTGGGCGACGAGTGTCGTTTCGAAGACGAGCAGTTCGCGGGCCGCGATGGCCTTGCGGACCTCGCTGACGTCCCGCTCAACGAGCTTCTTCAGCATCTTGTCCGTCAGCCAAACGCCTGCGAAGCAGTGTCCTTCGGTGAGGACCAGGACGGGATGCAGGCCCATGGCCTCCAGGGACGATGCGAAGAGCAGCGTGGTGTCGAGGCAGGTCGCAAGGCCCTCGCGAAGGATCGCGTCGATGCGGCGCGTCTTCTGGCCGACCTGTTCAAAGCT